>CAUSWF010000004.1:0-75784 GCA_963535465.1 uncultured Erysipelotrichaceae bacterium | reverse complement strand
AGTCTGGGCCGTGTCTCAGTCCCAGTGTGGCCGATCACCCTCTCAGGTCGGCTACGCATCGTCGCCTTGGTAGGCCTTTACCCCACCAACTAGCTAATACGACGCAGGCTCATCTTCGAGTAGAGCTTTAAAGGCTCCTTTCAACATATAACAGCGTACTGAAATATGTATTATCCGGTATTAGCGATCATTTCTAACCGTTATCCCAGTCTTGAAGGCAGATAACCCACGCGTTACTCACCCTTGCGCCACTAGACGGTAAACTACATCCAACTTTGTGCAAGCACTCCATCTTCAATAGGCCGCCTCGTTCGACTTGCATGTCTTAGGCATGCCGCCAGCGTTCATCCTGAGCCAGGATCAAACTCTCAATAATATATTCATTGAATTTTTGATTTGTTCCTAGCTATTCAAAATTGACGTTTTGCTTAGTTTTCAAAGATCATCATTTCGTAATACGAAATGCATATTAATTATATCAAACGCATAACTCTAAGTCAAATACTTTTTGTTATTTTTCGCATTTGAATCAGGCTTTTTGTTGCCTGTTTAATAATATATACCACTTTCAATTATATTTCAAGGAAAATTTTAATTTTTTATGAAATATTTTTTTGTAAGTGATTGCAACTTTTTTGGCTGCCTCATTAATATAACAAAATGAAATATTAGTGTCAACAATTTTTTAAAATTTTTTAATTATTTTTTTAAAATTATTGTTTTTTGCCGTTTCTCTTTTCAAGTTGCACGTTTAATATAACAAATCTATATATTAGTGTCAACACTTTTTTTATGTTTTTTTATGTTTTTTTCTTTATTTTTCAATGGTTTTTTAACAAACACCACGTACTGTTGTTTTTATATTCCTTTGTTTATCAATGGTTATATTAAAATTGTACTTTGTATTATTCTTTTGTAAAAAAAAGAAAAAGTTAATTTTTCTTTTTCAAACGTTCATAAGCTGCAAATTGTTTTTTTATTTCTTCATTATTAAAGCCATCTTTTTTACTTTTAGATAATTCTATTAGGTTAGTTAATTCATCTTTTAGAATCTTGTCTAATTTTTCTGGATAGTTCATTAATTTTTGGTGATATTTATATTCACCTCTATCAAGTACTTTAAAGCTACCATCTGCATAGACTCTCAAGTCTAAATCATAGTCAATAAACTTTACCGTGTTTTCTTCCAATATATAAGGTGTTGCAATATTACAATAATAATATATTCCATCTTTTTTCTTTTGACCAATTACGTTGTACCACTTATCTTTATAAAAATATAATATTGCTGGTTCCTTTGTTCGCCATGTTCTGCCATCGAACTCAGTAACCTTAGTTCTATTATTTCCGAATACTAAATAATTACTATTTATTTCTAAAAGAACTGCTTCATCCCACGATCTATGAATACTTCCATCATGTTTATAGCTATGAATTTCGTATTTTTTTCCTATTACTAATTCATCGTTATTCATTATAAACCTCGTTCCTGTTTGTATTATACCACCATAAATATAATTTTACAAAATATAATCTTTATTCCAAATTAAAAGATTGATGAGTATCAATCTCTTTCATTTATATATAATTATTTATTATCCTCTATTCCTATTTGATGATGAATTTATTGCTATATACATTACTAATAGGATTACTATAAATATTATTGTTCCAGCTAATGGTGTTGATGCGTATTTATCAATTAAGCCATTTACAGTTTTTTCTATTTTATCTATTTCATTCATTATATTAAATAATGTTAGCATATTATTTTTTTATCTCTTCTATCTTTGCTTCTTTTATTTCTTCTACATCTTTAGCATATTTTGAAATTGATAGTGTTGATATTATATCTAGTATAGAATAAATAACTACATATATACCTATAGCCTTAGTAACTAATGTTGCAGCCATAAATGGATTTATTATTAAGAAAAATCCACATATTCCACTTATCATAGCTACTAGCATGGTAGCTTTCCATACTTTATTATTCATATCCATTAATAATCTTGCATACTGTACTTTAATTACACTTGCAATAAATATTATTAATCCTAATACAAATGGTAATATACTACCTATATATTTAGGATTAAATATTATTATCATCCCAAAAGCAATTGTAACCAATCCATAGATTATATCTAATTCATTATCTGTTTCTGTTTTGTTCTTTTTTATATACTTTATAATAGCCATAGTACCTAGCATTGCTAGTACTCCTCCAATTATATAAGATATTACTATTAATGTTTCTGCCGACTTAAATATTAATAAGCTTCCTAATATTAATAATAATATTGATGATAGTATTGTAGTCTTTATATATTTTTTCATATTTCCTCCTAATCTTTTTCCACAAGAAATGTTAGTAATGATTCTGGTTTTTCTTTTCTTACTATTATATTATATACCAAATCTATAACTTCTATGTTTATTTTTTTATTTCTTAGTAGTTTATATATTGATTTTAGCGTGTACATTCCTTCTACTGTTGTAGTGTTTAAATATTGTTCTATTTCTTTTTCTGATTTTTGTTCGCCTATCAATTTACCGAAGGAAAAATTTCTACTGCTTTCAGAGTTACACGTTAATAATAAATCTCCAATTCCTGCAAAAGATAATATAGTCTTACTATCAGCATCAAATGCTTTTAACATTTCCTTCATATCATGTATTGCTTCTGTTATAAGCATTGCCTTAGTTGATTCATTTGCTCCAAGTCCGCTTAACATACCAGCTGCTAGTGCTATTACATTTTTTATCGCTCCACACGCTTCTACTCCAATTATGTCTTTTGTTTCTCTTAACTTTATATATTTATTACATAATGCTTTTTTTACGATAGTTATTAATTCTTCATTATTTGACCCTAGTGATAAGCCAGCTGGCATTCTTTCTACTAAGTCTTTGGCAAAACTTGGTCCCGATATTACCGCAATATTTTTTGTATTTAATTTTTCTTCTAATATTTCATTTATGAACTTACCAGTTTCATTTTCAATACCTTTTGTTGCTATTAATATGTTATTATCTTTTATCATAGGCTTTAGGTTATCTACTAATTCTAATATATATGCAGCTGGTATTGCTATAATTATTAAGTCTTTGTCATTTACTGCTTCTTTTAAGTCATTTGTAAATATTATTTGTTCAGGTATTTTAAAATTCTTTATTGCTCTTTCATTACATCTTGTTGTATCTAGTAATTCTTTTTCTTCTTTAAACTTTGTCCACATAACTAGTTCGTGGTTATTATCTATTATTATATTTCCAAGAGCTAGTCCATATGCTCCTGTTCCTAATATTCCTATTTTCATATTATCTCCTATTAATAATATATTATCATATTTTACTATAAATGCATATTTTCTAATTTATATGATATAATTTATTTAGAGAGGTTAAGATGGATATAAAGGATATAAATCAATTGAAAATTGTTATTAATAATGATAAGTGTATGTCTTCTTATATTAATGATATATGCAAATACTTAGACAAAGATGGATTAAAATACGAATTAAGTAATGATTTGCTTAATACTGATACTAATCGTAAAATAGTTATTACTCTAGATCAAATTAATAATACAGGAATAGATTCTACTATTATTACTAGTTATGATAATTCTAGATGTAAATCTCATGCTCTTTCTTTAGCTTTGAGAGCAGCTTTCATCAGTAATGGAGTTAATGTCGCTGGACTTTATTCTGGTAAGGTTGGATTTAATAGTGTTCATTTAGATGGTAAAATACCTAGTGATACTGAGGATGCTGTCGATAGTGACGTTGCTTTTTCTTCTATTAGTTTTGGTACTAAAAAATTAGATAGTAGAGTAGTTGCCGATATATTGATAGAAGCTATTGCTAGATATAATTCATATATTAAGTATAATAGTTTTCCTGAATATAATTTAATATATAGAACTACTAAAGCTGATAAAAATAAAAATATTGAGTATATTAAAAATATCGTGAATTTAAAAGACCCTAGTATTAATGCAGATAAAGGCGCTATTGTTCCTGGTCAAACTATAATAGGTAATATATCTGATATTAGAGAATTTGATTCTTCTATTAGTTTTAGCGTTATAAAATAACAATTTAATGTTGAAATGATTATAATTATTATGCTATAATCATTTCATCACTTAGGGGATTAGTTAAATGGTATAATAATGGTCTCCAAAACCACGGTTGAGAGTTCGATTCTTTCATCCCCTGCCATTATGATTTTTAAGATAGCGTATGCTGTCTTTTTATATATAAAAAGAAGATTATTTATTAATCTTCTTTTCTATTTGATTTAACAGTCATTTTTCTTACTTGTGGTTCTTCACCTTTTTCATTTGCTATATCAGTGGCTGTTTTTAGTTTTTTATTTTTTTCAATTGCAGTAGAAATTGTTCCTGCTACTATTACTAGTACTACTACTATTGCATATGGCATCCATTCTCTTAGTGCATAGCTTTCATTTTTAACTGTAGAAGTAGTTGTTTTCTTAATTAAGTTAAATTTATCTAAGCATTTTTTATCTTCTTTTCCAAAATAAGACACTGTGTAACGATAACCGTTATTTATACCTGAAAACATATTATAGTAACTTCCCTGATATATTCCCCATATTGTAATATATTTAATCTTATCCCTTTTTATTTCATATCCTGCTGGTTTTAATGCACTTTTTGACATATTTTCTACGTAAGCAAGTTCAAATTGTTTGTTAATTAAATTATCGCCATTCATTTCGCTTCTTCTGTATTTGCTTGACAATTCATGATACATATCTACTTCATCATAATAAATATATCCGCATTCATTTTGCCAGCTGTTCGTTTCCACTTCTTTCCATTCATCTGCGATAGTTAATTTTAACTTTGTTCCTGGTTGAACATATTCCTTTGCTGCTACATTTAGTGGTAATAATATACTCACTAGTAATACTAATAATATTTTTTTCATCTTTTCACCTTTACTTTATTTTTTCCTTTCATTTCTATAAGGTTATCTATTATCATTGCAATAGTCATTGGACCTATTCCACCTGGTACAGGTGTTATCATAGATGCTTTTTCTGCTACATTTTCATCAAAGTCTCCACATATCTTACCATCTACTCTATTTATTGCCACATCTACTGCGACTACATTTTCTTTAACCATATCTTTATTTATTAGATTAGGTTTTCCTACTGCTGATATTAATATATCAGCATCTTTTATATGATTTTCTAGTTGTAATGTTTTAGAATGACATAATGTTACTGTAGCATTTCTATTTTCTAATGCTAACTGTAGCGGTTTACCTACTATATTACCCCTTCCAACTATAGTAATGTTTTTACCGGTTAGTTCTATATTATAATGCTCTAGTAATTTTATTATTCCTTTTACTGTACAAGGTAATATATTTTCATTATTCATATATAATGAATATATATTATCTTTTCCAAATCCATCTACATCTTTTGTTGGTAATATGCTTTCGCAGCAATTATCAAAATCTATATGTTTAGGTGTTGGAGATTGAAGTATTATTCCAGTTATGTTTTCGTCGTTGTTTAATTCTTCTATTATATCTAGGAGTGCTTCTTCTTTTATTTCAGACGATAATATTCTGCTATCTACTTTTATTCCTACTTTATTACAAAATTTTATTTTGTTTTTTACATAGATATTTGAGGCTTCATTATTACCAACTTGTATTATTGCTAATGTTATATTTAAGTTTTCTTTTTCTATTTTTTCTTTATATTGTTCTAATAATTCGTCTCTATATTTTTTTCCATCTAATATTATCATATTCCTCCTATATTAAGCTTTTGTTCTTCTAAATACCTTTTTTATTTCTTTTACTATATTAAGTTTGTTTCCATAATTTAATGTAGTATTTCTATAAACTTTAATTGATAATTTAGATATTAATATAGTAGTTATTAATAATATTGATGCTGATAGTAAAATATCCATATTGCTTACTTCACTAACAGATACTCTCATTATCATTATAAATGGTGATGTTATCGGTATAAATGATGTTAGTTTAATTATTCCAGTATTTGGAGCAGTTAATCCAGACATTGCTAACATGAATGTTATTACAACTATCATTTGAGGTACTCCGATTGATGAATTTACATCCTCTACTTTATTAACAAGTGAACCACACATTGCGTATAATATAAAGTACATAAATCCTCCTATTAAGCTAAATAATATTAATACTATTATAAATTTAGGAGTTAATGCAGTCTTAAATATCATTTCAAATATTCCACTTAATGTTGATTTATTAATTATATAACCTATCAATGCAGATAAAATGTATGCTAATAATCCTGTCATTGCTACTAGTACTGATGCGATTGTTTTCCCTATTAATAATTTTGCTGATGATGTTGATGTTATTAATAATTCCATTGTTCTATCATTTTTTTCTCTTGCTATATTAGTTGCAGTTATTATTCCGTACTGAATTATTAAAAAGTATAGAACCATTATTACCACATATCCTAGTGCGAAAAACTTACTTGCATCTTTTTCTAATGATACTTCTGTTAATTTATAATTTTTATACTCTATTTCTGCTAATTTAGCAGGATCTACATTTTTTTCGATTAGATATTTTGTTTTATTATATTCTCCTAATTCATTTGAGTAGGTTCCAATATTATGAACGCTTCCAAAAAATTTTCCAGATGAGTTTGTTAATGATATTACTTCTAATTCTTCACTACTTTTGAAATTATATCCAATTTCTATTTTTTCTTTTTTAATATCCTTTTTCATTTGATCTAAAGAATCATATTTTTTAGAATTCATAAATCTTGGTATTTGTTTTAATATTTTTTCATCTATATCTTTTTCTATTACATATCCTACTTTAGTAGTTTCTTCAGTTTTACTATTCTTATTTGATTTTTCTATAGCTTTACTTATTCTTGGAGCAAATGATATTCCTAATACTATAAGAGACATAATAAGTGTAGTTATAATAAATGCTTTTTTAAAGGCAATATTTTTATATTCGAACGATATTATTCTTAATAACTTATTCATTATTGTCACCTTCTATTTCTACAAATATTTCTTCTAGAGTTTTTTGATATTTAGCAATTTTTTCTATTACAATATCATTTTTTAATATTAGTTTTTCTATATCTAATAAATTACTATTTTCTATTATTATTTCTTTCTCTTCGTAATATGATATTTTGTTTTTTTCTAATATCTTCTTTAGTTTATCATTATCTGTTGTATTTATAATATATTTATTACCACTATATTCTGATTTTAGTTCTTCTAGTGAACAGTTTTTTATAATTCTTCCTGCTTTAATAAATACTATATCTTGACAGAATTCTTCCACTTGAGACATTTGATGTGATGAAAATATTACTATTTTATCTTTAGCTATATTTTCTTTTATTATATTCTTTAAACTTTGAGCATTGACAGGATCAAGTCCTGAGAATGGTTCATCTAATATTATTATGTCCGGATCAGTAATAAGAGCTTCAGCTAATTGCACTTTTTGCTGATTACCTTTAGATAATGTTTCTAACTTTTTGTTAGCATATTCTACTATTCCAAGTTTTTTTAATAGTTTTTCTCCGCTTTCTTTAGCAGATTTTCTACTCATTCCTCTTAGTTCTCCAAAATATATTAATTGATCCAATATATTAACTTTTTGATACATTCCTCTTTCTTCTGGTAAATATCCAATTTTATATTCTTCTCTATTAAACTTTTTTCCATCTAAAAGTATTTCTCCGGTATCTCCTCTAAATATATCCATAAGTATTCTTATTGTAGTTGTTTTACCTGCTCCATTTCTTCCTAGGAACCCAAGTGCTCGTCCACTTTTTATACTAAATGATATATCTTTTAATATATGTTTCTTGTCAAATGATTTATTTATATTTTTTAATTCAATCTTCATATTTTACCTTTCTTATTTAATTTTACAATATATTAGACAAAGTGTCATTTAATGATGGTGGTGGTTATGAATTGTTTTTTTATTATCCATTTCACATAATTCTTCATGGCATTTTTCATTTTCTTCTTCTAATTCAATTGTAGAATGACATATACCTAATTTTTCTAGTTCTTCTTTTACTTCATGTTTTATATTTGAATTATATTTTTTTACTATAACATGTAGTGTTGCAAAGTTTGTATATCCATCTATACTTCTTACATGAATATGGTGTATACCTAATACTCCTTTTACCTTTAATACTTTTTCTTCTACTTGATCTATATCTATATTTTCAGGAGTTTTTTCTAAGAAAATATTTAATACTTCTTTCATGTTTTTTTGTGCATTATAAAATATATACAATGAGACAATTATTGATAGTATTGGATCTATTATATTGATATTAGTATATTTCATTATGATAGATGCAACTAATACTACTATCCAGCCCAATACGTCTTCTAACATATGTAGGTTTACAGATTTTTGATTTAGAGAATCACCATCTTTTGTGTAATATGATGCAACTATATTTACAATCATTCCTATTAATGCAAATATAAGCATTCCATTATAATTAATCGACATTGGATTAAATATTCTAATTACTGAATTATATATTACTAATACTCCACCTACTAGCAAGATCGTGGTTGTTATAATACTTCCTATTATTGAATATTTTATATATCCATATGTATATTTTTTATTAGCTTTTTTCTTACTTATCTTTTCTAATATATATGATAATCCGATACTTAAAGCATCTCCTAAATCATGTAATGCATCTGATGATATTGCGACTGATCCTGTAAATATTCCTCCAAAAAATTCAAATATTGAAAATGATAAATTAAGCAAAAATGCTATTAGTATATTTTTATCTGTTTTCATGTTTCCTGCTTTCATAAGAATTATAACATATTATTTTTTATTATTGACAATTTTAAACGATTTTTTTTAATAATTTTTTTCTTTATGATATAATTTTATTATTAGGATAGGAGGAGTATATGAAGGCTTTAGATATTATTGTTAATGGTAAGAACTATACATATGTTGATGATGTTACTATAGATAATACTTCATATGTCCTTTTTACTAATGGAAAAAATATTTATATTAATAGATATGTAATTAATGGATGCGATATAAATTTTTATGATGTTGATCTTCAAGAATATAATTTAGTAATGGAAGTGATTAATGTATGATTTATAGATTTTATCCAAATAATAATTCATCTTATTCACTTAATGTATATAAAAATAAAAATATATTAGAAAAATATAATGGTAATGATATTTATAATATTTTAGGATTTATTGATAATTTAGATAAGAGTTATATTAATATAGTAAATGGTAATTTAGTTTTTAAAACTAATTCTTTTGATGTGGAAATAATAAATATAGATAAATTTATATTACTTGAGTATTCAAACTTTATACCTAAGCTAGTTAATTCCATTAGATATATTACTTCTATATATTCTAAAAATTATTTTGATAATGTCAAAAGAGAAAATAAAAATTTAAAACCTAGGAAAGTCAAATTAGGTAGTTTGTCTTATCTTATACTTGGAAGTAAGAAATATTATAGTAATAATATAAGTTATGACGGCTGTAATAAAAATGATGACTTTGAAGAAATTAGAATTAAATAGAATAGTAATTTTACTATTCTATTTTTATGTGATATTATTTTTTTGGTGATTTTATGGATAAATTAAAAAGATGTGTTTTATGTCCTAGAAGATGTTTTACTAATAGATATAAAAATAAGGGATTATGTGGAGCAGATGATAAGTTAGTTGTTGCATATTATAGTTTACATATGTGGGAGGAGCCTATTATTAGTGGGGTTAATGGTAGTGGTACTATTTTTTTCTCTAATTGTAGTATGAAATGCTTATATTGCCAGAATAAAAAAATCAGTTTAGAAGGATATGGTAAGGTTATAACTATAGAAAAACTTTCTGATATTATGATGGAGTTACAAGAAAAGGGGGCTCATAATATAAATTTTGTTACTCCAACCCATTATTCATACCATATAATTGAAGCTATTAAGCTTGTTAAAGATAAATTACATATACCCATTGTTTATAATACTAGTGGGTATGAGAATGATTATTCTATAGATGAGATTAATGAGTATGTTGATATTTATCTTACTGATTTTAGATATTTTGATGATGAACTTGCTTTTAAATATTCTTTTATTAATAATTATGTAGATACTTGTAAAAAAGCTTTAGACTCTATGTTTAAGAGTAAGAATAATATTATTATTGAAGATGGTATTATGAAAAGTGGTATTATAGTTAGAGTTTTGATAATTCCAGGTCATATAGATGATAGTAAAAAGATTATAAAATATTTATATGATAAATATAAAGATAATATTATTATAAGTATTATGAATCAATATACGCCTGTTAATTATACTAAATATAGTAATTTAAATAGAAAACTTAGTGAAGAAGAATATATGGAAGTTGTTAATTACGCTGAAGAAATTGGTGTTGAAAATGCTTTTATACAAGTTGGTGATACTCAAGATGAGTCTTTTATTCCTCCATTTAATATAGAAGTATTTAATAAATAGTTACAGTAGTTTTGTTTTTGTGATAAAATAATTATGGGAGGATTTATGAAAAAAGTAAAATATTTGTTTTTTGCATTATTATGCGCTTTAATATTACCTTTTTCTGCTTCTGCTGAAGTTGTTGCTGATGCAAGCATACCAAAAGGTTCTAAGAAAGTTCCTGTGTATATGTTTAGAGGTGAAGGCTGTAGTCATTGTGCTGAAGCTGAAGCTTGGTTCAAATCTATTAAAGCAGAATATGGAGATAAATTTGAACTTATAGGATATGAAACTTGGTATAATAAAGATAATGCTAAGTTAATGCAAGATGTAGCTGAGGCTAGAGGAGAGACTGCTAATGGTGTTCCTTACATAATCATTGGAGATCAATCTTGGAGTGGATTTTCTAATGACTTTACTACTGATATGTTAAACAAGATTAATAAAGTTTATGAACAAGATGTTAATACTAGAGTTGATGCTTTAAAAAATCTAAATATTAAAAATATTAATAGTAATAGTAAAAAGAATGATGCTGTTGGTTTATTAATAATAGTTTTAGTTGTAGTTGCTGTGCCAGCATTACTATATGTTGTTAAGCAAAAAACTAATCAATAAATAATAATAAATAAAACTAGGATGGATTATTTCCCTCCTAGTTTTACTTTAATTGTTTGTTCTTTTCCGTTTCTTATTACAGTCAATTTTATTTCATCTTTTGCTTGATGTTGATATAGTTCATATCTTAAATGAGCTATATCTTTTGTTTCTTTGTCATTAATTTTAACAACAATATCACCAATTTTTAATTGGCCATAGGCTGCTGATCCTTCTTTTACTTCTGCTACTATTACACCGTTTATTAATTTATCTGGTACTTTTAAACCAAATCTATACAAAGTATTTTTATCAGAAACGTTTGCCATGGATATTCCTAGTACTGGCCATTTGATTTCTTTTTTATTTTCTAATGAATTTATATGACTCATAGCATATTCTATTGGTATAGCAAATCCCATACCTTCTACTTTTTCATCTACTAATTTTAGTGATACTATTCCTATTACTTCTCCATTTATGTTTAAAAGTGGTCCTCCTGAATTACCAGGATTAATTGATGCATCTAATTGTAATACTTTCATTATCCAGTCTTCATTTTTTGAATTTTTAACTGGAACTGATACCATTCTATCTTTTCCTGATAATATTCCAGCTGTTACTGTACCTCTATAGGCTTTTCCCATAGGTGATCCTACTGTGAATACTGTATCTCCTAGTCTTGTTTTTTCACTTTTACCAATATTAGCTATTCCTATAATATCTTCTCTTTTTATTCTTATTACTGCTAAATCTAAATAAGAGTCTTTACCAAGTATTTCTCCTTCTATTTCCTTACCATTACTCATAGTTAATAACGCTTTATTAGCATTACTTATAACATGTTCATTGGTAAGTATATATCCATAATTTTTATCAGCTTTATATACAAATCCAGATCCTGTTGATAATTGTGTTTCACCTTTATATGCAGATACCAATACTACTGCATCATATATTTTATCAACTGCTGCTGCTAAAGAATTTTTCTCATAAACTTGCGTTTCATTTTTAGTTATTACTAAATTACCGTTATTTTTAAACATATTTGTTTTTAATATAATTATTACAAATATTGCCCCTAATATAAATCCTATTATTGCTATTAATAATGAATTGTCTTTTTTAGGTTTTGAAATTTCTATTTTCTTATCTATTTCTTCTATTTTAGCTGTTTCTATTTTTTCTTCTTTATCCATCTACTTCACTCCTTATATCTACTATATCTTTCCAATTCGGTGGAAAGCCCATAATTTTTAATACTTTTTCTACTCTTATTGTGTTTAAATTGTAAGCAAGTGTTGCAATTACTTGATTTAGCTCTAAAGTCATATTTTTAAAGTCATCATTATTTAATAATTGTTTCATAATAATAACAAGTGCAAATAAATCATTTTTACCAAATAAATAAATTCCTTCTTCATCTTTTGGTATATTTAATTTTTGATGATATATATTGTCATTTATTAACTTTTGGCTTCTATTGTTATACAATAAATCTTCATGTGCACATAAATTTCTATAGTTTGCTAGTATTGGCAAATATGATTCTAATTCTTTAAAATCTATTCCATATGCATTGGCTATATTTTGTTTGTCTTCATCTTTTAGCACCAAATATAATTCTCCAATTATTCCAAATGATAATACTTTTACTAATATCCATAGAGGAATATATCCATAATTTTGAACATAATGTTGTGTTGCTGAATGTTGCCCTCCATTTATTCTAATTTGTCTTTTCATCTTGCTTATTAAATCATTAATTTGTCTTCGCTTTGATGAGTCTTGTGAAAAGTTTTTTGGCTTTAAATATTCATATTCTTTAAATCCATATTTTTTAGATAATTGATATGATGTTATAGACTTTAGGTTATTTTCAATAACTAATAAGTATTTAAATATTATATTTCTAAATGATCTATCGAATAGGAATATACTATATAGTTCTTCAAATCTAGTACCTGGTATGAACTTCTTTTTATCTGTTGATGATTGCATTAATAGGTGCCTATAACCGTTAATAAAGAAATAGTTTTCTCTAAGCAATACATCTTTAGCATATTTTTTATCGGATATAATTAATCCTTTATCTTCTAATATACTAATTTGTTCATCTAAATTTTTAAATGTTTTATATTTCTTTGGTATCATATACTCACCTACATTAAAATTATATCATATTAGTTGTCCATATTAATATGAAATTTTAGTGAATTTATTGTATAATATTTTAACGAGGAGGTTCTATGCCATCTACTATTACTCATTCATATTTTACTAAAGATTTATATGATCAGTTGCCTTATAATATCAAAAATAAGATTATTTTGTCTCGATTAAGGATGTTTGGACAAGGAACTGATCCTTTAATGTTTTACTTATATAATAAAAAAATTAGAGATATTCAACATATTCAACATACTAGTAAGAGTAAAGATTTTTTTATAAATATAGTTGAGTATATGAAGAATAATCATATAGATGATTCTGATAGTATATCTATGCTGGCAGGTTTTATTTGTCATTATGTTTTAGATTATACTATTCATCCTTTTATAATATATAAGACCGGTATATTTATTCCTAGTAATATTTCTACTTATAAATATAATTCTATGCATCACTTTATGGAGAATTTTATTGATAATTATATGATTAAAAGAAGAGAATCTATAAATCCATATAGATTCCCGATAGGTAAAGTTTGTTTTGATCTTAAGATGTTTAATAAAAATACTATAGATACTCTCGATTATACATTTGATAAAACTTTTTCATATAAGAACATGGGTAAAATATATTATAAATCTTGTTCTTATATGAAGATGGCTTTAATTATTATGAGAAGAGATGTATATGGTATTAAGAAGTTTTTCTATAAGCTAATAGATACCTTTACTACTAATAGATTTATAAAGCTTGAATGTATAAGTTATCATCAAAATTTTAATGATAAATTTAACTTTCTTAATTTGAATCATAAATTATGGAGAAATCCATCTATATATTCTAGAACTAGTAATGAATCATTTGATGATTTATATAATAAAGCTATAAGAATTGCGAAAGTAAAGGTATGTGCTGCATATCAATATATTAATGGAGAACCAGTTGATTTAAATGTTATATTTGAAAATAACAGTTACTTAACTGGTATTGATGAAGATTTAAATAAGAGTATACAATTTTTTGAATATTAAAAATCCACATATTTATGTGGATTTTATTCATTTACATCTTTTGTCGCTATATCGGCATCTTTATTTAATTCTACTAATGTAGTTAGATATTTAGAATAGCCTTCTACCGTAGATGCTAAGTCTTTTAATTCAAAAGCATCATTTGCTTCTATTAGTTTAATTAATTCTTTACTACACTCTTCTAATTCTTTAGATGTCGATAAAATTTCTTCATATTTTAAGTCGCCTATCATTTTATATCCTTACTAAACTTAGTAGATGTTTTTAATACTAAGTCTTTATACTCTTCTATATTTGAAATATAGTTTAGATTATCTTGATCTTTTATAGATACTTTTAATTTACCTATTAGTTCAAATATTTTATTTATTGTAGCGACAAATTTATTATAATCTGACATATTCCTCCTATATTAGTATTAGTTTAGAACCATTTTCTAAATCTGTTTCATATACTTTTTTATTAATATCATATATTAGTCCTGTTTCTTTGTTGTATAAATTGGTACTAGTAGATGGTTGATATGATCCCTCAGTTAATTCTACTAGAGATTTTTCTAGTAATTTTTTTATAGTTCCTATAGTCTTTGAAATAGGAATATATATGTCATATGATTTTTCTATTAATGGTATATATATTTCTATTAATATTTTATTCTTATTCATATTTACTCCTATTCATTTGATATAAATTTAATTAATGTTGGTTTGCCTTTACTTATTCTATATCCAAAATCTTCAGGTATTTCTTCTCTTATTGAGCGAGATGTAGTTGTTACTTTGATTGTAAATTGATTTGCTATACCATTTCCTAACCATAATCCTTCTCCTAAATCTACATTTTGTTTATACCATGATTCATATTGAAGAGTTTTGATATTATCAATTGTATCTATGAATATAAATCTAATATTTTTTATTTCTTTAGAAGCTTCTATTATATTTTTAAACTTTTCACGAGTTGTAGGAGTAAGTTTATTTAATAAATCTATTATTCCTACTACTTCTATTATATAGTTAATATTATCATTATTATTTTTAATGTTTTCTATTAAATTGTTTATAGATAATACTCTATTTTCATAGTTTGTTTTTTCTATTAAAATATTTTGGTTATTTTCTATATTAATTAAATTTAATGTATCTAATACAATTTGCTTTGTATTTTCTATCTTACTTATAACATTTATTAATCCATCAATAAATTTATTATTACTTGAGATATCTTCTCCTATTATTTGATTAATAGTATTTGATGATATATCTATTGTTGATATGTTTAACGTTTCTTTTTCTATTCCTACTGGAATATTTTTCATTGTTACTTTAATATCATCATAATATTCTTTTGTTACTACTTCAGGTAATACTGGAATTCTTAGGGCTCTAGTTTTACATTTTTCTCTAAGTTTTTTGCAAACAACTTTAATATATTCAGAAGACTTTTCTTCTTTATATGGGTATGCTGTTTGGAATTCAAATATTGATTCTTTTTGTATTAAACCTCTTCCAAATATTTTAGAAGGTTCTTTTCTTCTTACTCCAGGTAATATACTAGCATAATCTCCTGGGTCATTGAATTGAAGAGCAATATTTTGTTTGAAATTTTGTTTTAATCTATATCTTACTCCATTAGTTGATGATGTAGTTAATATAAATACTATTCCATATTTTAGACAGTCTCTTGATATTCTAGATATTAAATCTTCATAATCTGGATATGTTTCTTGGAATGCTTCCCAATTATTTATTATTACAGTTATAAATGGTATTTCTTTTCCACCATGATTTATATAAAATTCATATGATCCATTGTAGTCTACGAATATTTTTTTTCTTTCTTCCATCATTTGATTTAGCATTTTAAATAAATTATTTATTTTTTCACCATCGCTTGATAATAATACTTCTCCAATATGTGGAGCATTTTTAAACATAGTTAATGTTTCTGCTCCAAAATCTATTAAGTATAAATTAACTTCTTTTGGTGTATGATTTGTAATTATGCTGTAAATTAAACTTGAAAGCATTAATTCTTTTCCACTACCTGCACTACCAAATATTATAGTATTGCCTTCTTTTGATAATGGTAGAGTAAGAATATTTTGTAGTTGATTGTCTGGATCATCATATTCTCCTATTATTGGCTCAATATTATATTTTGATTGATGATAGGAATATTTTTCTTTTAAGTCATCTATATAAATTACATTAGGTATTTTAGGTAACCATAGTTGCTCTATACTTATTTTTTCATTATTTGCTTTATCTACTATATATTTAATTACATTAGTTATTTCTTCTCCTGATGATGATGCTTGTTCTTTTATTTCATCTGTTAATGATTTTACTATATTGCCTAGATTGTCTATTATAGTGATATCTTGATTTATTTTTTTCTTTCTCTTTTCAGTTGGGAAATATCCTGCTCCTCCCCATGCAGCTTGGCCTATTGCGAATAATTCATTATATCCAACTTGTAGGTAGAATCTACCTGGATTTTTTAATTCTGCAGCATCTGCTACTTTTATCATATCTATTGAGTCTGATTTATCTTGTACTTTTAGACAAACTCTAAATTTAGAGTTTGACCATATTTGATCATTTACTACTCCATTTGGTTTTTGAGTTGCTAGAACAAGGTGAACTCCTAGGGATCTTCCTATACGAGCTGTTGATATTAGTTCTTCCATAAACTCAGGTCTTTGAGCTTTTAATTCTGCAAATTCATCAGATATTATAAATAAATGTGATATTGGCTTTCTTACTAACCCTTTTCTATATAATGATTGATATTTATATATATCTATTGTTGATTCATTTAGTGCATCTCTTGCTTCATTAAATAATCTTTGACGTTTACGTAGTTCTGATTGGATAGATGCTAGTGATCTATTCATTTCTACTGTATCTAAGTTTGTTATTGTACCTGCTATGTGCGGTAATTTGATTCCTGTTTCTTTATTTTCAAAGGCTCCAGCTAAGCCTCCACCTTTATAGTCTATTAGTACAAACTGAACTTCATCTGGATGATAGTTAACTGCCATAGATAAAATATATGTAATAATAAACTCCGATTTACCTGAACCAGTCATACCTGCGATAAGTCCATGAGGTCCATGATATTTTTCATGTAAATCTAATTTAAATAATTCTTGTGATGGATCTACCCCTACAGGTACGGTTAATGACTTAGTTGGATCATTTGTTTTCCATCTGTTTAAAATATTTAATTGTTCTACCATACCTACATCATACATTTCTAAGAATGATAAACTTTGAGGTAGAGTTCTATTTTCTTTTGTTATATCTATTGGAATATTAGCAATTTTTTTGACTATTTCATTCATATTAAGAGTTATGTCAAAATCTGCTACAAATTCTTTTTGTTTATTTGATACTAATTCATTTTCAAATAGTGTAGATGCGTCATCTCCGACACTAATAAATGTTTTACACTCATTTGGTAAATTTATTAGACGTTGTGAGATTGCTAGTAAACTGAAACCATAGTTTTTCTCTTCACTACATATATCTTTGATTATATCTATATCTCTTACCATTTTATAATCATCTGTTATTATTAAATAGTATGGTTTGAAATTTGCATATGTCATTGATTTTAGTTTTTCTCCAAGCAGTTTTCTTTCTTGTAATTCTTTTTCAAGTATTAGTGATAGTTGTTTTGCTTCATCTATATTAGTTGAAAAATATCTTATACTTTTATCATCCTGCCATGTATGAGGTGCTGATTTTAAATATTCCCAGTTTCCTTTAGTTTCATCCTTAGTCATTATAATTATCTTTAAATCTTCATAAGAATGATATGCTAATAACTGTAATATTATTCCATCTATAAAATTTTTCTTTATTTTAGCAGTTCCAATAATAGCACTAATATTATTTTTTAATAGTGATACTGTTACTGGAACATTTTCTAGCATATGAGATTCTTTACTTAGCTTGTATACTTCTTCTAGCAAATTATCTTTTTCTACACTGAAATGTTCTTGTGGAAATGATAGATTTCCAATTAATTCAGTAGAACCTATTCCAATTCTTACAGAAAGAAAATCTTCTTGTTCAATTTCTCTTTCCCATAAATTTCTTCTTTTTTCTAATATTACTTTTTTTACTTCATCAAGTGATTTAAAGTTATCCGTTTCAATAGTTCTTTGTTTTTCCATTTCAGATACTATTTCTTTTTTCTTATTACTTAGGTATTCTAAATATTTGGATTGTCTTATTTCTTCTTTTTTTCTTATTTGTTTTTTTGTATATCTTCTTTGAAGTGTTGGCCATAATATCATAGATATAAGCATTAATAATGGTAACCCAATTCTTATTGTAGACATTAATGGTGAAGAAGTTTTAGAGCCATTGAAGAAAAACATTGTTGTCATAAGAACTGAAGTTAGCCCCATACCAACCATTGGTCCTATTACGTATATAGCAGGAGTTTTATCTTCTTCTACTCTTGCAGGTGGTGCGTCTACTACTATATTACATGGTTCAATTTTCTTTTTAAATCTTGGTGCTCTATAAAAATAATCTTCCTCTTTAAAGAATTCTAGATTTTCTTCATCTTTATTATCGAATATAGTTTGTGTTTGTACATATGGATATTCCATTGCGAAAGCTTGTGGATTATATCCTATTAAATCACCAATTTTATTTATTACTAATCCACCTTTTAAAGCAATTAATCTTAATCCCATTATAAAAATTATATCTCCATATTCTAGTTCTTTTCTTGTTATTGAGATATTATTTACATATGTTCCATATTTACTATTTAAGTCTTGTATTACCCATTTATCATTTATATATATTAATTTGGCATGTCTTGATGAAATTAATGGATAATTGTAGTATATGTCACAAGCTTTGTCATTTCCTATTACTATTTCTTTTTGTGTTATATATTTTAAGTTTATTGTTTCACTATCTTTAGTTGGTGAACAATAAAGAATTACATATTCATTATCTGTATTTATCTTAAGAAAATATAAGTTATATTCTTTCAATGTTGCTTGCTCTACTTCGTTATTTCCTGACATTATTTTAGTTTCAAAGTCACTTTTAATAATCCACTGCCCATTTAGTTCAGTGACATTTATTAAATTTCTTTTATTGCCTAAATAATCTATATCAGTAATCCAGTAATTTCCTGATATTTTATTTGGTAAATCAAAATTAAAGATTTGTTTTTTCTTAATTAATCTTACTATCATACTTCTAACCTATACTCTTTATTCTATAGTTAATTATATCTATTTATTGTCATTTTTACAAGTTATAATAACAATAAAAAACGGATAAAATCCGTTTATTTTGTTGTTATTTTTATATTTCCTACTCCACCTTCTATTTTTAAATTATTTATTCCATCACCTATTGTCAAATTGTTTTTTTGAGAAATACCATTTACATATATCTTTCCTATTCCTTTGGTTAATGTTATTTTGTAATCATCAATTGGGCTTGTTAAATTAATTTTTGCTTCTCCTACTCCAGATTCTATTTGTGATTTACCTTTGATTTCTCCTTTAAAAATAAATAATCCTACTCCTAAATCTGCTTTTAAATTATTAAATTTTGAATTCGTAATTTCTATTTTTCCTGCTCCACCTTCTATTTTGGCTTCGTTTTTGACTAAAACATTAGCTATTGTAGTTGTCCCTACTCCTGCTTCATATTCTAATTTTTCTAATAATATATCTGATATATTTATTGCTCCAGCTCCTGTTGATAATTTTAATTCTTTTAATGTTTGAGGTGTTGATATAATTATTTTATTGTTTTTATTGAAATTATTTTTAGTGTTTACTTTTACTTTCTTATCTGTACTTTCTATTTTAACTTTCTTTGAGTTTGTCTTAATACTTAAACTATCACCTTTTTTTATTATAATTTCGCCTTGTGGTAATTCTAAGTCTAGATATTCTGGATTGATATTTTTTATTCCTTTTAATTCAATTAATTCTTTAGTGTTGTTATTATTTGTAGGCATTATATATAATAGCGCTCTTGTAAAATAGTGTAGACTTAATGCCATGGTTGTAATTATAAATAGTGCAAGACCTATTGCAAAATATTTTATAGTCTTTTTTGATATATTCATTTTATCTCAACTCCTCCAAATAAACATGAGGCATTTATATAAATTGCTTTTGCTTCATCTTTTTCTTCTATATGGTTTGATACTCCTCCAAATAGTGAATCTGATTTTACAATCACTTTAATATTATTATTAGTTAGTATTGTTACTCCTGAAAATATTGTAGAAACATTTATAACTTGATCTTTTTTTATTTCTGCTTCTCTTAAATCTAATTCGACATTGGAAAATACTGCGTCTATACTTATTCCTTTAAATTCTCCAATTATTTTTTTATTTTCATTAGATAATGTTGCGAATATATCTTTTGTATTATCTTTTACTTTATTTAACTCTTTTATTTGCAAAGTTTTTTTACTTTCTAAAATATTTTTTAATATAAGTGATAGTCCTACTGTTACTAATAGTATTGGTACAAATAATTTTAGTAATATTTTATAGTCTATTATGTTTCTTACGCCTAATAATAGTAATATTCCGATTATTAATGATATTAAATTCCCTAATTTATCATCATCAAATAATAATCCTATTATAGATGGGATTATAATGACTAATGTCCACCATCCTTTAAACAATAAATTTGTATGTATTATATCCAAACTTATTAGTGCAATTATTATACCTAACAATATTAACATAATACCATATACTATATTTTTATATTTTTTCATATTTACCTCCATTTAAATTATATCATATTCTAATACAAAAAAAATACATCATAAAGATATATCTTTTATGATTATCTTGTGATAATGTCTTAATGATTATCTTTGGATTATGTCTCAATTAAAATATATAATATGTCACTGAGGTGACAATATGAGAAAGGTAAAATTAAGAATGAATGAATATAATAAATATTTTATAATAAAAAATTTAGTTGACAATGGTGGCAATAAAAATAATGCTGCTATCAAACTAAATTTATCGAGAAGACAAATAGATCGTCTTATTATTAAATATAAGGAGAAAGGCAAATCCGGATTTGTCCACGGCAACCGAGGACATAAACCTAACAACACACTAGATCTAACTCTCTCCCAGAACATTATACTACTTTATCAGAATAAATACTATGATTGTAATTTTAATCACTTTAAAGATTTATTAGAAGAAAGAGAAAACATCAAAGTGTCCTATAACTTTATATACTCTACTTTAACTAAGAATAATATATATTCACCAAAATTAAGACGCAAAACAAGAAGAGACTTAAAGAAAATACAATTACTTAAAAAGAAAGAAAACAGAAAGAAAACAGATAAAGAAATAGAGTTAATGATATCACATCAAATAAGTCTAGAAGATGCCCATCCGAGACAAGAAAAACCTAAGTATGTTGGTGAAGTGATTGAAATGGATGGTTCTATTCACAACTGGTTTGGAACTAGCAAATGCTGTCTTCACTTAGCAATTGATTTATGTTCTGGCACTATTGTTGGTGGTTATTTTTCTAAACAGGAAACACTAAAAGCTTACTATCATGTTTTCAAGCAAATACTTGAAAACTATGGCATTCCCGTTCTTTTCAAAACAGATAATCGTACGGTTTTCAACTACGAATCACTATCAAAAGATAAAAGAACAGCTTCTAAAGATGTTTTAACGCAGTTCGGATATGCCTGCAAACAATTAGGTGTTACTCTTGAAACAACAAGTGTTTCTCAAGCTAAAGGCACTATTGAAAGAGCTAACTCTACTTTCCAAGGTCGCCTTGTTCAAGAACTCAGAATCGAAGGAATTGATAACATAGATGATGCAAATAATTATTTAATTAATACATTTATTCCAAATTTTAACAATAAATTTGCTTTAGATTATACAAAACTTCCAAACGCTTTTGAAATTTCTCCTGATGCTAACAAAATCAACTATACTTTAGCTGTCTTAACAACAAGAAAAATAGATAGTGGTAACGCTATTAAATTTAAAAATAAATATTATCAACCAGTTGATGAGAATTCCAATTTAAAATGCTTTTTTAGAGGTAGCGAATGCTTAGTTATCGAAGCTTTTGATAAATCTTTATTCTTAACTATTGATGATGAAGTTTACGCTCTTCAAGAGCTTAAAACTCATAAATTAATATCCGAAGAATTAGATTTATTATCTAAGACATTAACTAAACCTAAAAAGAAATATATCCCACCAATGAATCATCCGTGGAGAGTTGAAGTATTTAAAAGGCAGCAACAAAAAGCGCATACAATTCATGTATACGCTTAACGCTAATGTTTTAAATTATTTGAGACATTTTCCCAAGTTATTGACAAAAAAATACATCATAAAGATATATCTTTTTATATAATTTACTAACGTTTGAGAATTGCTGTCCTTTGTATATAAATGATTTTTAGCATATTTGTGTATTGTGTGTGTCTTACACAAAACAACTTAAACAATACTTAATCTAAATTTTATTTAAATCTTCTTATAATTTTAAAAGTAAATATTCTTTAATATTCATATTATATTTTTTTAGAATTGTTTGTAGTTTTTCTTCATCATCAGATTGTAATTTTATTTCGTGTCTTTTATAATTTTCTTTTATATATTTAGTTGCATATTCTGGATTACTTTTTCTTTTATTCATAATTTTTGACATTTTTCTTTATTTTTGATAATATAATATATCAAGGAAAGCCCTTAGGCTTTTCCTTGAAATTTGAATGGGATTGTTATAGTTATGGCTATTTCAATTCTTTTTTTGTTCTCTTTATAGAAAACGTTTTTAAGAAAAAAACTTTTACCTTCTTTCATAATATATGTATATCAAATGTAGTTGACTATGTTGATACTTTTTTAATATTTAATTAAATAAAAATCATAAACTTTATTATACTAGACACACCTTTGCTACTTTTATGGATAGAACTACTGCTAATAAATTATGTGTTAAAAGAATAATGGGACATGCAAGTAAAGATTTAACGGAACGTGTTTATACTCATAAGGATATAGAGGAATTAATTGATACAGTAAATTTATTAAAATAAAAATACACTTTGTGATAAAAAACATAGTGTATTTTTTGATTAAAAATTAAAATTATTCAGTCCACTTGTATTTTGTGTCTTGTGTGTGTCTTGTGTGTGTCTTACACAGACGAAATAGGACTGATTTAGAGCTACCTTAAATAAAGAAAAACCTTGAAAATATTGATATTCCAAGGTTTATAAATAGTATGTATTCTAACGTTTTGAGAATTGTGGTGCACGACGTGCTGCCTTTAATCCTGGTTTCTTACGTTCTTTCTTACGAGAATCTCTTGTAATCATTCCGTTAACTTTTAATGTTTTTCTGAAACTATTTTCGGAATCAGCTGGTGTAGTTGAATCATATTCTAGTAATGCTTTTGTAATTCCTAAACGGATAGCTCCTGCTTGTCCTTGGAATCCTCCACCTCTTACTTCTGCAGCTACATCAAACATTTCTTTAGTGTTTGTTAATCCTAGTGGTTGTACTAAGTCCATTATTAATATTTCATTTGGGAAATATTCATGAACATCTCTTCCATTAACTGTTATTTTACCTGTTCCTGGAGTTAGTTTAACACGTGCTACGCTTGTTTTTCTGTGACCAGTTCCACTATATACATTTTTCTTTTCTTTTGCCATGTCCTAACCTCCTACTTAACTTCTAGCACTGCTGGTTTTTGTGCTTCATGCTTGTGTTCATTTCCTTTGTAAACAAATAATTTTCTAAACATTTGTCTTCCAAGTCTTGTGTGTGGTAGCATTCCTTTTACTGCTCTTTCAAGCATTTCTTCTGGATAGTTTTCTACCATTTCTTTAGCATTTCTTTCTCTTAATCCACCTGGATACATAGAGTGATTATAATACATTTTATCATTTAACTTATTTCCTGTTAATAATACTTTTTCAGCATTGATAATAATTATATTATCTCCACAATCTATATTAGGTGTGTAAGTTGGTTTGTGTTTTCCACGTAAGTATGTTGCGGCTAAAGATGCTACTCTACCTAATGCCTTACCTTCAGCATCGATAACATACCAATTACGTACTACTGTTTCTTTCTTTTGTGTATAACTTTTCATATTTCCTTCTCCTTTGTTTTGAATCAGATTTTCCCAGGATCTAATTCATTGGGGATTTAAATGTACCGATTAGAATTATACTTCAAATCCCTTTAAAAATCAATACTTTTTTAACCATTTAATATCTAAAATCTACTTTTTCTAGATATAGCCCACATGCTGGAGCAGTTTTCCCTGATTTTGTTCTATCACAAGATAATAATATTTCAGATAACTGTTCTTTAGTTAGTTTATTTTCCCCGATTCGAATTAATATTCCTACCATATTTCTAACTTGATATCTTAAAAATCCATTTCCGGTAAATGTTATGATTAAGATATTATTTTTTTCTTCTATTTCGGCTTTTGTTATAGTTCTTATGCAATTATCTTTTTCTTTATTTTGAGTTACAAAAGCTCTATAATCATGTTCTCCAAGAAATACTTTTATTGCTTCCTTCATTTTTTCTATATTTAGAGTGTGGTTGTACTGTAATTCATAATTTCTTCTTGTAGGATTATATTCTCCTAAGTTTATATAATATTTATATGTTTTAGATAAAACATTATATCTAGCATGGAAACTATCATCAACTTTTTTTACTTCCAATACATGAATATCATCATCTAAATATGAATTCATTGCTCTTTTTAATTTATATTCTGTTATGTTAACATCTAAATTTACATGAGCATATTGTGATAAGGCATGTACTTTAGCATCTGTTCTACCAGTCGCGACAATAGTTGTCTTGTGATTATTATTAATTTTAGTTAATACTTTATTTAATTCTTCTTCTATTGTTCTTTTTCCAGGTTGATATTGAAATCCAGAAAAATTAGTTCCATCATATGCAAATTTTATTAAAAATTTCATATTTATCCTTTCTAGATATGTTTATATATATCTTTTAGCATATCTCTTGTATCTCTATGATAAGTTATATTTATTTTTCTATCTATTATTTTATTAGCTAATTCTACAGCTTTTGGTAATTTAATATTATTTTTATTTAACTCTTTTACATTTTCGAATAGTTCTTTAGATTTTCCTTCTAATATTCTTTTTTTTGCTATTACATATGCATAATCTGACTTTGTGTAGGCTATATTTGAATCTTTAGTAATTATTACTATTATTTTGTCTAATTCTTCTTTTAATCTATTAATTAATAAATATAGGCCTCTTTCTAAGTCAAATGATAAATTATGTGTCATCTCTTCAAATACTATTATTTCCGGGTTTGAAAGTAGTGATCTTGCGATATTTAATAATTTCATTTCACCTGTTGATAAAATCCCTATTTCATCATCTATTTCTTTTTGTAAACCCACTAATTTTAATGAGGATATCATTTTCTTCAATGTATTTTTTGATTCTATATTATCTTCTCTTATTTTATCTAAGAGATATTCTCTTATAGTTTTAAATTTTCTATCTATATATACTTCTTTTTCTATATATTCCATTTTATTAAAATATTTATATGCTTTTTTACCTATTATTTTTTCTTTGTCTTTTATTAGTTTTGTTTTGTTCTTCAATAGTATTGTATCCTTTATCACTTTTTCTTCTGATATTAGTATTGATGTAATAGTACCACTTTTTAGAGTAAATCTTATTGATTCGTTTTCATATATTAATTCCATAATTTTCTCACCAATTCCTCTATATCATTTTCTATATTATCTAATAAATCATAATCTATTAATTTTACTGATAGGTCTGCCATATATGGTAATGATAGTCCTATTTTGTTTAATATATTTTCTTCTTTCATTACTTCTAGTGGTAATCCCTCTAATAGAATTTCACCTTTAGATATTATATACATGTAAGAAGAGTATACTCCCAAATCTAATCTTCTCGATAATATTATTGTTTTTATATTTAATGCCTTTAGTTTATCTATTACATCTATTAAATATTCTTCTTCTAAGTAATCATCTATACTATCTAATATTATATTTTCTGGTTTTGATATTATACTTTTTAATAGGCTATATTTAATTTGATTTTCTATGGATAAGTCTTTTATATTACAGTTTCTATATTTGTATAATTCATATTCTTCTAATTTTTCTTTTGATACTATTTCTATTTTATTATCTTCTATATATTGGTTTAAATCATCTTTTATAGTCATTTCTTTATTTATATACTCGGCATTTATTAACCTTACTTTTTTGTAATATTCTAGCGTTTTATAGTTTTCTTGGCATTTATTATCTAGATAAATTTGTTCTTTTGTTTCGATATCACCATTTATTATTTTAGATAAAATTGTTTTCCCTGATGCGACAGGTCCAGCAATAATAATTAGGGGATATTTGTTAGAAATTGATATATCTTTTAATATGTTTTTATATGTTAATTTTTTTATTTCTATCATATTCCCTCCAATTAGTATTTATCTTATTTTAATATCTTTTAATTGTCAATCTTTAGATAAGAAAAAAACCTATTTAGGTTTTTAATTTCCTCCAAATCTTCTATTTCTTCTATTAAACTCATCTATTGCTTTTTCAAATTCATTTGAATTGAAGTCAGGGAAGAATGTAGAAGTAAAGTATAATTCAGCATAACTTAATTCATATATCATATAATTACTTATTCTTTGTTCGCCACTTGTTCTTATCATTAAGTCCATTGGGCCTAAATTATTATACATGTATTCATATAGTTTATTTTCATCTAATTTTGATATATCTAGTTTTTTATTTTGAACATCTTCGACTACTTTTTTTACTGAATCAACTATTTCTTGTTGACCACCATAGTTAATACAAATATTAAAGATACCTTTTGTATTGTTCTTTGTTTTTTCTTCTATAGCTGACATTGATTCTAGTACATCTTTTCTTAATTTAGTCTTTCTACCAGAAAATATAACTTTTATATTTTCATTATTTAGAGTATCTAATTTTTCTGTAAACATAGTTACAAAAATATCCATAAGATATTTTACTTCACTTTCATTTCTTTTAAAATTTTCTGTGGAAAATGCATAAACACTTAGTATCTTAACTCCTTTATTTATTATATATGGAACTATTTCTACTATGTTATCCATTCCTCTTTTATGTCCTTCGAATGTTGGGAGATTTTTTTCTTTAGCCCACCTTCTATTTCCATCTAGTATTATACCTATGTGTCTTGGATATTTTTTATTCATCTTTTACCTTCTTCTTTTGTGTTTTATATACAGATTTTAGCAATCTTTTTTCACTTATAAATTTTGAAAATATTACTACTAGTTTCATTATCTTTCCTGGAATTATATTCATCTTACCTTTAAACATATTATCTATTGCGTATTTTGCTACATAGTCTGCATTTAATGGCTTGAAACCGAATTTTACTCCTGCGACTTTATTAAAATTAGTATCAACAGGTCCTGGGCACAACAATGATACTTTAATGTTTTTCTTTTTCTTCTTTTCTTCGTAATATATAGCTTCTGTTAGAGACCTTACATATGCTTTAGTTGCATAGTATGTAGCCATTAAAGGCCCTCCAGGCATTAATCCTGCTGATGATGCAACATTTAGTATATAACCAAAGTTTTTTTCTTCCATATCTTTTAAAACTAATTTAGTCAAAATATGTACTGCTTTAACATTAGTGTTTATCATTTCTAATTCTTTTGTTAAATCTATCTCAGAGAAATTGCCAAATATACCAAATCCTGCATTGTTAATAAGAATATCTATATTTTCTTTTTTGATTAATACATATAGTTCTTTTACTTTTTGTTCATTAGATAAATCTGCTGCAATTATTGTTACTTTTGTATTAAGTTTAGCCTGTATATCTTCTAGTTTATCTTTGCTTCTTGCGACTAATATTAATTCATGCTTTTGTTCAGCTAAATATTTAGCCATAGCTAGTCCTATTCCGGAAGATGCACCTGTTATTAATGCTTTCATCTAATCACCTCACTTAAATTATATCACATTGTAACTATTCTTATAAATTCTTCCAATGTTATATTGGCTTTAATTGGATATCTTGGCTCTAACATCTTATTATCGTTTCTAGTTGATCTTCTGTTTCCACCTATAAATGCTACTTTAAAACCTGCTTCTTTTACTAAATTTCTTGTTCTTTCGTCTTGTGCATAAAATGGAAAGCAAAATGCATCATTACTATTTGTTATTTCAATAGACTTTTTTAAATCATCTAATATTTCTTTGTTGTTTTTGCAATATATTTGTGGCTTTTTTCTATTCAAATTATCACACTTTACTCTTAGATGCATATCATTTGTATGAGATTCTATATCAAGGAAATATCCTCTATAATTTTCTATATTCCACCATCCTGTTATTAGGAATAGTGTTGCATTAATTTGATACTTTTCTAATAATGGATTTAACTTATTACCATTATGTTTTCCTGTACCCATAGCTCCATCATCTATAGTTAATAGTACTGATTTTTTAGGAAGTTCTATTCTTCCATATATCCAATCAACATATTCTCTCATAGTCAGAGTTCTGTAACCATTATCCTTTAAATATTTTAGATGGCTTTCAAATTTTTGTGTTGTAAGACATATTAACTCTCCACATTTTTCATCTAGTGTTGGATCATAGAAAAAATGATAATTTATTACTGGTATGCTAGTGGCCTTTTCTCCTTCAAATATAATTTCATTATTTAATAGTTTGTCAAAATTAGCTAAATTTATATTCTTCATATCATATGATGAGTATATTCTTTTTTTATTTGAACTTGAGTTGGTTAGAATATATTTATTTGATATTTTATAATTGTAATTATATTTTTTAAACAACTTTCTTATTTCATTTGTTTCTTTTTTTAGAACAATGAATATTGTCTTTTTTTCTAAATTTATTTCCCCATTCACCATGCCATTTATATCTTCTTCTGTTACGGATAAATATCCTTTTTCTTTAAGATATTTTAAGTGACTTTCGATATAATTTATATCTGTTACGTTTGAATAATTTAGTATACTAATTTTGTTTTTGTATTCTTCTTTCTGCTGTTTTTCTTTTCTTTTGAAACCTTCTTTTTCAATATCGTAAATATTATTTAAAAATTTAACTTTATAAAATTTATTGTCTTCTTTTATAACTTCTAAATCAATATTTCTTAAATTAAAATATTTATTTTTAATGTTTTCTTTTGTTATAGAATAGTTCAATGGCAAATATTTTTTTGATGTTTCTGATATTTTATTAATTTTTTTAGTGTTTTTATAGTCTATTAAATATATACTATCTTCTATTTTAAACACATTATTTTCTATTTTTGAAATTTTTAATCTAACGCCTTTTTCTAGTGTACCTATCTCTTTATATTTTTCATTATAGATTTTTGTTGTTCCTGTTGTTTCTATATATTTAGAATAATAGTTTTCAATCTTGTTACTTTTAATTTTTAAAATTATTGTAGTCATTACAATCAATATTAATAGTATTGGTATTATATATTTTATCTTCATATTTACCTCTTCTATAAATTATATCATTTTATTTTCTCTATCGATACTACTTTAACATAAAAAAAATAGTATCATATGATACTATTATTCTTCTGTTTTAGCTTCCTTTGTTGCTTTCTTTGTAGCTTTTTTAGGAGCTTTCTTTTCTTCAGCAACTGGTTCTTCTACTAATCTTAATACTACTTCTAAAGCGTCATCTCCACGTCTTTCAGATAATTTTAAGATTTGAGTATATCCACCTTTTCTGTTTTCATAACGTTTAGCTAAATCATTGAAAACTTTTTCAACAACTTTCTTATCATTATGTACAAAAGCTAATGCTTTACGACGAGATACTAAATCTGCATGCTTTCCGTAAGTAATCATCTTCTCAACGAATTTACGAACTTCTTTAGCTCTAGTTATTGTAGTTACGATTGATTCATTCATAATTACATCTTTTGTCATATTAGCTAACATACTTCTTCTATGTTTACTATCTCTTCCAAGTTTTCTATATGCCATGGTTGTCCTCCTTATTATTTATCATCATCATGTAGAGTTAATCCTAAATCTCTAACTTTATCTAATACTTCTTTAAGTGATTTCTTACCTAAGTTGCGTATCTTCATTATTTCAGTTTCACTCTTACTTACTAATTCTTGTAAAGTATTAATTCCATCACGTTTCAAGCAATTATATGCTCTTTGTGAGAAGTCTAACTCTTCAATTGTTTTTTCTAATGCAATTGCCTTAGGATCTTCAGTTTTTTCAATCATTAACCCTGTAACATCTGCGATTGCTGATAAATTAGTTAGAACGTTTAAGTGTTCAATTAAGATACGTGATGCTAATGCAATTGCTTCTTCTGGTTTAATTGCACCATTTGTCCAAATATCTATTACTAATTTATCATAGTTTTCGTTTTGTCCTACACGTGCAGGTTCTACTTTATATGAAACTCTTTCAACTGGGGAATATGCTGAATCAATTGCTATTTCTCCAATTTTATTAATTTCAAAAATTCTTTCTATTTCTTCACTCTTAACATATCCTCTACCGTTTGTTACAGTAATATCCATATCTAGAGTTGCACCTTCAGATAAGTGAGCTATAACTTTGTCTTTATTAACAACTTCAACATCAGCTATTTCTTCTATATCAGCTGCTGTTACTTCTCCTTCTTTATCTGCATGTAAGTGTAATACTTTAGTTTCTTTTGAGTGGTTTTTAAAAACTACTCCTTTTAAATTTAAAATTATAGTTGTTACATCTTCATAAACACCTTCTAGTGTTTGAAATTCGTGATGAACTCCTTCAATTTTTACACTACTAGCTGTGCTTCCTGGAAGAGATGATAATAATACTCTTCTTAAAGCATTTCCTATAGTAGTACCAAAACCTCTTTCTAATGGTTCAAGTTCAAATTTTCCATAGAATTTACTTTCTATAGAATCAGTTATTTTATAATTTGGTTTTTCAAATTGTAACATGAATTAACCTCCCTTTATATTTCCACTAAAATTTAAAACCTATTAACCACGAGGACGTTTTGGTGGACGGCATCCGTTGTGTGGTATTGGTGTTACGTCTGAAATTGCTGTAACTTCAAGACCGGCAGTTTGTAGAGAACGTATAGCTGTTTCACGTCCTGGTCCTAAACCTTTTACGCGAACTTCTACTTTACGCATTCCCATGTCATAAGCTACTTTTCCTGCAGCTTCTGCAGCAGATCCGGCAGCAAATGGAGTTGATTTCTTACTTCCTTTATAACCAATAGCTCCTGCTGATGACCAACTAATTACATTTCCATCAACATCAGTTATTGTAGTTATTGTGTTATTAAATGTTGAATGAATACTTGCGATTCCTTCAGGTACATTCTTTTTAACTTTTTTCTTTCTGCTCTTATAAGCCATAAGTATTTACCTCCTTTAAATTATTAATCTTTCTTCTTGTTAGCAACAACCTTACCTTTACCCTTACGAGTTCTAGCATTACGGTTTGTTCTTTGTCCTCTTACAGGTAAACCTTTTTTATGACGGCTTCCTTGGTAAGAATTAATTTCCATCTTAGTCTTAATATTCATGCTAACTTCACGACGTAAGTCTCCTTCAGTTAAATGTTTATTAATTTCATCACGGATTGTAACTAAATCTTCTTGAGATAAATCTCCAGTTTTAGTTGTTGGGTCAATGCCTACATTCTTTAAAATTGTCTTTGCAAGACTTTGTCCTATTCCATAGATATATGTTAATGATATACATATATGTTTATTATTTGGAATATCTACTCCTTTAATACGTGCCATTTAATACACCTCCTATTTTATTATCCTTGTACTTGTTTGTGTTTTGGATTTGCACAAATTACCATTACTTTACCTTTGCGTTTAATTACTCTGCATTTGTCGCAAATTGGTTTTACTGATGCTTTTACTTTCATCTTTTTCCCTCCTATTATTTACGATAGGTTATGCGCCCACGTGTTAAATCATAAGGCGAAAGTTCTATCATTACGGTATCTCCTGCTAGAATACGAATATAATTCATTCGGATTTTACCAGAAACGTGAGCTTCCACAATGTGTCCATTTTCTAGTTGTACTTTAAATTTTCCACCTGGAATAATTTCTAGAACTTTTCCTTCTAATTCGATTGTATCTTCTTTAGCCATTTTTCTTTAACTCTCCTGTTAAAATTTCATATCCATCTTTTGTTACTACGACAGTGTGTTCATAGTGAGCAGATGGTCTTCCATCTATTGTATCTACTGTCCAATCATTGTCGTGTAGATAGATATCCGGGTTACCTGCAGTTAACATTGGTTCTACTGCTATAACCATTCCTTCTTTTATTTTTGGTCCAGTTCCTCCTGGTCCATAATTTAATACTTCTGGATCTTCATGAACTTCTGTTCCAACACCATGACCGCATAACTCTTTTACTACACCTAAGTTATGAGCTAGTGCATATTCTTCTACAGCATGTCCAATGTCTCCAATTCTTTGTCCTGGTTTTACTTGTTCTAAGCCTTTGAATAAAGACTCTTTAGTATGTTCCATTAAAAATTTCTTTTCATCATCAACTTCGCCTACTGCATATGTCCAAGCTGAATCTCCATGATAGCCCTTCCAACAAGCGCCGATGTCTAAAGTTATTATATCACCATTTTTAAGTTTATAATTGCTAGGGAATCCATGTACTACTTCTGAGTTTACACTCATACATATAGCATATGGATATCCTTCACAACCCTTAAATGATGGTGTACAACCTTGTTTTCTTATAAATTCTTCACCTAATCTATTAAGTTCTGCTGTAGTTATTCCTTCTTTAATCATAGGTTCTAGATATTTATGCGTCTTATAGACAACATTTCCAGCAATTCTTAGAAGTTCAATTTCTCTAGGACTTTTTATTGTTATCATATCCTTACCTCCTACTTACTAATAATATTATCTATCTGTTCAAATACGTTTTCAATAGGTTTATTACCATCTACTTCGTATAGTACTTTCTTATTTTTATAGTGATTTATAATTGGTTCAGTTTTATTAAGATAATTTTTATATCTTGTTTGAAATGAATCTAAATTATCATCACTTCTTTGATATAGCTTTCCTCCACATAAATCACATACTGATTCTACTTTTGGTGTCTTGTCAGGATCATTTATATTGTAAATGGCATGACATTCTTCGCAAGTTCTTCTGCCTGTGATTCTTTTTTCTAGTGTTTTTTCATCGATATTTATAAGTATTACCTTACCAAGCTTATAATTTAGTCTTTCTAAGATTTTATCATATTCAATGGCTTGCTCAATATTTCTTGGGAAACCATCAATTATGTAGCCTTCTTTACAGTCTTCTCTTTTAAGTCTATTTTCAACTAATGTATAAGTTATTTCATCTTTTACTAATCCACCAGATGCTAAAGTTTCAAATACATATTGTCCTAATTCGCTATCTTCTTTTGATACTTCTCTTAAAATATCTCCAGTTGATATATGTGGAATATTATATTTTTCTTTTAGCATTTCTGCTTGTGTGCCTTTTCCGGCAGCAGGTGGTGCTATAAACATTATATTTTTCATTTTATCTTCTTGAGTATCCTTTCTTATAACCACGAGTTAAGATACTTCCTTCCAGTTGCTTATAAGTTTCTAGTGCTACTCCAACTACGATTAATAATCCTGTTCCTCCAATACTTACTGATGTAGGTAATGATGAAACTTTAGAAAATATTATTGGTAGTCCTGCAATAACTACTAGGAATACTGATCCTAACACTGAAATTCTTGTTAAAATACTACTTAAGTATTTCTTTGTTTCTTCTCCTGGTCTAATTCCAGGTATATATCCACCATTTTCTTGTAAATTCTTAGCAAAATCTTCTGGTTTTAATTCTATAAATGTATAGAAATATGAGAAGAAGAAGATAAGTAATACATATATTACAAATCCTACTGGAGTTGTATATGATAGATATTTTTGCACAAATAATGTGAATCCACTATTCTTAAATACTTGAGCTAATATTCCTGGAATTGATAATACGCTTGATGCAAATATAACTGGGATTACTCCTGCAGCATTAATTTTTATTGGCATAAAACTTTGTGCTGCTACGCCATAAGTTGCTTGTGTAGATTTGTTAGCATATTGAATCGGAATTCTTCTTTCAGATTCTTGTACAAATACTACGCCTACTATTATTCCAAAGTATAGAGCTACGAAAATTAAGAATTTAACAATACCAAATGTTATAACTTGGGCTGTTCCTGTTAATGGTATTAGAGCTGTAAATGCATCGATAAACATTTGTGGAAGAGATGCAATGATACCAGCCATGATTATCATACTGATTCCATTACCTATTCCTTTTTGAGTCATTTGATCTCCTAACCATAATAAGAATGCTGTTCCTGCAGTTAATACTGTAGAAATATAGATATATTGCATTGGTGAGGCTGTTTTGCCTAAGAATGCTAATGAGAATGCATAACCTTCAACGAATGAGAATGCTATTCCTAAATATCTAGTTATTTGATTTATCTTTTGTCTTCCTGTTGCTCCTTGTTTTGCAAGGTCAGAGAAGTATGGAATGATATCCATTTGTAATAGTTGCATCATAATTTGAGCAGAGATGTATGGCATAACTCCTAATGCAAAGATTGAGAAGTTTTTTAATGCACCACCACCCATAGTATTTAGTAATTCTAAAAATCCTAATTGATGCGATAAATTCTTTGTTCCAGGAACTCTAATTGAAGTTCCTAAAATAAATATTGTTAAACATAATAGTGTGAAGTAAATTCTTTTACGTAGATCTTTATTTTCATGAGTAAACAATTGTTTCATTGTTTTAAACATTTTAGATCACCTCAGCTTTACTTCCTGCCTTTTTAATCTTTTCTAAAGCACTTGCAGAAAAACTATGAGCTTTAATAGTTAATTTCTTCTCTAATTCTCCAGTTCCAAGTACTTTTATTCCATCTAATTGATTCTTAATAATACCAGTTGCTTTTAAGATTTCTGGAGTTACTACTGCACCATCTTCAAATGCGTTAAGTTCATCAACATTGATTGTTGCATATCTTATTTTGAATGGAGCGTTAGAGAATCCTCTCTTTGGTAGTCTTCTATATAATGGAGTTTGTCCACCTTCGAATACTCCTGAAATGCTTACTCCGCTACGAGCTTTTTGTCCTTTTTGTCCATGTCCTGAAGTTTTTCCAAGTCCACTTCCAGATCCACGTCCAACACGTTTCTTTGAATGAGTAGCACCGATATTTTTTTCTAATTCATGTAATTTCATTATCCTAATATCTCCTCTACTGTTTTTCCACGCATAGCTGCGATTTGTTCTACAGTCTTTGTAGATGCTAATGCATTAATTGCAGCTTGTGCCATGTTTAATTTTGTTCTTGCTCCTAAAGATTTAGAAACAACATCACGGATTCCTGCTAATTCTAGAACAGCACGTACTGAACCTCCAGCGATTACTCCTGTACCAGCTGTAGCTGGTTTAATCATAACCTTAGCGGCTCCAGACTTACCATTTGCTTCATGAGCAACTGTTCTTCCATCAATTAGAGGTACTGTGATTAAATTCTTATTGGCTTTTTGAATTGCCTTTTTGATTGCATCAGGTACTTCATTAGCTTTTCCTATACCTAATCCAACTTTACCTTTACGATCCCCAATTACTACTATTGCTTCGAATCTTCTTTGACGTCCACCTTTGTTTACTTTAACAACGCTTTTTACATCAATTACTAATTCTTCAAATAGTTTTTCTTTAGGTTCATGAGTTCTTTTTTGCATAATACCCTCCTATTAGAATTCTAGTCCATTTTCACGTGCAGCATCTGCTAAAGCAGCAACACGTCCATGATAAAGATTTCCACCTCTATCAAATACTACTTTTGTAATTTTAGCTTTCTTAGCTTTTTCAGCTATTGCTTTTCCAACAACTTTAGCTGCTTCTATATTTCCACCATTAGTAAGTTTTAATTCTTTTTCTAATGAAGAAGCAGATACAAGAGTAGTCTTGTTTTCATCATCTATGATTTGTGCATAAATTTCCTTATTTGAACGGAATACACTAAGTCTAGGCAATTCTTTTGTTCCAAATAAATTTTCTCTTATTCTTTCATGACGTACTTGACGCATTTCAGAACGTGATACTTTTTTTATCATAAATTATTTCTCCTTCCTACTTATTAAGCAGCTTTCTTACCTTCCTTACGGATAATATGTTCGTCTTTATAACGAATTCCTTTACCCTTATAAGGTTCAGGCTGTCTTACTTTTCTTACGTTTGCAGCAAATTCTCCAACTTCTTCTTTGCTTATTCCTCTTACTGATAATTCAGTATTGTCTTTAACTTCGATAGTTAATCCTGCTGGAACTTGCATTTCTACTGGATGTGAATATCCTGCACTTATAACTAATTTTGATCCTTGTGCATTAAAACGATATCCTACACCAGTGATTTGTAATTTCTTTTCAAATCCTGAAGTAACTCCTGTAATCATGTTAGTGATTAATGCATTCATTGTTCCATGCATTGCATTTGCTTCTTCGTTTTTTGCAGTAAGTGTTATTTCATTTCCTTCTTGCTTTAATTCTATATTCTTAGCAAGTTTTTGAGTTAATGTTCCTTTTGGTCCTTTTACTTCAATAATTCCATTATTGTTTGTAACTGTAACTGTTTCAGGAACTTTTATAATACGACTTCCTATACGACTCATATTTACACCTCCTTATATTTAATTACCAAATATAAGCTAGAACTTCTCCACCTATATTTTTCTTACGAGCTTCTTTATCTGTCATTATACCTTCAGATGTAGAGATGATTGCTATTCCTAATCCATTTAGTACTTTAGGAACTTCTTCTCCTTTAACATATACTCTAAGACCTGGTTTGGAAATTCTCTTTAATCCAGTGATAACTCTTTCTTTTTTATCTGTATACTTTAATGTAACAACGATTGTTCCTTGTACATTGTCATTTTCTATTTTGTAGTTTTCAATAAATCCTTCATCCTTTAAAATCTTAGCGATTTCTTTCTTTGTATTTGATGCAGGTATACTTACTTCTTTGTAATGCATTTGGTTAGCATTACGGATACGTGTTAACATATCTGCGATTGTATCTGTTACTACTGCCATGTTTAAATCCTCCTTTCCAAATTACCAGCTTGACTTTTTAACGCCTGGTATTTGTCCTTTGTAAGCTAATTCACGGAAGCAAATACGGCATACTCCGAATTTACTCATAACTGCGTGAGGACGACCACAACGTGAACATCTTGAATATTCACGAACTTGATATTTCTTTGGTCGATTAGCTTTTATAATCATACTTTTTTTTGCCATAATATTCCTCCCATTTTACTTTCTAAATGGAATTCCAAGTCCATCTAATAAGTCGAATGCTTCTTCATCCTTCTTAGCTGTTGTTACGAACACAATGTCCATACCACGAACTTTTACAACTTTATCATATTCAATTTCTGAAAAGATTAATTGTTCTTTTAATCCTAGTGTGTAGTTTCCTCTTCCATCAAATGCCTTTGGATTTACTCCACGGAAGTCTCTTACTTGAGGTAGAGCTATTGATGCTAACTTATCCATAAAGTTATACATTGCATCTCCTCTTAAAGTTACTTTACATCCAATAGCTTGTCCTTCTCTAACCTTGAATCCTGCAATTGACTTCTTAGCTTTTGTAACTACTGGTCTTTGTCCTGTAATTAATGCTAAATCTTCTACTGCTGCCTCCATAAATTTTGAATTTGCTACTGAATCACCAACACCCATATTAACTACTATTTTTTCTAATTTTGGTGTTTCCATAATTGATTTATAATTGTGTTTGTTCTTTAAGCTTGGAACAACTTCATTTATATATTTCTCTTTTAGGCGGTTCATAATTGTCCTCCTTTCAATTAATCAAGCTTCTCGTTTGATTTTTTAGCTATTCTTATTTTTTTGTTTGTTTTTTTATCTGTTGTATATCCTACTCTAGTTCTTTTTTTAGTTTTAGGATCTATTAACATTACGTTTGATGCATTGATAGGTAAAGTTTTATCAACGATTCCACCTTGGCTCATACCTGTTGGTTTTTCATTTTTCTTTACTACGTGTACACCTTCAACGATAACTTTGTTTTCGTTTTTTAATGTTTTAATAATTTTTCCTGTTTTCCCTTTATCAGAACCAGTGATAACTACAACTTCATCTCCTATTTTAAAGTTCATATTATCCTCCTTATAGTACTTCGTTTGCTAAAGATATAATCTTCATATATCCTGCATCACGAATCTCTCTTGCAACTGGTCCAAAAATACGAGTTCCTACTGGGTTCTTATCATTATTTATGATAACACAAGCATTGTCATCGAACTTAATATAACTTCCATCTTTACGACGAACGCCTTGACGACTACGAACGATAACTGCTTTTACAACTTTTCCGGCAGGTACTGATGATGATGGTATAGCATTTTTTATTGTTCCTACTACTACATCTCCAATATTACCAGTTTTTACTTTACTTCCACCTAAAACACGGATAACTAGTAACTCTCTTGCTCCTGAGTTATCTGCTACTTTTAGTCTACTTTCTTGTTGTAACATTGTTTACTCCTCCTTCTCATCTAAGCGTTAAATTATAACTGCTTTCTTTACGATTTCTTTTAAATAAAAATGTTTTGTTTTTGATAATGGTCTAGTTTCTACTATTCTAACTACATCTCCAACATTAGCAATGTTCTTTTCATCGTGAACACAATATTTTTTAGAGCTTTTAACTCTCTTGTGATAAAGAGGATGCATTTTGTAAGTTTCAACTAAAACATTGATTGTTTTGTTATTAGTAGAGTTAACAACTGTTCCTACTAATTCTTTTCTTGTCTTCTTTTCCATGTTTCCTCCTATTTATTTAACTCACGTTCTTTTAGAACTGTCTTATATCTTGCAACGGTATGTCTTAATTCTCTTAGTCTAGAAGGTTTTTCTAGGTTACCTGTAGCTTGTGCAAAACGTAAATTGAATAATTCTTCTTTTGCTTCTACTAGTTTTTTCATTATCTCTTCAGATGTTAATTCTCTTATTTCTTTAACCTTCATTCTACTCACCGTCTTTCATTACAAATTTTGTTTTTACTGGTAATTTGTGTGAGGCAAGTCTTAATGCTTCACGTGCAGATGCTTCATCAACTTCAGCGATTTCAAACATGATTTTGCCAGCCTTAACTACTGCAACGTATCCTTCAACAGCTCCTTTACCTTTACCTTGACGAGTTCCGATAGGTTTTGCTGTTAATGGTAGATGTGGGAATATATTAACCCAAACTTTACCTCCACGCTTTAAATAACGAGTCATAGCTACACGAGCTGCTTCTATTTGATTAGCTGTAATCCAAGCACCTGTCATAGCCTTTAGACCGAATTTTCCATTTGTTAATTTAGTATTACCGCGTGCTTTGCCTTCATAAGGTAATCTATGAACACGACGATACTTTGTTCTTGCAGGTATCAACATATATTAATTACCTCCTTTAGCCTTTTTATTTAGGATTTCTCCTTTATAGATCCATACTTTTACACCAATCTTACCAAATGTTGTATCAGCTTCTGCTGTTGCATAATCAACATCTGCTCTTAATGTATGTAGAGGGATTGTTCCTTCTGTATATCCTTCGCTACGTGCTATATCAGCTCCGCCTAAACGTCCAGATACTTTAGTTTTAATTCCTTTAGCTCCTGCTTTCATTGCATTTCTTATTGCACGCTTTTGAGCCATACGGAATGATGCTCTGTTAGTTATTTGACTTGCTATAGAGTCAGCTACTAATTGAGCGTCCATGTCAGCTTTCTTAACATCAACGATTAAGATTTGAATCTTTTCATTTGATAATTTTGTTAATTCAGCTTTTAATTTTTCTATTTCTTCTCCACCGTGACCAATCATTACACCTGGCTTAGATGTATATATAACAACGTTTGTTTGTTTTGTTGTTCTTTCTATATCAACTTTTGAAATGCCAGCGTTTACTAATTTAGTAGAAAGATATTTTCTAATTTTTAAATCTTTTCCTAATAATGTAGAAAAATCTATCTTATTAGCATACCACTTAGCAGCCCAATCTTTATTGATGCCAAGTCTTAGTCCATTAGGATTAACCTTTTGTCCCATTTCCTGTTACCTCCTATATTATTTAGTAGCCACTACTATAACGATGTGACTTGTTCTGTGATCTTTATGTCCAATTCTTCCACGTGAATCAAATAGGTGACGTTTCATAACTGGACCAGCATCTACTCTAGCTTCTGTAACGAATAAATCAGTTGCTTTTGCTCCTTCATTATTTACAGCGTTTGCAATAGCAGAATCTAATGCTTTCTTTGCCATTCTTGCAGGCTTACTGTTTATATTTGCTAAGATGTTTTGTGCATCTTGAGCTTTCTTTCCACGAATTAAGTCGATTACTAAGCGAGTCTTAATAGGTGAAACTCTAAGTCCTCTTGCAATTGCCTTTGCTTCCATTGTTTACCTCCTATTTAATTTATTTAGCCTTTTGAGCTCCGTGTCCACCGAATTTACGTGTTAATGCAAATTCACCTAATTTATGTCCAACCATGTCTTCTGTTACATAAACTGGAATAAATTCCTTACCATTATGAACTGCAAATGTATGTCCTATAAAATCAGGGAAAATAGTAGAACGGCGTGACCAAGTTTTAATAACTTCTTTTTTACCTGTACTATTTAAATTTTGAACTCTCTTAAGTAATCTTTCGAATACATAAGGACCTTTTTTTAAACTTCTTGCCATTTGTTATTCTCCTTTCTTTTAACCGTTACGACGACGAACGATTAGCTTATCTGAAGCTTTCTTTTTACGTGTCTTTAATCCAAGAGCAGGTTTGCCCCATGGTGTCATTGGTGCTTTACGTCCAACTGGTGCCTTACCTTCTCCTCCACCGTGTGGGTGATCGTTAGGGTTCATAACTGAACCACGAACTGTAGGTCTAACTCCCATGTGACGTTTACGTCCAGCAGTTCCAATCTTAACTAGTGCTGCATCTTCATTTCCTACAACTCCAACAGTTGCCATGCATGTTCCTAGTACTTTTCTTTGTTCTCCACTTGATAAACGAATCATAACATAGTTACCTTCACGACCAAGTATTTGTGCACTTGTTCCAGCACTTCTTGCTAGAGCTCCACCTTTTCCTGGACGAAGTTCAATATTATGAACCATAGTTCCAACTGGAATATTCATTATTGGTAATGCATTACCAGGTTTGATATCAGCAGTTTCCCCTGATGATATTTTTGTTCCAACTACTAATCCTTGTGGAGCTAAGATATATCTCTTTTCTCCATCAGCGTAATTGATAAGTGCTATATTAGCAGATCTATTTGGATCATATTCAATACTAGCTACTTTTCCAGGTACGTTTAATTTATTTCTCTTAAAATCAATAATACGGTATTTTCTCTTAACTCCGCCACCTTGATGACGAACAGTTATTTTACCTGAGTTATTACGTCCACTATTTTTCTTTAATGTGAATGTTAATGATTTTTCTGGAGTAGTCTTTGTAATTTCTGCATTTACTAAAGCAGTCATTTTTCTACGTCCTGGTGTAGTAGGTTTAAATGTTTTTATCATATCTTATTTCCTCCTTCTAACCAAGATTAATTGTTTGGCCTTCTGCTAATTTAACAAAAGCTTTTTTGCATCTGTTTGATAATCCAGCGTAACGTCCAACTTTTTTAGTTTTAACGTGTACGTTTAATGTTCTTACTGATACAACTTTTACTCCAAACTTTTTCTCAATAGCTTGTTTTATTTCTATTTTATTTGCTTTTGGGTCTACTTTGAAAGTGTATACTCCATTATTTTTGTCTGCTTCTGATTTCTCAGTTACAACTGGTGCTTTTAATATTTCTAAATATTTTAAATCCATCATTATGCAAGCACCTCCTCTATGAATTCTAATGCTTCTTTAGTTACAAGCATAACGTCTGAAGATACAACGTCTAAAACGTTTATCTCATCTGCTGCGATTAAAGCAATATTTGTTAAGTTTCTTGAAGCTAATATTAAATTGTCTTCAAATTCTTTAACTACTATTAATACTTTCTTGTCAGCAACGTTTAATGTTTCTAATAAATTAAGCATTGTTTTTGTTTTTGCATCTTTTAATGTGATGTTTTCTACAACAAGTAATTCTTTATCCATAGCTTTGTATGATAAAGCACTCTTTAAAGCTAATCTGTATTCCTTCTTATTTTGCTTTTTGCTGTAGTCTCTTGGTACTGGAGTTCCATAACGTCCTCCACCTACCCATTGAACTGCTCTAATTGATCCTTGACGAGCATTTCCTGTTCCTTTTTGCTTCCATGGTTTTCTTCCTCCACCACGAACTTCAGAACGATTTTTTGTTGAATGTGTTCCTTGTCTTAATGCAGCCATTGTTCCATCGATTGCATCTTTAAGAACAGCATTGTTAGGGTTAATTCCAAATACTTCTTCTTTTAAGTTAATGTCCTTTACTTTTTCACCTTTAAGATTTAAAAGTTCTATCTTTTTCATTAATAATTCCTCCTTTCATCATTTTCAAATTGTGTATTTTCCATGATGAATTTATTATTCTGCTACTGTTTCAGTATTTTCTACTGTAACTTCAGGTGTTTCTTCCTTTTTATAGCTAATTAATGCTTTTGCTTCATTTTTTGAAGTTGGCTTTTTAACAGCTGTACGAATCATAACGAATGATTTCTTTGGACCAGGAACATTACCTTTAATTAATAATAAATTATCTTCTGTATCTACTGATACTATTTCTAGATTTTGTACTGTACTCTTAACATAACCCATATGTCCAGGAAGTTTCTTTCCTTTAAGTACGTGCATTGGTCTCAATGTACCCATTGAACCAACACCTCTGTGATATTGTGAACCATGTCCCATAGGACCTCTTGTTTGGTTCCAGCGTTTGATAACACCTTGGAAGCCTTTACCTTTGCTTGTCCCAGTGACATCAACTATTTCACCAGCGCTAAACACTTCCTCAGCTTTTAGAGTTTGTCCAAGTTCATATTCTGAAACGTTTACTCCTCTAATTTCTCTTACGAAGCGCTTAGGTTCAGTGTTTGCTTTTTTAGCATGACCCATTTCAGGTTTGTTTGCTAAGCTTTCTCTTTTTGTTCCAGTAGAAAGTTGAATAGCATCATAACCATCTTTTTCAACTGTCTTGATTTGTGTAACCACATTTGGTTCTACTTCAACAACAGTAACCGGTATTAGTATTCCTTCTTCAGTAAATACTTGAGTCATTCCGATTTTTTTACCTAAGATTCCTTTCATATTTTCCTCCTATTATTTTGTTTTGATTTGAATATCTACTCCGCTAGGTAAATCTAAGTGAGCTAACGCATCAATAGTTTCCTTGCTAGGATTTTTGATATCAATAAGTCTTTTGTGTGTACGCATTTCAAATTGTTCACGTGCATCTTTATACTTGTGAACAGCTCTAAGAATTGTAAACTTTTCGATTTCAGTTGGTAATGGTACAGGTCCAGATATTGCTCCGCCAGTACGTTTAACTGTCTCAACGATTTTTTTAGCAGCACTATCAAGTACTCTATGATCGTAAGCTTTAATTCTTATACGAATTTTTTCATTTGACATTTTGAATCCTCCCTTCGTCTATATCTTGGTATAGACTTGCTCCGTAACGAATAACCCGATAAAAGTTAAGTTTTTCTTTTTACAGATTAACAACTTAACCTAGTGTATCGGCAACCTCGCACATCTAAGCAGTCACACGCCTATAATTATAACAGGGAAGAGTTTATAAATCAATCTTTTTTTAAAGTTTTTTTATTTATTTTCAATATAAGAAAAGACATCTATCTTATTCCGGATATAATGTCTTCTTCAATCTTCATATTTAAATAGTTTGAGTCTTTTATTAGCCCTGGCATAGTTAATGTATTTCCTAAATGTATAGTTACTAGTTTTATTCCATAGTTTGCTGTTATATTAGTTACTTTTGCAATGTAGCCTTTAGGATATCCTAGCAATTTTGCATTATCACTTATAGACATTGGTGTTTTGCTTATGCATATATCAAAGTCTTGTGGTAGTGAATTTAATTCTTTTAATAATTCTCCATTTAATTCTACTTTTTGGGCTTTTAATTCATTTATACAAACTTTATTGATTTTTTCTATTAAACTATCATCCTTATTATATATAGTGTATCTTTTTTTATTTGCAGGAAGTTCTGCTAAAGCTTGCGCTAATTCTATACAACCGTCTTCTCCATCTTTAAACATGGTGCAAACGTATGCTTTTATTCCTTTTTTATTGCAGAATGATTTGATATATTCAAGTTCTTCTTCTAAATCGTTATCAAATTTATTTATTGCGACTAATAGGTTAGAAGTGTATTTACTCATGTTTTCTATATGAAACTCTAAATTAGATATTCCTTTTTCTAGACTATTATCTCCATTATATTTTAGCGCTTGTACTGTCGTATTTAATACAACTGCATCTGGATATAGGTTATTGTTCTTACATTTTATATCAAAGAATTTTATTCCTCCTAGATCACTTCCGAATCCTGCTTCCGTTATTACGTAATCTGCTAAACTAAGCCCTAACTTTGTCCCTATAACAGATGATGTCCCCTGTGCTATGTTTGCAAATGGTCCTCCATGAACTATTACTGGGTTTCCATATTTTGTTTGAACTAAATTAGGTTTTATAGCATCTTTTAGAAGTATTGTAGCAGCTTCTTCAATGTGAAGATCTTTTACTGTTATTTTTTTATTTTCTTTTGTATATCCTACCACTATTTTTGAAATTTTTCTTTTTAAATCTTCTATATCTTCTGATAAACATAATATTGCCATTATGTCAGATGCTGGTGTTATTACAAAGTCTTCTCTTAAACTTCTATCATTCATATCAATACATCTTTTTATAGTTACTTTATCTATTCCTAATTCATTTCCTTGATAAATATGGTTATCGACTACTGCACAAATTAAATTGTTGGCAGAAGTTATTGCGTGAAAATCTCCTGTGAAATGTAGATTTATATCAACAGATGGTTCTAATATACTTTTTCCTCCACCTATTGCTCCGCCCTTTCTTCCAAATACTGGTCCTAGGGATGGTTCTCTTAGACAAGCTATAGCATTAAATCCCAATTTATTTAATGAATCATTTATTCCTATGCTTAGTGTTGTTTTACCTTCACCAGATGGAGTTGGATTAATTGAAGTAACTAATATTAATTTACCTTTTTTCATTTGATGTTTTTTATCGTTAATTTTAGCCATATATTTACCATATGGTATTAATTCTTTTATATTAAGTTTTTCTGCTATTTTAGTTATTTCTTTCATTTTTACCTCTTTCAATTTTTTTAATAGTTGCGCTTGATATTATAGTCTTGCCAAATTTGTTATTTAAATTATCTATTAAATTGTCTATGCTATTTATTTCTTCTTTTTCTTCTTCAAATATTGATATTTGTTTTTCTAATTTATTTGTTAAGTGTGATAATCTAACACCTATAAGTCTTATTGGTTCTTTATTATAAGTCTTATTGAATAGTTCTATCAAGTTAATAAATATTTTTTTAGTAGAATTTGTTGGATACTCTAATTCTTTTTGATGAGTTTTAGATATAAACAAAGCATCTTTATATACCAATCCTATATTTTTTGCATATAATTTTTCTTTTCTTAATCTTCTAGCTAGTTCATCTGTTTGTTTATATATTTCTTCTTTTAGTTTTTCTTCATCGGAAGTATTATATTTTAAAGTTACTTCTCTTCCTATACTTTTTATTTCTTCTTGCTCTGCTACTTTAGAATTATCTATACCTTGGGCATATTCTTTCATTTGTTTAGCTTGATTTTTGAATTCTTTACTTAACTTTTTTTCAGATACATGTGCTAAATCAGATATTGTATTTATATTCATCTGTTTAAGTTTTTTTGCTTTTTGTTTTCCTATATATATTAAGTCTTCTACTGGTAAAGGCCACATTTTAGTGACTATCTCATCATGCATTAGAGTGTGAACTTTATCCGGCTTTTCAAAATCACTTGCCATTTTAGCACATAATTTATTATTGCCTATACCTACATTTACTGTGAAACCAAATTTGTTTTTGATATCGTCTTTTATTTTATAGGCTAGAGCTATATAGTCATCATATAAGTATTTAGTGTTGGTTAATTCCAAAAAACATTCATCTATTGAATATCTTTCTATTTCTGGGGAATATTTTTTTAAATATTCATAAAATTTATTTGAAGATTCACTATAATATTCCATATCTGGTCTATATATTTCTAAATTATTACATATTTTTTTTGCTTCGTATAGCGGCATAGCTGAAGTTATACCCATCTTTTTAGCAACAGGTGATTTAGCTAAGACTATGCCATGTCTTTTTGTCTCATCTCCTCCTATTACTGATGGAATTTTTCTTATATCTTTTTTCCCTTCTTTTAGAAGTTTTACTGCTGTCCATGATAAAAATGCATTGTTTACATCTATATGAAATACAATTCTCATATTTATCACCTCAACTTTATTATATCAAAAAAGAGTGGATACCACTCTAATTATTATCATTAAAACAAAATGTAGAATATATTGGAATATATCTTATGTCTTTCTTAGTCTGGAAGTTATTTTCTGTTATTCTATATGCTTTCTTTACAGTGAATTTTTTCATAAATACTGATAGTGATTTGGCTTTGGAGTTGCTTCTTACATTTAACTCTATTGGTATTATTTCACCTTTTCTATTTTGTATTACAAATGATAATTCAGCCTTTCCACTAGAAGCGTAGTAATATAGTCCATATCCTCCATCTGATAATGTATGTGCTATGTGATTTTCATATAGTAATTCTTTTATATTTTCATTTTCTTCTACTTTCTTTCTATTTAAATGAAGCATAGTATATAACATACCATCATCTGGCATATATAATTTAAAGCTATCTTTTTCTTTTACTGAACTTAATACTATTTTAATATCTGATACTTTAAAGCTTCTATATGCTAATTGATTACTTACTAAATATTCTATAGATGAAGCATATTCTTTTGCTCTTCTTCCTTCTCCTAATAATCCGTATTGGAATTTTCTGTTATCTTTTAATAGTTGTTTCCCTATTGAATTAAATACTTCTAATCCTCTTTGTATATCTATTAAATTATTATTTTGAGAAATTTCTTTTCTATAAACTTCTAAATTCTTTTGTTTTATTATTTCTATTTCTAATTCACTACTGCCAAGTAATTTAGCTTGAACTAATTCAGGTAGTCCTCCTGTTTCAATAAAGTCTTTAAATAATTTCATTGCAACTTTATGAAATGGGAAAGTTTTTTTCTTTGTGAATGATTTTCTAATTAAATCAGCCATTTCTTTTTCGTTATATGCCCACAAATATTCTTCAAAGTCCATTTGACCCATACTCTTAAATTGTAAATTTTCATCTTTAAATTCTGTTAGTTTAGATCTATTTGATGTGATTGCGATGATGTGATATTTAGAATGTTCACTTCCAAATAATCTTAATGTTTTTGCTATTACAGTAGATGTTAAGTTATCTATTACTATAAGTGTGGTTTCTGGAAGTATTTCTTCATTAGTCATTTCACTCAACATATCTATTATTTTTTTAGTAGATTTTTCTTTATTAAAGAGATTTAATACTTCTTCATTATATTCAGAATTAATATAAGCAACATTATTATAATATTCCTGTCCAAACTTTATAGTAGTATAACTTTTTCCTACTCCCTTTGGGCCATATAGGATTAGTGGTTTTCTTATAATGTCTGTTTTCCATTTTAGTAGAAATTTTTCTATTTTACGTTCCATAATATGTATTCACCTCACATATTCTATAATTAGTATATCATATTTTTATAATTATTCAATATTTCTAGTTGATACTTTATCTTTTACTATATCTTCTATTATAGTAATAAACTCTAAATTAGTTGCTTTATCTTTAGAAGGTGATAGGGTGTTACTAAATACTTCTTCTATTATATCTGGCGTCATTTTATCAAAACAATCTTCAATTACTCTTCTTATTGCGACTTCTACATTTTCTTTAGAAGTAGATTTCTCTTTAGCAACTATTTCATATATATCTGTTAAAAGTTTTATATCTTTTATTATTTTTGTTAAAATACTTTCTTCTAAATACTCATAACCTGCTTTATATAATGGTACTCCTAAATACATTAGTTCTTTTTTTATTTCTTGTCTCACTTCTTCTATACTAATATCTTTTATATTTAAACAAACACAGCTTGTTTTATCGTGCTCTTTTTTTTGATGTAACTTCAACTACATCCAAAGATATCATTACCTCTTCATATTGTTTTGCCAAGCTTTTCAATATTTCCTTCTTGCCTCTTACTATGACTTCCATAAGTTCTCCTTTTATTCTTTAAAAAAAGAAAATAGTCCCCCTATCTTCTTAAATCTTTTTTATAAATTCTTTCAATTCTCCTACTTTTAAGCTTAAACTTCCTAATAAATATCCATCTATTAATGAGCTGTTCTTTAATTTTTTAAATGTGTCTAGATTTACGCTTCCTCCGTATAATAGTTTATTTTCTTTATATTTTTCTTTTACAAATGATAATACTTCTTCTATTTCCTTTAGAGATGGTACTACTCCTGTACCTATTGCATATAGTGGTTCATATGCAATTACTATACCATCTATTTCTTCTTTTGTTAGATCTTCAAAAGCTACTGACAATTCTTCCGCTATTTTTTCTAAAACTTTGCCAGATTTTCTTTCTTCTTTTGTTTCACCAATGCATAGTATTGGTTTTATCCCTACTTGAAGTAGTGCTTGTATTTTTGATTGGACATCTATATCTTTTTCTTTTTGTTCACGACGTCGTTCACTATGGCCTACTAGTGAGTATTCTACTCCATATGATTTTAACATTTTAGAAGATATTTCTCCTGTATGTGGTCCTTCATTATAAGAGCTAACATTTTGTGCTCCAAGAATTATATTTGATAAATTAAATAATGCGATATTTATATCAGCTGGGCATAATATTACTTCTTGATCTTTTATTTTGAACTTTTCTAGTTCTTTTTGATATTTTATAAATTCAGTTTTACATAGATTACTTTTATTATTTAGAACTAACATTTTTATCTCCTTTTAGTTTGTTGTAGATTTTTGAGAAGATTCCATATCTATTATCCTCTTTTTTTTCTTTTATAGCTTTATTATATACCTTTAATACTTTCTTTGCATATGTATTTGCACTATATTCATCAGCTTTTTCTATTCCTTTTTTAGAAGTGATATCTAAAAGTTTTTTATTTTTACTTAATTTTAAAACTATAGTTTGATACTCATCTACATTTTTATAAATATATCCATCCAGTGTATTAGTTATCATCGATGAAAAGGCTTGATCTTTTATACATACTGGAGTTAATCCTCCTGCCATAGCTTCTATTACTGTTAGACCTTGAGTTTCTGATAGTGAAGCGGATGTGTAAATATCTCCTAATCCATAGTAATAAGGCATATCATCCCAAGCTACTTTACCTACAAATATTACATTGTTATTGACTTTTTCCTCTTTAGTAATTTTTTGTAATTCTTCTTTATAAGGGCCATCCCCTACTATTAATAATTTTATATTAGGCGCTTGTTTAATTATTTTTTTCATTGCTTTTATCGTTAATTCAAAGTTCTTTTCTTTAGCTAATCTACCTACTGTAATTATAACAAAGTCTTTCTTTGATAGATTATATTCTTTTCTTAATTTTAAAAGCAGTTTCTTATCTAACTTCTCTTTTTTAAATCTTTCTACTTCTATACCTGTTGGTATTATGTTAAGCTGTTTTGATAGTTTATATTTATCTCTAAATAGTTCATATATTTTTTCTGTTGGGACTATTACTTCAGCAGCAGTAGTTTCACAGTAAAACTTTGTTAGATATTCTACTAATTTAGTAGTTACCCCATCAAACATCTTTGGTAATACATAATAAGTATAATCTTCTAGAAGAGTATGGTAGGTATGAATTATTGGTAGATTTAATTCTCTTCCTATCATTCTAGCCATTATTCCCATACTAAATTCTGAATGTGAATGAATAACATCTAATTTCCATTCTTTTATTTTTTTAGCTACTTTTGATGAATATATTTTACCAAGTCTATAGTCATATATTCCTGTTTCTATGCCAGGTACTTTTAATATTTTATTTTTTTCATCATATTCATATTTTAGAACTGATTTTGGATTTACTGTTATTACATATACTGTATGCCCTAATTCTTCTAATGAATTTTTAAGCATGTTAACTGAAGTAGATACTCCATTTATATATGGTGGATAGGTATCTGTAAATAGTCCTATTCTCATTTTTTTCCTCCTGTTTTTGTTAATATCAAACCTATTATCATAGGTAAATAATATGTTATTAATCTCCAACTTAATAAAATTACTTTTGCGAATGGCTCAAGCATATATTTTGAAATAAATTTTACAAAGAAATATTCTGTTCCGCCTGAGCCTCCAGGTATTGGTATGAATGCTGCGCAGACAAATGTTAATGCGCTTGCGGTAAATGCTTGAAGAGGATTTAGTTTATATATTCCTGATGCATAAATAATAAATGCTGCGGTTAAATGTCTAAATGATAGAGATAATATATTTATAAATAATGCTTTTTTTATAAATCCTTTTCTATTTATCATAGTTCTACTTGATAGATAGAAATCATCTATTTGTTTATTTGTTTTTTCTAATCTTTCTTCTTTATTCTTAATTAATTTTATTTTTGATAAAAACACTATTATATTAGTTATTATCTTTTGCATAGTATTTTTAGCAAATATCGATCCTGATAATACTAATATTCCGATTATATTAACTGCATATCCTAGTATTAGTGCATATTTTATTTCTAGTGTTATATCATATACATGAAAAAGACTATTATATATTAGAGCAAATATTCCTATTAATAATAGTGATATTTGGTACAAGATATAATCAATTATTACAGCGTTAGTTGCGTCTTCTAATTTAATATCATATTTAGTTAAGTAATATATTTGCATAGGTTCTCCGCCATAGGCAAATGGTGTTATACCACTAAAAAATAAATTGATTAAATATAATTTAATAGATGTTAACAGCGATACTTTATCTTTTTGATTTATTGTTATATATCCAAGATATCCATATAGTATTACATACATAGAGTATGATAGTATTGCCAATAAAATAAATATTAGATTCATTTTAGTTAAAATTTGTAATATTTGTTTATAGTCATCTTTTACTACAACAATTAGTATTATTACCATTAATATTGTTATCAATATGCTATTTATTTTAGATTTTTTATTATTCATTATAAGCTCTTTCCAATTTTAATTTCTTTATAATCTACTTTTTCTTGTAGGAAGATTAAACTATCATTATCAGCCATATCATCTCCTAAAAATTCGTAGTCATCATTATTTAATTTTTTTTGTAATAATTTATCTTTTTTATTTATATGTATAATCATTATTTTTATATTGTTTTTTTTGCATAATGTTAATACTTCTTCTAATAAGTTTGTTTTTTTATGTGTTTCTTTATAGTCAAAATAAATAGAAGCTTCCTTTAAGTCTTTTTCTTCATGTACTATGCATGAGTCTATTATGTCAGATGATATATCATCATATATGTAATATACCTTTTCTGTTGTCTGTGATAATAATTGATTATTTTTATATTCTTCTTCTGTATATGATAATCTTTCTCTTTCAAATATGCCTATAGCATTTGTATTTGAACCTGTTAATTCAATATACTTTTTAAATAAATAATTATCTTTTTCACTATATGGGTTTGCTTCTATAAACTTTAACATACTTCACCTATTTCATTTCTTCTAATCCAGGTAGATTTGATTTTGCTAGGAATTCAAGGGATGCTCCACCACCTGTTGATACATAATATAATTTATCTGCATATTTTTTTGATGCAGCTACTATATCTCCGCCACCTAATACTGTCTTTATATTGTTTTTTACTAAAAATTCAAGTATTTTATTAGTTCCATTTGCATAATATTTGTTTTCATATGCTCCTAGTGGTCCATTCCAAAATACTAAGTCTTTATCTTTTAAATTATTTTTAAATAATTCAATTGTTTTTTCTCCAATATCTAAAATCATTAGATTTCTGATATTATCATTTATCGGTTTGTTTGATATGTTATCTGATAAAACATAGTCTATTGGTAATATTATTTTATTACCATATTTATTTAATATGTCTTTACATGTTTCTATTAAATCTTCTTCATATATAGATTTCCCTATATCTATTCCTTTGGCTTTTAAGAAAGTATTTGCCATACCTCCACCTATTAGAATTTGTTCTACATCAGCTATTAAATTATTTATTAGTTCTAATTTATCTTTTACCTTAGAACCCCCTAATATTAGAGTTAGTTTATTTTTATTTTCTATAACTTCTTCTAAGTGATATAATTCTTTTTCTACTAAAAAGCCTATTCCTTTTTCTTTTATATTACTTGCAATTCCTACATTTGATGCATGTTTTCTATGTAGTGTTGCGAAGGCATCATTTATAAATACATCTCCTAGAGATGCCCAATATTTGCCTAATTTTTCATCATTATTACTCTCTAATTTATTTGGATAATCTTCAAATCTGGTATTTTCTATTAATAATATATCTTTATTTTTCATAGTAGATATTTTATCTTCTAAAGTTTTGCCTCTTGTGTTATTTATAAATATTATTTCTTTATTTAATAATTCACCTAATCTTTTAGAAACTATACTCAAACTGTTTTTTTCTTTATCTTTTTCTTCTTTTATTCTACCTAGGTGTGATAATATTATTATTTTAGCATTTTTTTCTAATAAATAGTTTATGGTATCTAAAGCAGATATTATCCTTGCATCGTCTAATATTTGATTATTTTTGATTGGAACATTGAAGTCTACTCTAAGTAGAACTTTTTTATTTTCTAAATTTAATTCTCTTATAGTTTTCAAGGATATTCCTCCAGTCTTCTTTTTATTAGTATAGCATCTCTTCTTTTTTGCTGCAACAAATATGAAGCAATAAAAAAGGACTTCTGTCCTTATTTCATTAAGTATTTTGTTGTTCTTAACATTTGGGCTGTGAATGATGTTTCATTATCATACCAAGTTATTATTTTTAATAGTTGTTTTCCGTCTACTTCTAGTATATCTGTTGATAATCCATCTACTAAAGTTGCATATTTCATTCCAATTACATCAGATGATACTATTGGGTCTTCTGTATAATTAATTGTTTCATTTGTGTTATTTTTAAATAGATTATTTACTTCTTCTTTTGTTACATTTTTATTTAATTCTAATGTTAAGTCTATTACTGAACCATCAACTACTGGTACTCTTAATGCGATACCTGATAATTTTTTATCTAGATTTTTACATACTAAGCCGATTGCTTTAGCTGCTCCTGTTGATGCTGGTATTATATTTTCAGCGGCAGCTCTTCCTCTTCTTGATAAGTAACCTTTTTTATGTGAAGCATCTTGAGTGGATTGATCATTTGTATAGGCATGAACTGTTGTCATATATCCTTTTATAATTCCATATTCTTTATCTAATAAATCAACTACAGGAGCTAGTCCATTTGTAGTACAAGATGCTGCACTTATGATATTATCTTCTTTTGTTAGGGTATTATGATTTACATTATATACTATTGTTTTAATATCTCCTTTTGCTGGAGCTGATATTATTACTTTTTTAGCTCCCGCTTTTAAATGAAGAGATGCTTTTTCTTTATCAGTAAAATGTCCAGTACACTCTAATACTACATCAACATCTAAATTAGCCCATGGTAATTCTTCTGGATTAGTAAATGATGTTATTAGAGTTTTTTTATCATCATATACTAAGTAATCTCCATCTACTTTTATATTTTTATTATCTATAGTTCTATGAGTTGTATCATATTTTAATAGATATGCTAATTCTTCTTTTTCCCCTAAGTCATTTATACATACTACTTCGAAATCTTTATCTTCTATCATCATTCTATATGCTAGTCTTCCTATTCTTCCAAATCCATTTATTGCTACTTTTATCATAAATCCTCCTATATAAATTATATTTATTTATATTTTTATTAACAACAACTTGTTGATAATTTTACAAGTATTTATGTAAAAATTAAAATATCCACATAGGTTGTGGATATTATTCTGCATTAAAATATGATTTACCTATAAACTCTCTTAATACTGAGTCTTCTGGTACTGCATCTGCTGGCATTGGTAGAAATAATCTTAAAATGTTTATAAGTCGTTTTGCTTCTTCATATGCAGGGGATGATGTTGGAACTGAATATAGTAGTGGTTCTACATAAGTTTTTAATACTCCAAATTCATATATTAATGCTGAGTTTACTATTATGTCAGCGTTATCTTGATATGGGAAAATATATTTTTCTTCTCCATCTCTTACTTTATGCCAAGATGATAATGAGTCTTCTACAGGTCTATTTCTAGTTCTTGAATCTCTTAATATTCTTCTTAATAATCTATTGTCTGTTGTTGATATTCTATTATGATTATCTATATTAATCTCTGTAAATGTAGATAATGATATCATATATTTTCTGTCTCTTGGAATATTAGTTAATATTTTATCGTTTAGTGCATGTATTCCTTCTATTATGATAATATCACTTTCATTTAAATACATTTCTTCTTTATATTCTTTTTTTCCTGATATAAAATTAAACTTTGGTACTTTTACTTTCTTACCACTTAGTAAATCTCCAATTTGTTTATCAAATAGTTCTAAATCTACAGCGTCTAAAGTCTCATAGTCTTTAGTTCCATCTGATAGTAATGGCGTTTTTTCTCTTTCTACAAAATAATCATCCATAGATATTACTCTTGGAGTTAAACCAAAACTATTTAAATACATACATAATTTTCTTGAAGTTGTGGTTTTACCTGATGATGATGGTCCTGCGATTAATACTATTTTTAGCTTATCACTATTTTTATTTATTTCTTGAGCAATAGTCATAAGTTTATTTTTTTGTAGTGTTTCATCTATCATAATTAAATCATTTATTTTACCTGTTGTAACTATTTTATTTAAATCAGATGTTGTTTCAATATGCATAAGTTTTGTCCAATCATGGAATTCTTTAAATACCTCAAATAAATTATGATGATGATGATATTCATTCTCTATATTTGGATCGTATTTAGTAGGATATCTTAGTACAAAACCTTTATTAGATAAGTATATTAAATCAAATACATTAATCTTTCCAGTAGATGTTGGCATAAGTGTATAAAAATAATTATATTCATTTCCCAATCTATATAAATTTATATATGTATTTGGAGTATAATTTAACAATCTTGCTTTAGGATAATCTTCTATCATATTAAAATATTTTATTGCTTCTAATCTATCAATATTTAATTTTTCTATTGGTAAATCCTGATCTACAATATGTTGTATTTCTGCCTTTATATCACTTATTTTTTCTTTTGTTAAATTGAAATTAGTTTCAATATAAACACCATTATCTAGGGCATGAAGCATCTTAATATTAGCTTTTTTACCATAAAGTAGTTTTATTGCGTGAATAAGAATGTAGGTTAATCCACTAAAATATGTTTTTCTTCCTATATTGCTTGTTAAATCTATAAATTCTATTTCTGAATCTTCACTTATTTTTTCATTTAATTCTTTTAGTAAATTATTTACTTTGCCTAATAAAATTTTATATTTAAATTCTTTTTCATGTTTTTTAGCTAGTTCTTCTAGTGTAGTGAATTTATCTACTAATTCTACTTTGTTGTTTATTTTTACTTTTATCTTCTCTGTCATATTATCACCATTAATAATATAGCATACTTTTATATCGATATAAATATACAAATAAAATATCCACATTAGTTGTGGATATTTTCTATTTCTTTTAAATTTTTTCTAATTCTTTCAGCAAGATTAGTGATCTTATGTAATCTATGATTTAGTCCTGATTTTGTTATTGGTTTTGTCGTCTCTAGAGAAATTATTTGAGCCAAGTCTTTTAGTGATGTTTCTGGGTATTTTTTTCGATAATTTAGGACTATAACTTCTTTTTCATCAAGTAATGAAATTGATGCTGTTTCTTCAATTAACTTTATATCATCTAATTGTTTTGTTGCACTTAATATTATTTTATCTGTATTAGCTTGTTCACAATTATTTAGTCTATTTGTTTTATTTTTTTTATCTCTATATATTCTGACATTTTCAAAATATAGTACTGCTCCAGATGCTCCTATGATTTTTATAAAGTCACTTATTTTATCAGCTTCTTTAATATAAATCATATAACCTTTATCTCTATTCAAAATCTTTGCATTTAAGTCAAATATATTTAATAGTTTTTGTACAAATATTGCTTCTTCTGGTTCTAGTACTAATATTTCCATGTGATATCTAGATGTTTTAGGGTCATTTATACTTCCAGAATGAAAAAATACTCCTCTTAGATAGGCTCTTATTTCTTCATTTCCTCCTACTATATATTCAGGAGGATTATCTAAATATACTTCATTTTCACTATATCCTACGGTTGTAAGAATATCTTTATTATATGGTATTAATAGAAAATATAAGTCTCTTTTAGAAAAATTAGTAGAATTTCTTATTTCTATTTTAGGAGTTATTTTAAAAATATCTTCTATATATTTGTTCATTCTATCTATTATTGTTTTATTTTCTGATGATAAGGTTATATTATTTTCTCTTATAACCATATTATTTCTTATAAAACCTGATAGTTCTGCGACTATTTCTGATGTAGTTATATCTACTGTTGCAGCTTCATTTTTTATTTTTGTTGTATATGACATTATCTCATTAAATATGAAAATATAATTGAACTTAATTTTAGACTATTGTGTCTTAAAATATTTTTTTCTACTAATAGTAAGTTATCTTCTAATAGTTCTACTTCCATATCCTCCAATTTATTTCTATCTATTAATACTGGATCTTTTTGTTCTGCTGTTGAATATTTTTCTGCTAAATATTTAGGTATTATTTCAGAATTAGCTACAACTACATCTACTTTTCTTTTTTCTAAATATTTATTTATTAAACTAATATGATCTCCAACTTTAAATGAGTCTGTTTCTCCTGGTTGAGTAACGATGTTACAAGTATACATTATAGGAGCGGTAGATCTTTTTAATGCTTTTTTTACAGGTCTGCATATTATATTTGGTAAAACTGATGTATATAGGCTACCCATACTAAATATTACTAGGTCTGCTTCATCTATTGCATCTATTACTTCAGGTAAAACTTTAGGTTCTTTTTTATAATATATTTTTTTTATTTTTGATTCTGATTTAGTTATCTCAGCTTCCCCTTCTACTACTTTCCCATTTTCCATCTTAGCTACTAATGTTAAATCATAATCTTCTGATATTGGTAAGACTTTTTGTTTAACATCTAATAATTTACTTAATGCTTCAATTGAATTTTTTATTGATCCTGTTATATCCATCATAGAAGTTAATATAAGATTTCCTACAGCATGTCCATCTAAGTCAGATGATGTGTTAAATCTATATGACATCATATCTCTTATAGGCTGATCTATTTCTGATAGAGCTACTATTACTTTTCTGATATCTCCTACTGCAATAGTATTAAACTCTTTTCTAAGTCTACCAGTTGACCCTCCGTCATCTGATACCGATATTACTGCGGTTATATCTATTGGAAACTTTTTTAATCCTCTTAATAAATAAGATAATCCTGTTCCTCCTCCAAATATTACTACTTTTTTATTCATGTTTTGCCTTCTTTCGATTGTTTATAAATATTATTATTCCTATTAGAATAAATATTATAGATATTAATTGTGCTACTTTTAATGTTCCTAACATTAGAGAATCTGATCTTCTTGATTCTATTATAAATCTAAGTATTCCATACCATACAAGATAAAATGCTGCAGATGAGTTTTCTTTTAATACTTTTTTTCTTCTTAATATACTTAATATTATAAATCCTAGTAAACATCCTATCGATTCATATAAGAACATTGGTTCTCTATAAAGTCCATCTATATACATATTATCTCTTATAAACTTAGGAATATGCATATCTATCAAATGTTTTAGAGATGTTATATTACCATATGCTTCTTGATTAAAGAAGTTTCCCCATCTGCCGATTGCTTGTCCTAACAATAAAGCTGGGGCTGATATATCTAATATTTTAGTGAATTTTATATTCTTTTTCTTAGCTAATACATATATAGTAATTATTCCAAATATTATTCCACCATGTATTGCTAACCCACCTTTATAAGTTTGTATTATTTCTAAAGGATTTTTGATGTAATAGTCTAAATTAAATAATACATAATGAAGTCTTGCGCCTAATAGAGAAAATATTACTGTATAAAAAACTATATCTAATAATTTATCTATGTCTATATTTTCCTTTTTAGCATTTATATAAAGTATAAGTGATGCTGATAGCATTCCTAAAAGTATAAAGATAGAATAATAATATATTTGTATTGTTCCAATGCTTATAAATACTTTACTCATTTTATATTAGCCTTCTTTTTTAATGCTTTCATTATTTCTATTGTTATTAGGTTTGCGATAGATAATAGTATGGCGAAAAATAGTCCTATCCAAAAGTTTTTTATTTGAAAATTAGATTTAAATATCCAATCTGCAAGATATAATATAAATAAGTTTATGAATGGATAAAATAATCCTGCAGTCATACCTATTAGTGGCATAGTTATTGTTATTATAGCTGGCTTTATTGTTTTATTTATTATATATATTACTATTGATATTAAAAAGCCAAATATTATTATGTGATCAGTATTTATGTATATAGTTTTAAAACAATTTGATATTAATATAAATACTAACGCAGATAATATCATGTATATTATCCATTCTATTAATTTGAATAATTTATTTTTCATATTTATTTCATAACCTTCTTTAAAAATTCTCCAGTATATGATTCTTTTACTTTAATTATTTCTTCTGGTGTTCCTGTTGCGACTACACTTCCGCCTCCATCTCCACCATTTGGTCCTAAATCTATAATGTAATCAGCGGTTTTTATGACATCTAGATTATGTTCTATTATCAATACTGTATCATTATTATCTACTATTTTATTTATAATTGCAAGGAGTCTTCTTATATCTTCTTGGTGCAGACCTGTAGTTGGTTCATCTAGTACAAATAAAGTTTTTCCTGTTGCTTTCTTTTGTAATTCTTTTGCTAGTTTTATTCTTTCTGCTTCTCCTCCTGATAAGTCTACTGCGGATTCGCCTAATTTAATATAACCTAATCCTACGTCTTCTAATATTTGTAGCTTGTTTTTTATTTTGGGTATATTTTCAAAAAATTCTAATGCTTCAGATACTCTCATATTTAAAACGTCTGATATATTTTTGTCTTTATATTTTATTGATAGAGTTTCAATATTATATCTTGTTCCATGACATACTTCACATGGTACATATACATCTGGTAGGAAGTGCATTTCTATTTTTTTAACTCCATCTCCTCGACAAGCTTCACATCTTCCACCTTTTACATTGAATGAGAATCTATCTTTGCCAAAGCCATACATTTTTGCTTCTTTTGTTGTTGTGAACAATTCTCTTATATCATCAAATACTCCTGTATATGTAGCTGGATTTGATCTTGGTGTTCTTCCTATTGGGTTTTGTGATATTGCGACTATTTTATCAATATTATCTAATCCTAGTATTTTTTCGTGTTTTCCAGGTAAGTCTTTTGATTTATAAATCTTTTGTTGGGCTGCTTTTACTAGTATTTCATTTACTAATGATGATTTACCTGATCCTGATACTCCTGTTACCAGTGTTAGTGTTCCTAGTGGTATTTTTACATTTATATCTTTTAGATTGTGTTCTTTAGCACCTTTTATAGTTATAAATTTGCTGCTGCCTTTTCTTCTGGTTTTAGGTATTTCAATACATTTTCTCCCACTTAAATAATCTCCTGTTATACTATTTTTATTTTGCATTACTTCTTGTGGAGTTCCAGCTGCGACAACTTGCCCTCCGTTATCTCCAGCTCCTGGCCCTATATCTACAAGGTAATCTGCCTCTAGCATGGTGTCAGTATCGTGTTCTACAACAATCAATGTATTTCCTAAATCTCTCATTTCTTTTAGTGAATTTATTAGTTTTTCATTATCTCTTTGATGAAGTCCAATACTTGGTTCATCTAATACATATAATACTCCTGTTAAGTGAGATCCAATTTGAGTTGCTAGTCTTATACGTTGTGCTTCTCCTCCTGACAAAGTTCCTGCACTTCTTGATAGAGTTAAATATTCTAATCCAACATTTTGTAAGAATGATAGTCTATCCCCTATTTCTTTTAATATTAAATTTGCTATTTGGGCTTGTTCTTCTCCTAATTTTAAATTATTAAAGAATTTAATTAACTCTTTTATAGACATAGAAGTAACTTCATAAATATTTTTATCTCCTACTTTTACTGATAGTACTTCTTTTTTTAGTCTTGCTCCTTGGCATGTTTCACATACACTTTCAACCATGTAATTTTCTAGCCACTCTCTTATCCATGTACTAGATGTTTCCATATATCTTCTTTGAAGATTATTTATTACCCCTTCATAGAAGTCTCTATTGTTCATTATATTCCCACTTTTTGTTGAGTAATGGAAATGGATTATTTCATCGCTTCCGTACAATACTATTTGTTTAGCTTTTTGGCTTAGTTTTTGGAATGGTTTGTTCATATCAATTTTATAGTGTTTGCATGCACATTCTAATTTTTTATAATAAAGATTGTCAGTATCATCACTCATTGTTTTAATACATCCATCATTTATACTTATATCTTTATCTGGTATCACTAAGTCTTCTGATATTTGTAATTTTACCCCTAATCCTTTACATTCTGGGCATGCTCCAAAAGGTGCATTAAAACTAAATAGTCTTGGTTCTAATTCAGGTAGAGAAAAATCGCAGTGTGGACATGCAAATTTTTCTGACATAACTATTTCTTTTGAGTTATCTCCTAATACACTTATTATAACTTTTCCGTCACTTAATTTAGTTGCGGCTTCTATTGATTCAAATAGTCTTGTTCTTATACCTTCTTTTATTACTATTCTGTCTATTACTACATCGATATCGTCTTTTATATTTTTATCTAGTGTTATATCTTCTGATAGATCTACCATTTCTTTATTGATTCTAGCTCTTATATATCCTTGTTTTCTTAAGTCTTCTAGTAAATCTTTATGAGTTCCTTTTTCACCATTAACAACAGGAGACATTATTATTAGTTTTGTTCCTTCTTCATAATTTAGTACTTTATTTACCATCTCTTCTACTGATTGATTAGATATCGGAATATTATGATTTGGACAATATGGTACTCCGATACGAGCAAAAAGTAGTCTTAGGTAATCATATATTTCAGTCACAGTTGCGACAGTTGATCTTGGATTATTAGATGTAGTTTTTTGGTCTATTGATATAGCTGGAGAAAGGCCTTCTATACTGTCTACATCTGGTTTATCTGTTCCGCCTAAGAATTGTCTTGCGTATGCTGAAAGAGAATCAATATATCTTCTTTTTCCTTCGGCATATATTGTATCAAATGCTAAAGACGATTTACCTGATCCTGATAATCCTGTCATTACTATTAATTTATTTTTAGGAAGTGTAATATTAATATTCTTTAAATTATTAACTCTTGCTCCCTTTACTACTATCTTATCCATAATTCCTCATTTCTGGTGTTATTTTATCATAATTTTTAATTTTTATAAATCGAAATAGACTATTTAAATAAAAAGATTACATTTTATTTTATTATATTAATTTATATAAAATGTATTTATATTTATATAAAGCGTATATCTATAATATTCTTTTTATTTTTATAAAATTATATTTAGAGGTAATATGAAAAATTTAAAAATTATAAGAAATAAAAGAAATATTAATCAAGTTAGACTTGCGATGGAAATAGGTGTTACTCAAGAAACTATTAGTGCTTATGAGTCTGGTAAAGCGTTACCTAGTGCTGACACCTTAATTAAAATGGCTAAACTATTACATACAAATATAGATTATTTACTTGATCTGACTGATTTTGATTTGCCTATTAATGAAATCGATACTGATATTAGTAATTATAGTTATTTTTCTCTTTTATCTGCGAAAGATAAAAAAGTTGCTGAAATGATTGCTAAATTTGTATCACAACAAAAGTATGAAGAATAAAAAAGCTCCACATTGTGGAGTTTTTTTAGCAAATGATTGATCCTGCTGGTAATGTTGTTTCTATTACTTGAACAAATTCTTGTCCATCTTCTACATATTCAGTAGTTAATATCATACCATGTGATTCTATTCCTCTTAATTTTCTTGGTTCTAAATTTAGTACTGCTGCTAAATGTTTACCTACTAATTCACTAGGTTCATAGAATTCAGCTAATCCTGATACTATTGTTCTTTCATGATTACCAAAATTTAATTTAAATACTAATAGTTTATCTGCATCTGGATGTTTTGTACATTCTAATACTTCACCTATTTTTAATTCTAATTTTGCAAAATCATCATATTTTATTGTTTTAAATTCTTTTTCTTCCATAAGTCCCTCCATACTTATTATAACATAAAGTTTTTATTTTTCCATTTCAAATAATATATCGCGCAATTCCATTGCTCTTTCAAAGTCTAGATTCTTTGCAGCTTCTCTCATTTCTAATTCTATTTCTTCTTTTATCTTAGAAGATTCTAGTTTGGTCATCTTTTTATTTGATTTGGATGTTTTATTATTAGAGTTAGAGATAACTTCTCTGATATCTTTTTTGATTGTAGTTGGTGTTATATTGTGCTTCTTATTATATTCTTCTTGTATTTTTCTACGTCTTGAAGTTTCTTCTATTGCTTCTTGCATAGAATCTGTAATTTTATCGCCATACATTATTACATGACCTTTTGAGTTTCTCGCACATCTACCTATAGTTTGTATAAGGCTTCTAGTACTTCTTAAGAAACCTTCTTTATCTGCATCTAGTATTGCGATTAAACTAACTTCTGGAATATCTAAACCTTCTCTTAGTAAGTTAATCCCTATTAGTACATCATACTTTCCTTCTCTTAAATCATGTATTATTTGAAGTCGGTCTAGTGTCTTTACTTCACTATGGAGATAGGCAACTTTTATATCTAGTTTTTTTAAGTATGCTGTTAACTCTTCAGCCATTCTAATTGTTAGTGTTGTTACTAATACTCTTTCATTTAATTCTATTTTTTCTTTTATTTCATTTATTAAATCGTCTATTTGTCCTTCTGTTTTTCTTACTTCTATAGTTGGGTCTAATAGACCAGTTGGTCTTATAATTTGTTCGACATATTGATTATTTGTGTGTTCTAGTTCTAAATCTCCAGGTGTTGCCGAAATATAGATTGCTTGATTTATTTTAGATTCAAATTCATCATATTTTAGTGGCCTATTATCTAGGGCACTTGGTAAACGGAATCCAAAATCTACTAGATTTTGTTTTCTTGCTCTATCTCCATTATACATAGCTCTTACTTGTGGTAATGTGACATGTGATTCATCTACAACTAATAGATAATCTTTTGGAAAGAAATCCATTAGTGTAGTTGGAGTTTCTCCTGGATTTCTACCAGCCATAGGTGCTGAGTAGTTTTCTATTCCAGAACAAAAACCTGTTTCTTCTAACATTTCTATATCATGTCTTGTTCTTGTATCTAATCTTTCATAAGCAACTAATTTATTTTCTTGTTTTAATTCTTCTAGTCTTATTCCTAACTCTTTTTTTATTCTAGCTACTCCTTTTTCAAGGCTTTCTTTGCTTATTACATAGTGGCTTGCTGGAAATATTGAAACTGTCTTTTTAGATTCTTTTATGCCTCCTGTTAGTGGGTCTATTACTGATATTCTATCTATTTCATCATCAAAGAATTCTATTCTGTATCCGTATGAATCAGTATTTGCAGGAATTATTTCTAAAAGGTCTCCTCTTACTCTAAATGTTGTTCTCTTAAAATCAATATCATTTCTTTCATATTGCATATCTATTAGTTTATTTAAAACTTCGTCTCGTTCTATTTTCTGATTTACTGATACAGTTAGCATATTATTACGGTATTCTTCTACTTCTCCAATACCATAAATACACGATACAGATGCGACTACTATTGTATCTCTATATGATAATAAGGATGATGTTGCGGCATGTCTTAATTCATCTATTTCATCGTTTATTGATGAGTCCTTTTCTATATATGTATCTGTTTGGGGAACGTACGCTTCTGGTTGATAGTAGTCATAATACGATACAAAATACTCTACATGATTATTTGGAAATAATTCTTTTAATTCAGCATATAATTGTCCAGCTAAAGTTTTATTATGTGCAAGCACTAGCGTTGGTTTATTAGTCTCTTTTATAACGTTTGCTATAGTGAAAGTTTTTCCTGTTCCTGTCGCTCCTAATAAGACTTGTTCTTTTTTACCTTTGTTTATTCCTTCTACCAATTCTTTTATAGCTTTGGGTTGATCTCCTGATGGAGTAAATTTAGATATAAGTTCAAACATACTATCGACTCCTTTCGCTTATTATATCATTTTCATTTTCTAATTAAAATAAAAAGTGAACTTAAAGTTCACTATCTATTATTCCATCTAGATGGTAATTCAACATAATTAAATGGATTTAATGTACTTCTTTGATATGTTCCCCATGTACATCCTCCACCTCTATTCCAGTCACATGATGTAAGTTCCATATGTAAATGTGGTCCTGTTGAGTTTCCAGTTGATCCCATATATCCTATAGCTGTATAAGGTGTTACTATTTGTCCTTCTGAAATATTACCAAATCTTGAGAAATGGGCATAAGTTGAATAGATATATCTTCCATTATAATTATGTTTAATCTTCACTACTAAAGCTCCTGCTGGATCATACATTATTTTCCATACTCTACCTGTAGCAATTGGATATATAGCAATTCCTTTATCAGAAGATGATAAATCTACACCTAAGTGTCCTCCATATCCTCCATATCTTTGCGTAACATAACCATACTCCATAGGTCTTAAAAATCCATTAGTACTTGGTACACTTCCAGTTGATCCACCGTTTGCTTGTTCTATTCGATATTGGCATCTAGCTATATCTTCATCTCTTCCACATTTAAGGGATTTATAATATTCGATATTAGCTTTTGCTGATTTTATTTGTTGCTCGATGGATGGCATTGTTTCTCTTATACTAGCAGAATCCATGTTAATTCTTCTTTTTTCCTCTTCTAAATTAACACTCATTCTATTTAAGTCTTCTTCTTTTTTCTTTAATTCTTTTTTACGTGCTTCATTTCTTGCGATTAGTTCTTCTAACTCTTTCATAACTTTATCGTTATATTCAGTTAATTGTTCTATTACTGACATTCTATATATCATATCTGTAATAGATTTTGCACCAAAAGCATACTCTAAATACGCATTATCTCCGTTAGATATTTGATAATATTCTAATATTGCTTTTGATTCTTCTACTTTCTTCTTTATTTCTTCATTAGATTTTTTTATTTCTTCTTCTAATGCAGCTGCCTCTTTTTTTCCTTCGAATATTTGCGTTTCTATTACAGCAATTTTTCTTTTTATTTTGGCTACTTCTTCTGCGTTAGTAACTAATTTTCTTTGTTTGTCTTGTAAATCTTTTGTAAAACGGTCTACTTCTGCTTCAAACTCTGATATTGTTTTTGCTTGAGCGTTAAGTGGAACAATTGTTATTAATAAGATACTTATAAGTATAATTATTTTTTTCATTAAATCTTTAAATACCTCCTTACTGCACTAGATGATCCTATCATTCCTACTAGTATTCCAATACCTAAAATTATTAAAGATACTTGGTATACAAACATATTAGGTTCTATTAATTTAATTAAAGGGCTAAATAAATGTCCATTATATTTTTTATAGAAATATATATAACCATATGTTGTGAATAGTATTGGTATTATTGAACCTAGTATTCCTAAGAACAATCCTTCTATTATGAATGGAGTTTTTATTGTAAAATTACTTGCTCCTACTAGTCTCATTATTCCTATTTCTCTTCCTCTTGCTGAAATAGTTAGTTTAATTGTATTTATTACTAAGAATATTGTTACTAATATTAAAGTTATTACAATACCATATCCTACATATCTTATTGATGTGAAAGCAGATACCATTTGATCTACCATTCCTTCACCATATTTTACTGCATATACATTTTTCTCTTGTTTTATTGCATTTGCAGTCTTTTTAATTTCATTTATATCATTTACTTTTATTTCTATTGTATCCTTTAATGGATTGGAATCATCTTTAAAATTTTCAAGAACTTTTCCTAGAGTTTCTGATTGTGCAGATATATCTTTTTTTACTTCTTGTTTAGGTATTACTTTAAGAGATGCAATATTATCCATTTTTCTGATATTCTTAGCAGTTGTTTCTAATTGTTCTTTAGTAGTACTTCTTTCTAAAAAAACTACTATTGTTAAATCTTTTTCTATAGCTTTTGTAAATTCAGATACATTAAAAGATGCTAGTAGAGCAAGTGCAACTATTACTAGTGTTATTGTAATACTTGATATTGATGCTAGAGATAAACTAAAGTTTCTTATTGTACTCTTTAATGCATCTCTGAAGCTTCTTCCTAACATTCTAAGAAATTTCATTATGATATTTTCCTTTCTTTTGATAACTGACTAGTCTTCCCTCTTTTAAAGTTATTACTTGTTTTTGCATTTGATTTACGATTTCTTTATCATGAGTTGCCATTAGAATAGTAGTACCTCTTTTTTCATTTATTTCTTCTAACACCTTCATAATTTCCATAGACATTTCTGGGTCTAGGTTTCCAGTTGGCTCGTCACATATTAATAGTTTTGGATCATTTACTATTGCTCTTGCTATTGCTACACGTTGTTGTTCTCCACCTGATAATTTATCTGGATAGTTATGCACTTTATTTTTTAATCCTACTTCTTCTAAAGCTTTTAATACTTTAGGTCTTATTTCGCTTCCTTTTTCACCTATTACCTCTAATGTGAAAGCTACATTTTCATATACAGTTAATTTAGGTAGTAATCTGTAGTCTTGGAATACTATTCCTAATTTTCTTCTTAGTTTATATACTTTTCTATTTTTTAATTTTGCTACATCAAGTCCACCTACTATTATTTGTCCTTTTGTTGGCTTTTCTTCTCTATATAACATTTTAATTAATGTGGATTTCCCTGATCCTGAACCTCCAATTAAAAATGCAAAAGCTCCCTTTTCTATAGAAAGGTTTAAATCGTATATAGCTGTTACACCATTTTTATATTTTTTTTCTACATTTTTAATTCTGATTAAATCCATCTATAGTCCTCCATCTTTAGTCATATAATATTATATCATATATATTATTATACTTTGCATTTTAAATTAATGTATTTTAATATTTTACTTTTTTATTGTAAATATTAGCTTGCTAATTCTCTTTTTAAATTTTCTTCTATGAAACTGTCAAAGTCTCCATCTAATACTTTATCTACATCACTTGTTTCATATCCTGTTCTATGATCTTTTACCATAGTATATGGTTGCATGACATAACTTCTTATTTGAGACCCAAACTCTATATTCTTTTGTTCTCCTTTTATTTGTCGTAATTTATTTTCTTCTTCTTCTAGTTTTATTATTAGTAATTTAGACTTTAATACTCTAAGTGCTTCTTCTTTATTTTGTATTTGACTTCTTTCATTTTGACAAGTTACTACTATTTTAGTTGGAATGTGTGTAATTCTTACGGCTGAGTCTGTTGTATTTACTCCTTGTCCTCCATTACCGCTTGATCTATAAATATCTATTCTTAAATCTTTTTCATCAATATTTATATCAATATCTTCTTTTATATCAGGAGTTACTTCGATAGATGCAAAAGATGTATGTCTTTTATTATTAGAATCAAAAGGGGAAAGTCTTACCAATCTATGTACTCCTCTTTCATTTTTTAAATAACCGTAGGCGTTTTCTCCAGATACTTTTATTGATATACTTTTTATTCCTACTTCAAGACCTCTTTCAATTGAAATTATTTCTTGTTTAAAATTATGATTTTCTATATATCTAGAATAAGCTCGATAGAGCATATTAGCCCAATCACATGCTTCTGTTCCCCCTGCTCCTGAATGTATTTCTAAAATACAATCTTCGTTATCATATGGCTTATTTAGCATTAATAATAAGCTTAATTCTTCTTTTTCTTTAGATAATTTTTCAATATCTTCTTCTATATTTTTATATTCTGATTCCTCCATTATTTCAATTAGTTCTAAATTATCTTCTATTTGTTTCTTTATATTTTTGATATTTAAAACTAAATCTTTCTTTGATTTTATCTTTTTTAATATTTCACTAGCTTTATTAGAATCATTCCAAAAATTTTCTTCATGAGTTATTTTTTCTAAATCTGCTATCTCTTCTTCTTTTTTAGGTATATCTACAGAAGTATATATTTCATTTATTTCTTGTAACAGATTTTCTAATTTTTTTAATATTTCATTCTTTTCCATATATTACTCCTCATAATAAATTATAACAAATTATTAACAGGTATTGATGAAAACTTTTATGTGATTAAAAAATATCCACATTAGTTGTGGATATTAATATAGTCCCCATTCAGCAAATTTTTCAAATCCACCAATTTCTTCTATATATTTTTTAGCTATCTCTACTATTTCTTCATATGGTTTATTATCAACTGTTTCATCACCTATTGCACAACTAATAGATACTTCTTTTCCTTCTTTTTGTGCTTTTAAAAAGCAATATATATTGATTGACACGTCTGCTTTAGATAGGTCTTTTCCATGTAGTCCTCCTCCTGTTACAGATTCTGCCATATCTGAACCTAGTTTTCTATTTGTTGCGCCAGAATCAACATTAAGTCCTCCAGTCCATTCTCCTAATGGATTTATTATAGCGTTAGGATAATCTTTTATTAAATCACTATTTTTAGCATTGCTTTGGCATATTATAAGTTTATCTTTATCTAAAATATATTTACCATCAGTTTTATATTCTTTATATAACTTTCTTGCAATAGTTGATAATTTTTTATCTTCTTCTCTTAGTGGCTTTCCTTTAAATATTCCATTATCTCCACATCTTAATTTATTATTTTGATTAGTTAATAAATGTATGTCTTGTTTAACTACTTTTAGATTTATGTTTAATTTACCAGTAATTCTTTCTACTATACTCTCTATTTCTTCTTTGTTAAATAATTCACTAGTTTCAATTATTACATTACATTCTCCATGTCCTAATAATACTTCTACTGCTATGGTTGGTTTTTTATTTTTCTTATAAGCTAAATCTACTATAGCTCCTGCGATTCTATCAGCTACTTTGTCTGGATGTGCTGGGTTTACTTTTTCTATCATTTTATTTCCTCTTTTCTTTTTATTACATCTTAAGAGGATATTTCTATTTATTACTCCTTTCTAATATAAATAAAAACATCCAAGATAGCTTTGGATGTTTTCAAAGTTACCTTATCGTTCTAGCTTTACCACCTAATTTAATAGGTTGGTGTGATATCTTCGGGCTAGTCCCTCCATCACTCTTCATAAGATGTTGATATTATTTTACTATTTTTTTATAAAAATTAATATATTTTTTTATTATTTATTATCAATTTACACTGTTAATATTTTATTTTAGCACTACTTTTAATTATTATCTTCTCCTTTTTTTATCAAATAAATTGCTATTGCTATTACAGGTAATCCACTAAATAAAAGTGATAGTGGAGATTTTAGCAATGAATTTGTCTCATAATTATATATTGTTGGTAATACCGCAAGTGAAAAATAACAAACTGAATAATACAATATTGTTGTAATTATACTCCTTTTTTGCATATAAAGCTTAGTCATAAAGAAAACTATGCTTAACGATATAAACATTACAATAAACGCATAAGGATCTTTTGCACTTTCCATAAAATTAATTTTTAATGCTAAAGCTAATATAATCCCACTTAATGAAAAACCTATTGCTGCAATACTTGTAACTATCATTGGAGCTTTCAATCTTTCAGATATTTTAAATTTGAAATTGCTTGTTATCATTAACGAAAATAATAGTGGCTGAATTATTATTTCTGGCAATATTTTTAAATGAAATTCTAGTGGTAATTTAGTGTATATTAATCCTTCAATTGAACCTGGAGAGGCAGCTGGTGTACATATAACACCTAATCCTATAAATACTAGCCATAAGTATAGCCATGCATTTTTCTTTTTTAAGATATTATCTTTAAAACATATTAGTATAAATCCTAATATTATTCCTCTTATTATCTGAACTAAAATTCCTATTAAACTCGCTGAAGAATATGCATCTCTCATAAAATATTTAACATTATTTAGTTTAAATAAATACTCATAATTAAATAATTTAGAAAAAATAAGCCCACAAATAAAATAAGTTAATAGATGGATTATTGTCACCCTAAATACAAAATTTCTTTTTTCTTTCATAAAAATATCCTCCAATTAAATATAATTATTTTATCTATAAATATTATCAAATTATATTCTATTTGGTATTGAATCGGTAATTTCATTTGATATTGCTTCTTTATTACATTCTGTTAAAGAACAATTAAGGAACTCGTCATACTCATAAGGATAACTATCAATAGTCATTTCTGGTATATACAAACTTACTCTTCTAAACGTTCTTATAAATTTATCTGTTGCATTTCTTTGAATATCGTTATTTCTTGTTTCAAGTTCTTCTTTTTTATCTATGTCCTTAAAATTTTCATTAGCATTTTCTCTTGATAAATATCTCATTGGTAAATATGGTACAGCTTTTATTTTACTCACATGATTTTTTATTAAATTAATGAAAATATATAAAGATAAAACAGCACTTACTGATACATCGCTTACATTTTCTGGATAATAATCACTTTTTCCTTCTTTATATTCCTTAAATTCTTCAGTTTCAATATCAAAAATTCCTCTATCTAATTTATAAAGTAATCTTGATATTCTCTTTTTATACTTAATTTGTTCTGCTGTTTCATCTTTTGTTTCTTTATTTTTGTTCATAATACTATATACATAACAGATCTTTTCCCCATTTTCTTCTGTTATTGCATATGATATTTCTGGTAATACAAATTCTTTATCAAAATTATTTTTATCCATTAATGACATTTCTATTTTATATGGAGTTTCCATAAAAACAGATTGTTTAACTCTATTAATCTTTAAAATATCTTCCTCAAACAAATTTGAATTTCTTAATAATATTTCTTCTTCAAATAAATTATCTTTAAGAAAACTTATATATTTTTCTACATATTGATTTATATCATTTAAATCTTTTGTTGAAGCATTTATAAATAGATATAATATTAATAATTTTATCGAATCTTTTTCTGATAAAAATGAATATTTTTTTCTATCTAATTTTGATTCTAATAATAAGTATTCTTTTATTTTTTCTACTAATAAATCTAGATTATTTATGTTAATACTAAAAGAATTATTATCATTTATTAATAAAGGTTCATGACTAATAAAAGTATTAAAATTTATATTATATTCTAAATCATCTATCTTAATTAAGCCTTCGCAAGCTTCCTTTAATACTTCTAATAATATTTCTCTTACATTCATACACATACTCTCTTCTATATTATAATTATTTATTTGTAATTTTTCATATATATTATTATATCATATTTCTTATTGTTATTACTGATACTCATATATATTATAGATATAAATTTTTAAATAAGATGTATCAAAGTGGCACTAACCTATTTTTATGTTATTTTAAGAAAAGAAAAATTCGCGTTTTCCCTTATATTATTGGGGTTTGCGAGTTATTTACCATGACATTGTTTATATTTCTTACCACTGCTACATGGATAAAAAAATTGCTCTATTTGACTCTAATTGGCCTCACGCTATTTCACTTGGCTTCTATAGTAAACTGGATCTAAAATTTGATTATTGCAATTTTTTGCAACTTTTTTATATTTCAACAAAAAAGCAAGTCAGACGCATCCGACTTGCCCAGATGGGATCCGAAGATACACCATCGCTGTTCACATATATAATATACCATATTGGCATAATTTATTCAACATTTTGTTTATTTTTTTATATATTTACGTAATTGTGTCAATTTTAATTTTGTGTCTGTGTGAATTATTTGACTGTAAATATTGAAAGGAATATTGTTTCTAAATTCTTCTATAATGTTTTCATATTCATTTATAAAATGATTTAATTCTGTTTTTGATATTTTATATTTTTTTAGTAAAAATGCTATTGTTAAAATATAATCAGTAATAGTGCTAAAATCAATATTTGTACAGCCTATTTCACTTTCTATATATTTACATAGTTTAGAATTGATATTACTATCTTTGAATCTTACATCAAATACTACATCATTGTGGGCAACGGAGTTTCTTAGTGCCTTAATTAAATAAATTATTCTTTCAGGAAACTTAGCATTAGTATCATATGAAATATTTATTTTCATTTCTTTATCTATTCTTATTCTTGCTTTTAATTCTAGACTTTTTATTAAATCAGCAAATGTACCTAAAGTTATTATTTCAAATATTCCCCATATTGGGATATGTCTATCTTTTGAATAAAAATGACTTACAATTTTATTGTCATTATTATAGCTTCTTGATAATGCTGAATATATACTGTTCTGAACTCCTAATCTATGCTTCATTTTCATCTTATAGTCATTTGGATTACTATTTTTATAATCTGTCATTCCATTTTCATATATTTCATTAAATTCATCTGTTCTGTATTCCTCTACTAATATTTGCAAAACAATATTTTTAGAGATAGTTTCTATTTGCATTAATTGTGGATATAACAAGCTTTTTAGTTTAGAATCAAAATTGACTATTGATACTATTTCTTGAAAGTTTGTAATATTAACTCTATTATTTGGATTACTTATATATCTATAACCCTTATATCCATGGTAGTAACCAATGTTAATCAAGTTTCTTTTATCTATAGAGTTAGCTATTGATATATTATGAGTATCTCTTAAATATTTCATAAGTGCATTAGTAGTTTTTACTTTCATAACATTCCTCCGTCCTATTCTATGTAACTAAAAACGAGTCTACTTCATTATTAAAATGAAATACACTCGTATCATATAAGTTCATTCTAGCACACTATATCCAAATTGTACATACCCAAACAAAACTATTTTAAACCAATTTGAGTCTTATTAATTAATTTTCCATCTTGTATATTAACATTTGCATTTGATATGCCATCTTTCCCATACCATGAATAAATTGTCATTTTTGAGCCCATTATTTCAGTATCAGAATTAACTGTACCTTCACAACCAACTATTTCTTTAACTTGATCATATGACATACCATTTTTAATTCTATTGAATTCATCTAAACTAATGTAGCACTTATCTTTATCCTCACCTACATTACTTACTGCATTAATAATAACACTGATTCCAATCAAAACAATAATTACGCCAAAAAATGCTCTAAATACTGATGCAAGAGGGCCAGATTGATTTTTACGGCATTGTGGGCAAATTTTAGCTTTCTTGTCAATTTCTGTTTGACAATATCTACATCTTTTCATATCATCTACTCCTTTCATTTTTATTATAGCATAAATCTCACCGAATGAGTGAGTATATTTCCACCGAGTAAGTGAGAAAATATTATTAGAAAGGTGTGATGCTATATTGATAAAGAAAAATAATGAAAATTATATTTACTATCTTGTAGCTAAAAACCTTAAAAAACAAAGAAAGTTAAAAGGGCTGACTCAAAGTCAATTAGCTGAATTATGTAATTATAGTGATGGATTTATAATGAATATTGAAAGTGAAAAATACCATCAAACATTTAGTTTGGGCACAATTTGGAAATTTGCTGAAGTATTAAATGTAGATATAAGAGATTTATTTATTCCTATAGATGAAAAAGAAGATAATCAATAATGATTATCTTCTTTTTAAAAAAAATTACCATTAACTGTGGGGCAAGGGATATTTTTTTATTTTGCTCTTTATTTATAAGAGCCTTATTTTTTAAAATATAGGTTTAGATACAGTTTTTACTGTATCTAAAACAAAAAAATTGCAATAAATTGCAACTTTTCGTAATTTGGTATTTTTGCTAAAACCCGTACGTTTATGGCTTAAACGACTATTTACCACAGCATTGTTTATATTTCTTACCACTGCCACATGGGCAAAACATTTGGTCTGTTTGGGTCTACTCGGCTTCCATAGTAAACTGTATCTAGGAATTAATAAATTATATTACCTATGCTTTTTATTTAAATGATTAATATATGACTTAATTAAATCTGCATCCATCAAATTTTCTGGTAATTCATCTTGATTAAAGAATTTTAATCTCTTTGTTTCAGAATCTCCTTTTAAATTAGTTGCATCTTCCATACTAACATCTACTAAATATAAAGAAGTGTTATTATAAACTATATCCCCATTAGGATAACTATTTTTTCTAGATTCACCAGATAGAGTATCAATTAACTCTATATCATTTGGATCTAATTTAATTCCTGTTTCTTCATAAGCTTCCCTTACAGCAGTAATTCTTAAATCTTCTCCTAAATCTTGACATCCACCAGGAAGTCCCCATTTATTTCTATCAGTTCTTTCTTGTAAAAGAATTTGTCCGTTTTCATTCCTTATAATAATTGCTGCACCAGTTTGAATAAAAGGTATATGACTAATTCTATCATCCAAAGCCATTCTAAATAAAACTGGGTATCCACCATATTTAGCACTTAATTTTAACAATTGTTCTTCATTTAAGTTTAATATTAGATTAACAAATTCTTCATGTGTATAATCTCTCATCTTTTTAAAATCCATAATATCACTCCTTTTTATATTATATCACGTATAATGAACTTAGTAAATTGATGAGACTTTTAATTCAATTT
>CAUSWF010000003.1:0-124600 GCA_963535465.1 uncultured Erysipelotrichaceae bacterium | reverse complement strand
TTCATTTCAAAAATAAGTATTAAAAATAGTACTTGACTTTATTTAGATTGTCATAAGAAAAAAGGAAGTATTATCTATTTCTTCCTTTTAATATATTTTTTTGTTATTCTGCACTTATTATTCCATAATTTCCATCTTTTCTCTTATAAACTACTGTTGACTTATCTGTTTTTTCATCTATATAAAGATAAAATTCATGTCCTAATAATTCCATTTGAAGAATGGCTTCATCTTCATTCATTGGTTTTACTTCTATTTTCTTTCTCTTTACTACTTTATTTTTCTCAGTTTCTACTGTTTCTATTTCTTTTAAGATAAAATCTTTATTTGTTTTTTCTTTTAATTTTTTTGAAACAAGACGAGTCTTTTGTTTCCTTATTTGACGTTGCAATTTATCTACAGCTTTATCTACTGCTGCATAGAAATCTTCTTGTGTCTCCTCTGCTCTAATTATAAATGACTTTAATGGTATGGTAATTTCTACACTTTGTTTAAATTTTTTTACACTAGCCATTACTGATACTCTTACGTTCTCTGCATCATCTATATATTTTAGAATTCTCTCTACTTTTTCCTTTACGTAATCTTTCATAGCTGGGGTAATCTTTAATTCTTTTCCATGTATTCTTAACTCCATACTATCGCCTCCTTTTGTATCTTTAATATAGCACAAAATTAATATTTTTTCTAGATAGTAAAAAAGACTATTGTCTAGTCTTTCTTATATTTATTATGTTTTTTATTCGATTTATCAATGATTTTGTTATGGTTTTACTATTTTCAGATATTATCGAAGTATGTAAAACAAACCATATTACTATCACAGTTATTATTCCATATAATACCAATCCATATATACTGTTATCAGCCAAAACATATAGCAATGATGCACCTGCAAATAGTGACTCTATCAAATATATTACTAAAACCGCTGCTCTTTGTGAAAGATGCATTCCAAGTAGTTGGTGATGTAAATGTTCTTTATCTGCTTTAAATGGAGGCTGTCCTTTTAATAATCTTCTTATTATTGCAAAAAGTGTATCTAATATTGGTACTCCTAATATAGCAACTGGTATAAAGAATGATATTAATGCTAGTCCTTTAAATTCTAATAGAGTTATTATACCTATCATGAATCCTTCAAACCCTACACAATCACCTGCAAATATTGATGCTGGATAAAAATTATGTACTAGGAATCCTAGAGTTGATCCTAACATAATTAACCCTAATATCATTACTAGAGTTCCCATTCTCCATTGGAAGAATCCTAGTATTAGTACTGATATATAAAATATAGTACATATTCCTCCACTTAATCCATCTAATCCATCTATTAAACTTATTATATTTGTACATGCTACTAAGAATAATATTGTCAAAGGATATGCAAACAATCCAAAATCTATTACAAACCCAAATACTTGTACTCCTGTTAGCAATATTTTTCCATAAAATACTATAATTGAAGCAGCAATTATATGTCCTAATAATTTGTTTCTTGCTCGTATTGGTTTTATGTCATCAGATATACCTGTTAATATTATAATAAATGTTGCTATTAGTATAGAATTCATTCTAGTACTTTGCTCTCCAAACAACATAAACCCTATTAAAAATGCTAAATATATTCCAACCGCTCCTAATTTTGGAGTAGCTTTTTTATGTATATGCCTGTGTTCTTCTTCTTCTCTTGGCATATCTATTGCTCCTAAGTGTTTAGCAATTTTTTTCATAAATATCATAATTATAGCTGATGCTACAAAAGATGTTAATACTATTATCATTGCTTTAATTAATTCGTTTTTCATAATATCTCCTATATTCCAAATGATGTTGTTACATCTATTATGAAGTTAGTAACTAAATATGCTATTCCTAATATTAGTAATAGATAAAATGTTAATGCTTGATATCTTCTATTTTTCTTAAATATTGCATTAATATTTATAGAATCCATACTCCATATCGTTAACATTATTACAAATATGTATAAAAAATACTTACTTTTCATTTAAATCCTCATAATCTTTTATTTTATCAATTCTTCTTTGATGCTTTTCTAGGTTAGAGAAATTAGTATTTATAAAATTATTAACTATAAGTTCTGCTTCTTCTATTGTTTTTTCTGAAGTGAAGGCTACTATGTTTGCATCATTATCTTCTCTTGTGTATATTGCGTCTTCTTCGTTATCTACTTTTGCACATCTTATGCCTTTTACTTTGTTGCAGGCAATACTTATGCCTATACCAGACCCACATATTGCTACACCAAAATCTACTTTATTATCTCTTACTGCTTCTCCTAATTTAAAAGCAAAGTCTGGATAATCACATGATTCTTCAGAATATGTTCCGTAGTCTATAAATTCATAATCTAACATGTGCTTTAGTTGTTCTTTTAATTTGTAACCTCTATGGTCACTAGCTATACCTATTCTCATATTATCCCTCTAATTCATTATACAATATAATTGTAATAAAAAAAACTACTGAGTAGCCTTTTAATTGTATATAACAAAAGAAAAATGCATTATGCATTTTCTTTTTGTGTATAACCATACTTCTTATTGAATTTATCAACACGTCCTGTACGAGATGCTCTGTTTTGTTTTCCAGTATAAAATGGATGACATTCAGAACAAACTTCTACAGTTATTTCTGATTTTGTAGATTTAGCATTGAATGTATTTCCACATGCACATGTTACTACGCAATCTTGATAATTTGGATGTATATTTTTTTTCATATTAGTACTCCTTCCGCCATGACAAGTTCTTGCCATAGATATAAATTGCTCCTATATTGTATCAGTGTTTTTCATATTTTGCAATATTTTATAATAATTTAGTTAATTATTTAACTTCTTCTACTGATATTTCTGCTCCTACTTTCTTTAATTTTTTAATAATATTAGAATATCCTCTTAAAATATGTTCTGGTTTTGTTATTATTGTTGTTCCTTTTGCTATTAATCCTGCTTCTACCATAGCTGCTCCACCTCTTAAGTCTGTTGCGGCTACTTCACATCCTTTTAAGTTAGTTTTTCCCTCTATTATAGCTTTTGTATTATTAGTTGTAATCTTTGCTCCCATTTCATTTAAATATGCTATATGCATAAATCTATTTTCATATATTGTTTCTGTTACAGTAGATTTACCATTACATTGAGTTTGTAATACTGTTAGTGGTTGTTGTAAATCTGTTGCAAAACCAGGATATACTGCAGTTTTTATATCAACTGGTAATAAGTTGTCCATTTTACTTACTTCTACGTAATCTTCTCCTACTTTTATATCAACTTTCATTTCTTCTAATTTTGAAATTAGGGATTCTATATGTTCAGGAATTAATTTTTCTATTCTTAATTTATCTCCTGTTAATGCTCCAATTATTATATAAGTTCCTGCTTCTATTCTATCTGGAATTATTTCTCCCATTGCTCTAGATAGTTTTTTTACGCCTTTAATCGTAATTTTAGAAGTTCCTGCTCCAGATATTTTTGCTCCCATAGAGTTTAAGTATGTTGCAACATTAACAATTTCTGGTTCTTTTGCCGCATTATCTATTGTAGTTGTTCCTTCTGCCTTTACTGCTGCTAACATAATGTTAATTGTTGCCCCAACTGATGCAAAATCTAAATATATATCTGCTCCTTTTAGTTTATCTGCTGATACGATATATTGATTTTTATTGTTTTCAACTTTTGCTCCTAATGCTTCAAATCCTTTTAGATGCAAATCTATTGGTCTTGTGCCTATAGAACATCCACCTGGGAAATACATTGATACTTTATGATATTTACCAAGTAGTGCTCCCATGAAATAATATGATGCTCTTAATTTTTGAGATATTTCTTCTCCTATTTCTATATTTTTCATATTTTTTGTATCAATTGTCATTCTATCTTTATCGATATCTGTTTTACAATTTAATACACGTAATATTTCTTCTAGTGCAACTATATCTGTTATTTCTGGAACATTATAAATTGTTGCTATATCATCGGATAAAATTGATGCTGGAATAAGTGCAACTGCTGCATTTTTGGCACCACTTACTTCTATTTTTCCTTTTAATATATTTCCGCCTTTAATTTTAATTATTTTCATTTGTATTACCTCAATTATATGATATGAAAAAAAGGCTATTTAGTCAATTAATTAGCCTTTTTTACTGTAAATTTTTTAATATTAGGAAAATCCTGTCTCTTCCTTGCAAATCTTTTTTTACTATAGTTTTTACGTCTTTTAAATATTCGTTAGTTAATTTATCTAAGTCATTTGCTTGATCATAACCTATTTCAAAGGCAATTAGGCATTTATCTTTCATATTATTTGAAATATTTTTTAATATTTTTCTATAGCAATCAAGACCATCATCTCCAGCATATAGTGCAAGATGCGGTTCATTATTCTTTACTATTTCTTCTATTTCTTCATCTGTTTTAATATATGGTGGATTTGATACTATAATGTCATATTTTTTAGATATTCCTTCTAAAAAATCATTTTCTATTAAAATAACTTTAGAATTATTTTTTTCTTTATTAATTTTGGCTACTTCTAATGCCACTTTAGATATATCAATAATATCCACAGTGTTTGTTGATAACTTTTTATCTAATGTTATTCCTATTACTCCAGTTCCTGTTCCTAAATCAACTATGTCTAAATTATTACCTAATTTTTTAGAATATTCTATAACTGTTTCTACTAATTCTTCTGTCTCAAAACGTGGTATTAATACATTTTCATTAACATAAAATGTATTTCCATAAAAATTTACATTTCCTAATACATATTGTATTGGTTTATTATCTTTTACTGCTTTGACCATACTTTTATATTTATCCGCAATATCTATTGATACTTTTTTATCTAGCATTGTTAATAGTTCTAAGGAATTTGCTTCTAGTAACTCTGCTAATAACATTTTAGCGTGATCTTTATGTATTAAAGACTTTCCATATATTAATAATTCTTCTATTGTCATTATTCTTCTGTTTCTCCAAGTAATTTTCTTGTTTGATCTTCTTGTATTAGTGAATGAATGATATCTTCTAAATCACCTTCCATTACTCTATCTAGATTCTTAGTAGTATAACCAATTCTATGATCTGTTACTCTATTTTGTGGGTAATTATACGTTCTTATTTTTTCAGATCTATTACCAGTTCCTATTTTATTTCGTCTTTCACTTCCAACACTTTCGTCTAATTCTTGTTGCTTTTGTTCATAAAGTCTTGCTCTTAAAACTTTCATTGCTTGTTCTTTATTTTGTATTTGGCTACGTTCATTTTGACATGTTACTACTGTATTTGTTGGTAAGTGTGTTATTCTTACAGCAGATGGTGTTGTATTTACTCCTTGTCCTCCATGACCTGATGCACAATATACATCAATTCTTAAATCATTCATATTTATATCTATTGATATATCTTCTACTTCAGGCATAACTAGAACTGTTGCTGTTGATGTTTGCAATCTACCGTTTGCTTCTGTTACTGGTACACGTTGCACTCTGTGAGATCCTGATTCATATTTTAATTTTGAATATACATTTGCTCCAGTTACTGAGAATTCTATTTGAGAAAATCCTCCTGCAGTGCCTTCTACTGCATCTAGTATTTTAGTCTTCCAGCCTTGGCTTTCTGCATATTTAGAATACATTTTAAATAAGTCTCCTGCAAAGATATTAGCTTCATCTCCACCTGCAGCTCCTCTTATTTCTACAATAATATTTTTATCATCGTTAGGATCTTTTGGTATTAATAATATCTTTAGTTCTCCTTCTAATATATCTTTTTTTTCATTTGCTTGTTTCAATTCTTCACCAGCAAATTCACCTAATTCATCATCTTTTAGCATTTCTTTTGCTGCTTCTATATCTTCTAACGTTTGCTTATATTCTTTATATTTAGTTATAACTTCTTCCATATTAGACATTTCTTTTGAATACTCTCTTGTCTTATTAGGGTCACTTAGTACTTCAGTTTTTGTTAATTCAGTACCTAAAGTGTTATATCTATTTAACATTGCTTCTAATCTTTCTATCATATTTCCCTCTCAAAATCACTGATATTATATCAAATTATTTATAAACAATAAAGGAGAAATCCTATTTCTCCTTACATTTCTAATTCATCTTCATCTACAACTACTAGATTTTTGAAGTCATCATCATCTGAATCATCTCCAAAATCATCATCTTCGCTATAAACATTAGATAAGTCGTCTTCTTCCTCTTGTTCTATTTCATCTTCTGTGTCTAGTTCTTCTTCATCATCTTCGTCATCCATTACTATTACTTTATCTGATTTATGATGACTTCTTAAGTCCCATTTACCATCATCTAATAGAATGAAATTTTTATCAGTAGATAGTGCTGTATAATAGTCAGCTACTTTATTTTCAAATGTTGACGCAGGCAATTCAAGCAGTCTTATTATTTCTTTAAATAATTCTGCTGTTGTCATTGTTTTCTTACTATCTTCAAGAATTAATTTAGTTAAATCAATCTTTGTTAATAGTTCTAATTGTTCTTTTTTCATTGAACTTAATTTCATAGTTGTCCTCCTCTGAAAAAACGCTAGTAAACTTATATCACAGGCAAGAGAGAAAAACAAGACTTTTTTTACATTTTTTCTGGTACTTCTATTGCCAATATGTCAAATAATATTAGATTTATATCATAAACAAGTTTTGTTAACATTAGCCAAGATTCTTTCTTAGCATTATCTTCTTCTACTAATACTTTATTTTCAGCATAGAATTTATTATATTTTGATGTTAATGTATATAAATATTCACATATTTCATTTAATGATTTATTTTCTAATGAATTATTTAATACTCTTGGTAATTCTAAGATAGATAATACTATATCTTTTTCAGTTTCACTATAAATATTATGAATAGTATTGAATTTAAAATCTCCTGCTTTTTGTAGAAGTGATTTCATTCTTGTTGTTGAATATAGTAGATATGGAGCTGTTTTTCCTTCTAATTCTGAGAACTTATCTAAATCAAATATGTAATTTGTACATACAAATGGTAATAAGTCTGAGTATTTTAGTGTTCCTATTGCTACTGTTCTTGCTACTTTTTCTCTTAATTCTTCTGGTACTGTATCTACATTAATCTTCTTATATGTCTTTTCATATACTAAGTCAATTAATTCTTCTAATCCCATTACTCCACCATCTCTAGTCTTAAATGGTTTTCCATCGCTTCCGTTCATAGTTCCATTTGGTATGTGTATTAATTTAGTTGTTTCTGGTACTAATCCTGCTTTATATGTACATCTGAATACTTGTTCAAAGTGTAGTGATTGTCTTTCGTCTACTACATACCATATTTCATCTGGTTGATAGTCTTTTTCTCTTTGTAATATTGTTGCTAAATCTGTTGTTTCGTATGATACTGTATCGTTGGATTTTTTAATTATTACAGGAGGCATTGGTGCTTTATCTTCATCAGTTTTTACTTCTACTATTAATGCTCCATTACTTTCTTTAGTTAAACCTTTTTTATCTAATATTTCGTATAATTCATCAAAATATTTTGCAGAATCAGCTTCACCCTTCCACCATTCAAAGCTTACATTTAAATATCCATAAACTTTTTTAATATCAGCCATTGATATTTCTACTACTTTTTTATAGCAGTCATAATATCCTCTTACTCCTGATTGGATTTTAGCAGTAATATCACGTCCTTCTGCTAAGAATTTTGGATCTCTTTTTGCTTTTGCAGATGCTACTGGATATATTTCTAATAATTCTTCATTAGTTATATTTAACTTTACTTCGCTATAATCGCCTTTGTAATTTTCATCCCAATAAGGTAATTCTGGAAATCTTGTTTTTATTTCTAAAACTACAAATCCTAATGGTCTTCCATAATCTCCTAAATGTGCATCTCCTATTGTCTTATATCCTAATTTATTAGCTAGACGTTTTAAAGCTTCTCCTATATTAGCAGTTCTCATGTGTCCTATGTGAAGACGTTTTGCGACATTTGCACCACCATAGTCTATTATTACTTTTCTTGGATCTAATTTATCTATATTTAGTTCTGGATTGTTTCCTAATTTTGTGATTTCTTCACTTAGTAATTTATTATCTAGTGAAATATTTATAAATCCAGGTCCAGCTATATTAATATTTGTAAATCTTTTATCCTTTCCTAATTCTTTTACAATATCTTCAGCAATTTCTCTTGGATTTTTGTGATACTTTTTACTTAAATTCATCGCATCGTTTATTTGAAATTCTCCTAAATCTCTTCTTCCAGACGCTGCTAATTTTAAATTTTCTACTTCATATCCTGCATCTTTTATTATTTTTTCTATATCTTTTGTTAAATTTTTAATTATACTCATTTTCTACCTCTATCTTATATTTTATTTTATTTTCTTCTATTTTATATTCTAATTCTAAATTGTGATTTATTTTTTTTATTAATATGTCCGTAAGGCCAAGCCTAAATTTATTCATTAAGTTTTTATCTTCAATTGTTACGAATGAATTGTCTTTATCAAATATATATTCCATACAATACTCCTTACTTTCTCTAGTTAATATATCACTTTTATAATCATAACTAGTCTTTACCTTATCTTCTCCAATGTAGTAAATTATATCATCTTTTATGTATCCATTTACTTTATATGAGATTTTTTCTTCGCTATTTTCTAAATATATTTTTAATAATAATTTAGGCATAATGACTCCTTTTATAAAATCATGTATAGATTATATCATATTATTTATTTTTTTCTAGTATTTTGTTATAATTAGTCTATAGTTGGAGGCAAATATGACATTATATATTATTGGTGGTTGTAGTATTTTTATTATTTTTATTTTATTTGTTAGTGTTAAAGTTCATAATAAATATAGTAATTTTAATATTAAATTGGAAGAAGCAGAAAATTCTATAGAAGATTTACTTAATAAAAAAAGAGATTTTTTAATTAGAATAAAACCTATTATAAATAAGGAACTTAAATCTGATAAATTGGCTAATCTTGATAAATTAGATGATAATATAAATCATTTTGAATTAAATGTGAAGTTAGATGATATATATCGTGAGTTGCTTTCAATAGTTGATACTCATGATAATTTACTTAAGAATGAAGCTATTTCTAATTTAATTGGTGCTTTAGATGATAATGAAGACGAAATAGATGCTTCTATTAAATTTTATAACAACTATGTTACTTTGTATAATAAGTTAAGGTCTGCTTTTCCTTCCAATATTATAGGTCTTATGTTTGGCTTTAAGAAAAAAGAATTTTACAGTGAAGAAAAAAGAGAAATGTTTCAAATATTAGATTAAAAAATACCTATCATATGATAGGTATTATTTTATTTGCCAATTAATTTCTTTAATATTTTTTGCTTTTAAATAGTTGTTTGTTTTAGAGAATGGCTTACTTCCAAAAAAACCGTTATATGCCGATAATGGTGATGGATGAGCAGATTTTATGACAAGATTGTTTTTATTTTTTATTAATTTTTCTTTTGTTATAGCAAAGTTACCCCATAATATAAATACTATATTGTTACAATTATTATCTATTATTTCAATTACTCTATCTGTAAAAATTTCCCATCCTTTATTTTTATGAGAAGCAGCTTTTCCTTCTTCTACTGTTAGAACTGTGTTCAAGAGTAATATACCTTCTTTAGCCCATGGTATTAATGAATTAGTTTTTGGGAATGGATAAGATAAATCTTCTTCTAGTTCTTTAAAAATATTTCTAAGTGATGGAGGCTTTTTTACTATATCTTTCACTGAGAAAGCTAATCCTTCAGCTTGATTTATTTCATGATATGGATCTTGACCTATTATTACTACTTTCAAATTATTTATATCTGTATACTTAAAAGCATTGAATATGTCACTTTTTTTTGGATATATAGTTTTGTTTTTATATTCTTCTTCTAAGAACATTTTTAATTTTTTAAAATATTCTTTTTCATATTCTTCTTTTAAATATTTATCCCAATTATTTCCTATCATTTATGATACCTTTCATTGTTATTTATTTTATATGCTCTATAGATTTGTTCTAATAATATTACTCTAAATAGTTGATGAGGAAATGTCATTTTTGAAAAAGATAAGTGAAAGTTTGATATATTTTTAATTTTATCACTTAATCCATAACTTCCTCCAATTATAAAAGTTATTGTGTTGTGTTCAATAAATGTTTTTGATATTTTATTGGCTAGTTCTGGAGAAGTTATTTCTTTTCCTTCTACTTCTAATGTTATTATAAATTCTTTTTCTTTTATTTGTTTTAATATTTTATCTGCTTCTATTTCTATTGATTTAAATTCTTCTACTTTCCCCTCATCTTTTAGTTCTATTATTTCTACTTTATCATATTTATTTAATCTTTTAGTATATTCTTCTATTGCATCTTTTAGATACTTTTCTTTTATACTTCCTATACAAATTATTTTTATCATTATACCTCCAATAAAGGGCTTTCTTCATCTTGTTTGGCAATTAGTACTTGTATTTGTTGAGTATTTAGTTCTTTTGTAACTGTGTTATAAGCTAGTTCTTGATTGTTATTTTTTTCACTCAAATGCAGTAGCATTATAATTTTAGTTTTATTACCTACAACTTTTTTTAAAAATTTTGCAGTTTGAATATTTGATAAGTGTCCTTCATCTCCTATAACTCTTGCTTTAAGAAAGTGCGGATATGGACCATTCATTAGCATTGATTCATCATGGTTCGATTCAATTAAATAAATATCTAAGTTAGTGCAGGGTAAGACATATTTTCTATTTAAGTATCCTGTATCTGTAACATACATCATTTTTTTATTATTACTCTCTATTATGTATCCAACTGAAGATGGAGCATCATGTGATGTATGAATTAGTTTTATCTTAAAATCATTTATATTAAAATCATCATTAATAAATATGCATCTTTCTATAGGTATTAAATCTCTTATGCTTTCATACATTTTTTTTGGTATATATGCATTTATTTGGGTGTTTTTTATAATTGTTTTTAAATGTGCTGTATGGTCTTTATGACAATGGGTTATTAATATTCCATCTATATTATTAAAACTTAGATTTATATTCTCTAAGTTTTTTTCTACTAATCTGTATGTTATGCCGGCATCTATTAATATGGCCGAATTTTCTGATAATACTAATGCACAATTTCCTTTTGAACCACTGCCTAAAGTTATTACTTTCATTAGTAAGCCCTCATTGCGTTTATTGGTCTTCCTCCATAATATGGAAGTCCTCCAACAAACATTCCGAAGTGTAAGTGAATAGCTGTTGCGGCACCTGTATCTCCCATTCCACCTATTACTTGTCCTTTAACTACTTCGTCCCCTTCTTTAACATATCTACATCCAGGACATAAGTGTGCATATATAGTATAGTAGCCATTATGATGATTTATAATTATATATTCACCATTATCTCCATATCCACCTTTATATCCACCTTTTTTCTTTTTAGAAACTTCAACTGTCCCAGCTTGTGCAGCGAATATATTAGAATTATAACCACATCCTGCTATATCTGTTCCATCGTGAAGAGTTCCCCATCTATACCCAAATGGTGATGATATATTCGTACAAGTTGCTGGCCATCCCCAACTTCCAGCTGTAGGTATTGGAGCTCCATATCCATATGATGATCTTTTTTTAGTACCTTTTATAATAACTTCATTAACTGCTGTTTTTAATATTTCCTTGGAAGTTTCTTTACCATTTACTTGAACTCCGTTTATATTTTGTACAATTTTTGTTACTTTAGCCATACCTTTTACTCCTGGTGTTTCTACTTTTTGGAATGTAGTATATTCATTGTCATCATATTTTGTTTCGGTTTGATATGGTTCTTCCCTTTTTTCTACTACAGTTGATTCTTCTACGACATTAATCTGTGGTTTTAGGGTTGCGACTTTTAATTCTTGACCTGGTGAAAGTAATACATTTGATGATTTCAATTTTGGATTTGCAACTAAAAATTCATTTGTAGATAACTTGTGGTTAAATGCTATATCTTCTACTGTATCGCCATCTTTAACTGTGTATGTCTCTCCATCAGAAGTTGTTCCAAATAACAAATATTTTCCTAAAACATTTGCATCTTCATATATTGTATTATTTACAGATATCTTATCTTTTTTTATTTTAACTTTGTTTTCTAAGTAAATTTTATTTATCTTTTTTCCTGTATCTAGTATTTCAGGTTGTGTATTGTTAGAAAAATTATCATATTCTTTTTCATTAATAAATGATTTAACTAACAAGTTAACAGCATCTTTAAATACTTTTTTCTTTAATACGTATATTTTTTGAGGTTTTATTTCTACTAATTCGTTATTACCAGTAAGTGTTTTAGTTCCACTTATAGATATTTCATAACCATCTATTGTAAAAGATGATAGTTTTGATATCTTTTTATAAATATTTTCTACTGAATCTATTTTGTTATAGTATGTTATTTCTTTTTCTATATTAACATCTTCTGGTATATAGACTGCATCTACTTTATAACGTTTTTTTAATTTTTCTTGTTCGTTATTTATATAGTTTTCTAATTCTTTTTTAGATTTAATATAGCCTATTGTTTTTCCTTTTAAATATACTCTATATACTTGTTTTGGAGTTGTTAGTGTTGCAAGAACATAGACTGGTGCTATTATAAGAATTAGTAACGCTATAAATATTTTTTTACTAAGTTTCATTATTTTCCCCTTTTTCCTGTTTAATTAAATTAGCAAAAGTAGAAGTATTTTTCTTAAATAATACATCTATTGAACCTGTTGGTCCACTACGATTTTTTCCTATTATGTATTCACTTTCACTATTTCCATCATCTCTTGCTTTTGTTTTATCATAGTAATCTGCTCTATATAAGAATGATACTATGTCAGCATCTTGTTCAATTGATCCTGATTCGCGAAGATCTGACATGATTGGTCTTTTTTCTTCTCTTGATTCTACTAGACGTGATAATTGCGCTAAGGCTATTACCGGTACATGCAGTTCTAGTGCCATAGTTTTTAGTGATCTTGATACATCTGCTACTTCTTGTTGTCTGTTGCCACCATAATTTTTACCGCCTGATACTAGTCCGATATAGTCAACTACAACTAGGGCTAATCCTTTATCTGATGCTGCTAGTCTTCTGCATTTTGATTTTATTTCTCCTATTGTAATTCCTGGTTTATCTTCTATTAGAAGATTTGAATTTGATAATTGTGTAGCAGCTTCATTAATTCTTTTCCAGTCGCTATTTAATAGATTTCCTGTTCTTAACCTTGTCCCATCTATTTGACCAAGAGATGATAGTATACGAGTTGCTAATTGTTCTGCACTCATTTCCATGTTAAAAATAATTACTGATTTTTCTTGATGAAGAGCTACATGTGTTGCAATATTTAATGCAAATGCTGTTTTACCCATAGCAGGACGTGCTGCTATTATTATAAATTCATTTTCGTGGAAGCCTGAAGTCATTTTATCTAATCCTGTGATACCAGTAGATAATCCTGTAATTTCAGTTTTCTTTTCCGATAATTTTTCTAAGTCTTCTGTAGTCTTTTTTATAATATCTTTTATAGTTCTAAAGTCTCCAGTTTTTTTAGCTTTTACAACATCTAATATTTTCTTTTCTGCTAAGTCTAATTGATCATTTACTTTTTCTGTTGAAGTATACGCAGATGATGCGATGTCTTCAGCTGTTATAATTAAGTTTCTTAATATAGCTTGTTCTGCTACTGAATCTATATAATAATCAATGTTAGCTGCTGATGGTACATAATTAACTACTTCTGTTAAATATTCTACTCCACCTACTGATGATAATTTATTGTTATTTGTTAAATATGTAGTAATAGTAGTTAAATCTAGAGGTGTCTTTTCTTCTAATAAACGTAACATCGTGCTAAATATTGTAGCATTTTTATCGTCGTAAAATGATTCTGGCAATAATTCGTCACTTGCCTTTTGTAGAGCATACTTCGATAGAAAACATGCTCCTAATACTGATTTTTCAGCTGATGGATTATTTGGTAATGCTCTTGGCATATTATCACCTCATCTTTCTTATTCTTTTATTAAGTGTACTTTAATATTCGCCTTTATATTTGAATATAGTTCAACTTCTACTTTATGAAATCCTAATACAGAAATTGGAACTTCTAACATAATTTGATTTTTATCAATTTTATAACCTAATTTATTTAATTCTTCTTTTATTTGTTTTACAGATATACTCCCAAATACTTTATCGTATTCACCTGTTTTAACTTTAAATTCTATTGTTACTTCATCTAATTTATTTTTTAACTCTTTTGCTTTTTCTTTGTTAGCTTTATCTTCTGCTAATTTGTTTGCATTAGCCTTTTCCAATCTAACTAACTCTTCTTTTGTTTTTAAAACTGCATATCCATTTTTTATTAAATAATTTTTTGCATATCCATCTGAAACATTCTTTATGTCTCCTTTTTTACCTTGTCCTCTTAAATCTTTTATAAAAATTACTTCCATTAGTCCTCCTTAGTTAGTAGATTTTTTATTTTAGTTTCTACTTGCTTTATTGTTTTATTTTTTATAACTGCGGCTCCGCCTCTTTCGCTTCCACCACCGCCTAGTTTTTCTAATATTTTGAGTACATCAAAACTTCCTAAATTTCTTGCACTTACTCCTATTTCATCTTTACCTATTTTTCCTATTACAAAAGACGTTTCTATATTATTGAAGAATAGTAGAGTATCGGCTACTTTTGCTAAGTCCTCTTTTCTATATTTTGTTTTTGCACTTCCTTTTGTAATTGCTATTTTATCACTTATTGTAGTTATATTGTAGAATAATTTTTCTCTTTCAATGTAAGCTTCTAGATCTTGTTTTAATAAATATTGGACTTTTTTAGCACTTGCTCCTAGGCTTGTTAGAAAATATGCCATATAAAATGTTTCTGGTTTGGCATTTAACATGAAGTTGTTTGTATCTAAAACTATTCCTGATAATATTGCAGTAGCATAATATGGTTCTATTTCTATTTCATATTCTTCTATTAATTCTGCAATCATTTCGCAGGTAGATGATGTTTCAACATCATTTACCATATATGCATTATCTATACTATTTTTATCTATGTCATGATGATCTATTATCATTATATTTTTGAAATCTTCGATAATTTTTTTATTTTGTAATAATTCTTTTTTGTTAGTATCATGAATTATTAACAAACTATTTTTATCTTTTAATTCTTTTACTTGTTCTGACTTTATTATATTTAAAACATCATTTAATTCAGTAAGTATTTTTCTTACTCCGGGTTCGTGATATTCATCATCTATTATTATGTAGGCTTTTTTATTAAAATGCTCTACAATTTTCAACATTCCAATCTGACTTCCTATAGCATCTAAATCAAGATTTTTATGACCAATTAGGAATATACAGCTAGCCTTTTTAATCATTCTCTTTATTTTATTAGCGTTTTTTCTTATAACCATACTGCCTCCTAATAATCATTTCTATTATATAATAATTTATTATTTTTGTCGAACGATTTACTTTGTAATAAAAGAAAAAATCCACATTATATGGATTTTTATTTTGCATAAGGCAATAAAGCGATTGAACGTGCTTTCTTTACTTCAGCAGCTACTGCTCTTTGGTGTTTAGCACATGTTCCAGTTACACGTCTTGGAAGTATTTTTCCTTTGTCGTTTACAAACTTTTTTAAAGTTTCTGGATCTTTATAATCTATAGTTTTTCCTGCACATAATGCACAAACTTTCTTTTTTCTTCTAAATTCTGCCATTGTTTCCTCCTGTCTAGAAAGGTAAATCATCGCTATCTTCTAATTCAATTGAAGAACCAAATTCTGCGAATGGATTACTATCTATATTAGTTCCTTTTGGTTCTGGTTCATTTCCAAAATCATAAGGTGTTGGAGCTGATTTTTCAGTTCCTTGTTGTGAAGAAGTATTTCCTTTAGATCCTAAAAATTCTACTGAATTCGCTAATATTTCTGTAATATATCTCTTTTGTCCATTTTGGTCATCATAACTTCTTGTTTGGATTGAACCATCGACTGCTACTTGGCTTCCTTTTGTTAAAAATTTCTTAACATTTTCTGCTGGTTTTCTCCATACTACTATATTTAAAAAGTCTGCTTGACGTTCTCCGTTTGGGCTAGTATATCCTCTATCTACTGCTAGAGTAAATGATGCTACTGCGATATTACTACTAGTATATCTTAATTCAGGATCTTTAGTTAATCTTCCGATTAAAGTTACTTTATTCATATTACATCTTCCTTTTATTATTCTTCAACTTTAACTATTAAATGACGAATAATGTTTTCATTAATTTTAATTGTGTGTTCTAATTCATTAATAGCTTTAGTTTCAGCTTCTGCTACTAATAAGAAATAGTAACCTGTATTGAATTTTTTAACTTCGTAAGCTAATTCTTTTTGTCCCATGTCTTTTTCATCTACAAGTTTTGCTTTTTCGTCTGCTAGAACCTTTTTTACTGCAGCTAATTGGTTTTTAATTTCTGCTGCTTCTAAATCAGGTCTTACAATGAACATAATTTCATATTTATTCATTACGACACCTCCTTTTGGTCTTATCGGCGACACTAGTCGCAAGGAGTATTTTTTTAATACTCGGGCTTATTATATCAAATCAATGTTTTAATGTCTATAATTTTTATAAAAAAAGTTAGACTTGTGTCTAACTTATTCATATAAGAATCCTACATAATTTTGACCAAATTTATCTTTATTGCCATGATATGATGCTGAGTGTGAATAATGAATTTTATCTTTTACTGTATCATATTTACTTATTTCAATATTTTTTATACCTAATTTTTCTAATTGTTCTATTATTGCTCCATCTAAATCTATGTAATAATTTCCTTCTTTTTCTTCTATATGATTATTCCATACTTTATTTGTTGCCCATACTGGCCATCTATCATATATATAACTTTCTTTTTTAGCGTTACTTCCTATATAGACATAGATATCTTCAGGGGAAGAATTATATTCTTTTTGTAGTGCTTCTATTATGTTTTTAGGAACCTCTCTATTTACATATATTCCTCCACAATGAGCCATTCCAGTTACACCTTTTTTTCTATCTTCAGCTATTACTATTGGACAATCTGCCATTACGTGACCTACTACTATGCCTTTTAATTTTTCTTCTATTAAAACAACATCTGCTACTATTATATCTTCCCAATAATCTTTTTTATTTGGATATTCTTTTATTACATAATAAAGTCCATCTTCATATTCGTAGTTATTTGTTGGACCTTTTTGAGTGGTTTTAATCATATGTAGTCCATTAAAATTATTTTTATTACCAAAATTTATTCTTACTTCTTTTAATTTCTTTTCTCTTTGTTCTTCTGATAAATCAGGGTTAAATTTCTTATTTGACGAAAAGACTCCATCTTCCATTGTTGATTCTATTATTCTTATTTTACTTTTCATTATACATTAAACCTAAAGAAACAAATATCTCCATCTTGCATTAGATAATCTTTTCCTTCTAGTCTTGCCTTTCCTGCTTCTTTTACTTTTTGTTCATCTCCATATTTTATTAAATCATCATATGAAGTTACTTCTGCTCTTATGAATCCTTTTTCAAAATCAGAGTGTATTATTCCAGCACATTTTTTAGCATTGGTTCCTTTTTTAAATGTCCACGCTCTTACTTCATCTGTTCCTACTGTAAAAAATGTTGCTAGCCCTAAGATATCGTATGTTGCTAGTATTAATTGTTCTAGTCCTGATGTTTCTAGTCCTAATTCTTTTAACATTTCTTGTTTATCAACTGGTTCTAATTCGGATAAGTCTTCTTCTGTTTTTGTTGATAACACTACGACTTTAGAGTTTTCTTTAGCTGCATATTCTTTTACTTTTTTTACATATTCATTATCTGATTTTCCAATATCTGATTCTTTTATATTAGCTAGATATATAATAGGTTTTATAGTAATAAAACTGTATGATTTTATTAGTTTTTCTTCTTCTTCTGTTAATTCTAATCCTCTTAGTGGTAAGTTTTCTTCTAATAATTTTTTACATTTATTTAGTATTTCTACTTCTAGCACATCATCTTTATCTTTTGTTGTTCTTGCCTTCTTTTCTACTTTAGAAAGTCTATTATTAACTATTTCTAGATCTGACATAACTAATTCTAAATTGATGATTTCTATATCTCTAATTGGATCTATTGCGCCTTCTACGTGAATTATATTTTCATTATCAAAACATCTTACAACTTCTACTATTGCATCTGTTTCTCTTATATGCGATAAAAATTTATTACCTAATCCTTCACCTGTACTTGCTCCTTTTACTAGACCTGCTATATCTGTAAATTCATATGCTGTCGGTACAAAACTTTTTGGATTATACATTTCCTTTAATTTGTCCATTCTTTTATCTGGTACTGTTACTACTCCTACGTTAGGCTCTATAGTCGCAAAAGGATAGTTTGCTGCTAAAATTTTTTGATTTGTTATTGCGTTAAAAAGTGTAGATTTACCTACATTTGGTAGTCCTACTATTCCTGCTGTTAAACTCATAATTTCCTCCTGCAACATATTATATCATATTTATATAAAAAAGGCATGAGTTCATGCCTATACTGTCAATGGTGTATTCATTCCAAGTGGTAATCCTAATATATACCAACCTATAACTATTCCAATCCACGTTAATGATATTATTATAAAATAAGGTGATAATAATTTTAATGTTTTATTTATTCCATAAGGTCTATTTTTATTTAAATTGTAGTAATTTAAAAATCCAATATATATTGAAAATCCTGCTAATAAAGGAGTAAAACCATTTGTCATAGATAAACCAGCTCTCATTACTATTTGAGCAAATCCAGGTGATAAGTTTGCCTGCATAAATACAGGTACTATTGATGGTGCCAAAACTTTCCATTTATTGATAGGTGAAGTATTAAATATATTGATAATTGCTATAAATACTAATGAAACTATTATAAGTGGTATTCCAGTTAAACTCATTTTTTCCATAAAGTTAGATATCATTGATGTTATAATTTGAGCTAAACCAGTTTCTTTAAATACATTTATAAATTGTGAAGCTATAAAAATTGTCAATAATATTCCACCTAGTGATGATATTCTATTATTTATTTTTTCTATGATTTCTTTATCATTTTTTATTGTTTTAGATTTTATACCATATACTAATCCTGTTACAATCAAGTACAGTGCTACCATATAAGTAAATCCATCTTTAAAATAAGCATTTGTTCCAAATAATTGTTGTAAATATGTTTTTTCATTTAAGTCAAGCATCATTCCAGATAATGGTAATCCTGGTAATAGTGAATATACAAATATAAACAGCATGATTATAGATGTTATTAAAGCACCTTTTAAACCCCTAGTTTCTAATCTATCTTTTTCTATTTCTTTTTGCTCTTCTTCTTCTAAATCTATTATTCTATATTCTTCTGTTTTTGAATCTAGTTCTTCAGTTTTATAATGTCCTAGTTTTTTTGCTATTATTTTTTCTATTATAAATGTTCCTACTATAGATATTATTAATGTTGCTGCTATTATAAAAAATAAATTTCCAGTTAAAGCTAAGTGATAATTTTTATCTATTAATCTTGCTGCTGATGTTGTATAACCTAATAGCGATACTTCCATAGTACCTACAAATATTGACACTCCATATCCAAATGCAACTCCTGCAAATGCAGTTGTTATTCCTAAAATAGGATTTCTTCCATATATAAAGTATACTAGGCCGACTAATGGTATTAACAATCCATATCCGACATCATTTATTAGAGATGATATTGTTGCGGTCAATAATACTAAAAAAGTTAAAAGCATCGGATCCATCTTTTTTAAATGTCTTCTAGTGAATGTCTCTATTAGTCCACTTGCTTCTGCAACGGCAATTCCTATCATTGAAACTATAAGACTGCTTAGTGGTGTGAATTGTAAAAAGTTTTTTATTGAATTACTTATTATATATTGTAATCCGTTATAACTAAACATATTTTTTACAACTAATAAATCTAATGTCGTATTACCAGTTTCTGGTGTTATTGTCGTTGCTTTAGTTTGCAGTTCGAATATAGAAAATATTCCACTTAAAATCATTACTAAAATAGTTAGTATTAAAAAAGTTGTATTTGGATGCAAATAAAATTTTTTTAATTTTAATTTTTTATTATTCATATTATTCCTCTACTATTTTTTTAATTTTTTTATTGAAATCTATTCTTGGCATCATAATAGTTCTGCCACATTTTGTACATTTTATTTTTATATCGGCACCTAATCTCATAACTTCCCATAGATTTTCTCCACAAGGATGTCCTTTTTTCATAATTACTTTTGTTCCGATACCATATGTTTTATTTTCCATTATGTACCTCTATTTGATCAAATGGAATCTTAATATTATTTTTATCTAAATACTTTTTTAATTCTTTTTTTATAAATCTTTCTGCTGGTGTATATTTTGTCTTTTCTACTTCTTGTATTAGTGTATATCTTACTGATGAAGCATTTAATTCACTTAGGCCAAGTACTTCTATTTTATTTTTTGAGTATGGTACATTTTTAGAAACTTCTAAAGAGAATTTTTCTAATAAATTTATAATTTCATCTGGATTGTACATATAATCAATATCAATATCTACTACTGCTCTAGAATTATAAAGTGAATAATTAATTACTTTATCCATATTTCTGTTGGCAATTATATACGTTGCTCCTTTAAAATTTCTTATTTTTGTATTTTTTAAACCTATGAAAATTACTTCTCCCATAAATCCATTTACTTCGATATAATCACCTATTTCATATTGATTTTCTATAATTATAGATACTCCTGCAATTATATCTTTTGCTAAATCTTGAAATGCCAATCCTATTAGAGCTGTTGTTATTCCAAGTCCTGCTACTATAGATGTTACATTTACTCCAAACTTAGATAATATAAATAATATTGAAATTGTTATTACTACATATTTTATTATATTAAATATTAAAGTTTTTATAGTATTTAGTTTCTTTTTACTTTCTTTACTAATCTTTTCGTTTGAAACATTTATTATTTTATCTATTAAATATTTAAATACTTTATATATTAAAATTGCTATAAATACTATTACAATAGAAAAAATAATTTTTTCTATTAAGGCAGGGCTTATTTTCATATATTACTCCTTTGTTATGTTCATTATTTCTAATATTCTATTTAGGTCTTTAGTATTTGTAAAAGATATTTCTATCTTATCACTTTTTAGTCTTACTCTAGTACCTAGTTTTTCACATAATATATTTTCTATATATTGATATTCTTTAGTATTTTCATGTCTTACTATTCTATGAGTCTTTTTTATTGTTTTATCGAATTGAGTTAGATTTTCTATTCCTCTTACACTCATTCCTTCAGAAACAACTTGTTTTGCTAATGCTACTTGTTGCTCTTTTGATTCTATTTTTGATATTGCTCTTGCATGTCCCATTGTTAGTTGTTTATTATTTACCATTTCTTGTATTTCAACTGGTAATGTCAATAATCCTAACATGTTTGTTATGTGACTTCTACTTTTCCCTAATTTTTTGGCTAATTCTTCTTGAGTTAATCTTAATGCTTCTTGTAATTTTTTATATGCTATTGCTTCTTCTATTGAGCTTAAATTTTCTCTTTGTAAATTTTCTAATAAGGCAATTTCCATCATTTCATTATCTGTGAAATCACGTACTATTGCTGGTATTTTTTCAAGACCTGCTAATTTTGATGCTTTTACACGACGTTCTCCAGCTATTATTTCATATCCTTTTATAGATTTTTTTACAATAATAGGTTGAAATACTCCATATTCCTTTATAGAAGTTGCTAACTCTTCTAAAGCTTCTTTATTAAATATTTTTCTAGGTTGATATGGATTTGGTCTTAGTTCATCTATATTAATTTGAACTATTTCATCATGTGGTGTTTCTCTTAATATTTTTTGTTCTACTTTTTCATAATCTAATGTATCGTCTTGGAATAAGTCTTCTAGTCCTCTTCCTAATGATTTTTTTCTAATTTCTTGATTCATTTCGTTCAATCACTTCCTTCGCTAAATTTAAGTAAGCTTGAGATCCTCTACTGTCAAACTCATAATCTATTATAGGTTTTCCATGTGAAGGAGCTTCAGTTAATTTTACCAATCTTGGTATTATTGTATTATAAACTTTTTCTTTAAAATATTTTTTTATTTCATCAATTACTTCAAAGCCTAACTTAGTTCTGGAGTCTAACATTGTAAGTAATACGCCTTCTACATCTAGTGTTGGGTTGTAGTTTTTTTGTGCAATTCTTATAGTCTTTATTAATTGTACTATTCCTTCTAAGGCTAAGAATTCACATTGTACTGGTATTATTACTGAGTCAGATGCTGTTAAGGCATTTGTTATCAATATTGATAGTGTTGGTGGACAATCAACTATTATATAATCATAATCATCTTTTACTTCACTTAAATTATGTTTTAGTTGTTCTCCTCTTAACCCTATAATATCTGATTTATCTCTCAAGTCTGCTTCTAATGAAGATAAATTAATACTTGCTGGTAATACTGATAAGTTTTTGAATTTTGTAACTATAATCGAATCTTTTATATTACATGCTCCTATTAATACATCATACAAGTTATATGTTATTTTTCCTTTATTTATACCTATTCCTGTTGTCGTATTACCTTGTGGATCTAGGTCAACTAATAATACTTTTTTACCATAATATCCTAGTGAAGCTGCTAAATTTATACTAGTTGTTGTTTTTCCTACTCCACCTTTTTGATTTACTAATGATATTATCTTTCCCATTTTCTCACCTATTTTCTTATTTCTTTATTATTGTATCAAATTATTAGATATTTTTGTACTTATAAGAAAGAAAAACTAGAAATATTTTACTTTTCTAGTTTTATTATTATTTGGAATGTATTTGTTAAGTCCATTTGTTGAACATCTATTCTTAAACCTTTAGATTTTAATTCGTTTATTACTTCTAATAATTTTTCTTTTCCTGTTTCTAATGTATAAACTGGTTCTTCTTTAGGCGTTGGAATAACTGTAAAATCTGGACTTTGAAAATAATTTTCTTCTACTACATTATGTTTTTCGTCATCATTTTCTATGATTTTTTCTGCAGTTGTTTTATGTTGATTTAATGTGTTTATATTTAATAAACTATCTAGATTAAAATTATTTTGTGTTCCAACATCTTCTGTATTTGCTTTTACTTCGTCAATTGATGGGATAGAAATATCATTAAATTTTTCGTCGTTTTCTTCTTCATCATCTTCTTCAGATGAAAAATCGATTGGTTCTATTTCTTCATTTTCAGTTGGAGGAGCTATTTTGATTTCTCCAAATGGATTAGAAGATGTTAATAGATTTGCATCTGGTGTTAATGGATTAGTATTTATTTGTGCTGATGATGCTATTTCTTTTGGTTCTTCTTTTGCTTTCAATTCTGCCTCCAATTGTCTCACACTTAGTTTGTTAGTTATTATTTTTTTCAACATTTCAATTTGTTCTGCTGAATTTGGAATATTTAATAGTGATCTTGCATGACGCTCTGATATTTGTTCTTTTAGAAGTGCAGTTTGAATTTCATCAGGTAAAGATAATAATCTTATTTTATTAGCTACTGCGGATTGACTCTTACCCATCGTTTTTGCTAGTTCTTCTTGAGTCATTTCATCTAGTTCTAATATTTTTTGATAAGTTCTTGCTTCTTCTATTGCATTTAAATCTTTTCTTTGTAAGTTTTCTAATAGGGCTACTTTTGATGATTCTTTATCATCTAAATTTCTAATTATAGCTGGTATTTTAGTAAGTCCTGCTAAGGCACTTGCTTTATATCTTCTTTCTCCTGCGATAATTTCATATTTCCCGCCTATATTTCTTACTATAATTGGTTGAATAACACCATGTTCTTTTATAGATGCTGCTAATTCTTTTAATGCTTTTTCATCAAATATTTCACGTGGTTGAAATCTATTAGGTATTATGTCATCTAAATATAATTGTGTTATTTCATCTCTTACTTCATTCATATTTTACCCCATTCTTTTCTATCTTATACTTAATTATAGAACATTGCTTTTATACTTTCAATATTTTATTTATCTTTACGTTAATTTATTTACATTTAAAAAACTCCTGTTGGAGTTTATTTGTTTTTTATTATTACTAAAGATCTGTTAGAATTTTCTTTTGGTAAATAAAATCTTAATATATTTTCAATATTATATTTTTTAGAAATTTTTTCTTGTACCTCTTTAGTCATTTCGTCTTCTATGTTGCCTTTCATAGCAATTAATTTACCATCTTTTTTTAATAGATGCATTGTATACGTTAATAATTTTTCTATATTAGCAACTGCTCTTGCGGTTACGATATCATATTTTTCTTTTATATCTTCTGCTCTACTATGAATTGCGACTATATTTTCTAAGTCTAGTTCTTTTATTACTGTATTTAGATATTTTACTCTTTTTAATAAAGAATCAACTAAGGTTATATTTAGATTTGGATAAAATATTTTTAGGACTATCCCAGGAAATCCTGCTCCTGTTCCAACATCACAAAGTGTAGATATTTTATTTAAGTCTATTACTTTTATTAGTGTTAAACTATCATAGAAATGTTTTAGATATACATCTTGTTTTGAAGTTATTCTAGTTAAATTTATTTTATTATTCCACTCTATTAATAGATTATAAAATTTTTCTAATTTATCTAATTTTTCATTATTTACTTCTATACCTAATTTTTCTAGTTCAAAAATAAACTCTTCATTAGTCATGAGATGGATGCCTCCTTAAATATACTGTTAATATTGAAATATCAGCTGGATTAACTCCCGATATACGAGATGCCTGACCTATAGTTGTTGGCATTATTTCAATCAGTTTTTGTCTTGCTTCACTGGCTAAGTTATCAACTTTATTATAATCTATATTTTCTCTTATTTTAAGTTGTTCTAGTTCTAGCATCCTTTCTGCTAATCTTTCCTCTTTTTTAATATATCCTTCATATTTAGCTTGTATTTCTAATTGTTCTTTTACTTCTTTATCATATGGGATATCTATAAATTTTGTTAATGAGTCTATTTTTATTTCTGGTCTTTTTAATAATTCATATAAAGATATTCCATCTTGTAATTTTGATGTATTTATACTTTCTAAGTATTCATTTATCTCTTTTTTAGGAGTTATTCTATTATTTTTTAAAATTTCTTCTAATTTTTTAATATTTTCTTTTTTAGTTTTAAATTTTTTATATCTTTCATCATCTAATAATCCTACCAAATGTCCGTATTCTCTTAATCTCAAATCTGCGTTATCATTTCTTAGAAGAAGACGATATTCTGCACGTGATGTTAATAATCTATATGGATCTTTTACACCTTTAGTTACTAAATCATCTATTAGAACTCCTATATATGATTCATTTCTTTTCAGTATTAGGGGTTCTTTTCCTGATAATTTTAGTGAAGCATTTATACCAGCTAATAATCCTTGACCTGCTGCTTCTTCGTATCCACTTGTTCCATTAATTTGTCCAGCTGTATACAAATTTTCTACTAATTTTGTTTCTAGTGTTTGTTTTAATTGTTTTGAATCTATGGCATCATATTCTATTGCATATGCATATTTTAATATTTTTGCATTTTCTAATCCTTTTAATGAATGTACCATTTCTTCTTGTACATCATGTGGCATAGAAGTTGAAAAACCTTGAAGATATATTGTATTTCCATATGTTTTATCATCTATAATTTTACTTTCTGGTTCCAAGAATAATTGGTGTCTTTCTTTATCTTGAAATCTTACTACCTTATCTTCTATAGATGGACAATATCTTGGTCCTATTCCTTCTACTAATCCGCTATACATACTAGATTTATCTAGATTGTCTTGTATTAATTGATGAGTTTTTTCATTTGTATAAATTAAATGGCATGGTATTTGATTTTTATAATCATAGTAAATTTTGTTGTCAAATGAAAAAGTTAGTGGCTTATCATCACCAGTTTCTATAGTTGTTTTTGAAAAATCTATTGTATTTATGTCTATTCTTGGTGGTGTTCCTGTTTTTAATCTTAATATGTTAAATCCTAATTCTTTTAATTTATTAGATAAGAATTTTGATTCTTTTTCTCCGTGTGGTCCTCCTGGAGTTTTACTATCTCCTACTAATATTGCTCCTTTTAAATAAGTTCCTGTTGTAAGTATTACAGCATCAGCTTCTATTAAATCTCCTGTTGATAGGATTATTCCTTTAATTTTGTTGTTTTTTACTACTAAATCTTCTACCATTCCTTCTTTTACTTCTAAGTTTTGTGTGGAATTAATAGTTTTCAACATTTCTTGTGGATAAATTATTTTATCTGCTTGTGATCTTAATGCCCATACAGCTGGCCCTTTTTTAGTATTTAATAATTTAATTTGAAGACATGCCTTATCAGCATTTCTCCCCATTTCTCCTCCTAAGGCATCTATTTCTCTAACTACTACTCCTTTAGCAGGTCCTCCTATAGAAGGATTACACGGCATGTCTGCTATATTTTTTATATTTCCAGTTATTAGTAAAGTTTTATGTCCCATTCTAGCAGAAGCAAGTGATGCTTCGCATCCTGCATGACCCCCTCCTACTACTATTATTTCATATTTCATTTTATTCTCCTTCTATTTTCCTACGCAAAAATTTTTGAATAAATTATCGATAATTTCATTACTATAATTTTTACCTATTATTTCACCTAAATTTTCAAAACAATTTTTTAAATCAATTTCTACCATATCTACTGGTAAGTTTTCTTCTATTCCTTTTTCTGCATCTAATAAATTTTTTAATGCTTGTTTGGCTAGTGTTATTTGTCTAGTGTTTGATAAATATGTATAGTCTTTAGTTTTTATTTGTTCTAAATTAAATAATTCTTTAATTTTTTCTACTAGTGTTAAAATTCCTTCATCTGTTAGGGTATTTGTATATACTATATTATTATTATTTAAATTTACTTTATTTTTTAAATCATTCTTATTTATAACTATAATTCTCGTTTTGTCTTTTGTTTCTTCTAATAATTCTTTATCTGTTTCAGTCAACTCTTCACTTCCGTTTATAACTAATATTACTAAGTCTGCTTCTTCTATTTTAGATAAAGACTTTTCCACACCTATTTTTTCTACTTTATCTTCCGTTTTTCTTATTCCAGCTGTATCTATTATATTAAGTAAAATTCCATCTAATAGTATTTCCCCTTCTACTGTATCTCTAGTTGTTCCTTCTATATCAGTAACTATTGCTTTTTCTTCTTTTAATAGTTTATTTAAAATTGATGATTTTCCTACGTTAGGTCTTCCTACTATAACTGTCTTTATGCCATTTTTAATAGTTATACCATTTTCTGAATCTTTTACTAAATCTATTAATTTTTCTTTTAATTTTTTTATTATATTTTTAATTTTTTCTTCTGTTATTACTTCTATATCATAATATTCTGGATAATCTATATTAACCTCTATTTGCGATAAAACTTTTTTTAATTTTTCTCTAAAACTTTCTATTTTATTTGAAATATGTCCAGTGATACCATTCATACTTAATTTTCTTGCTTCTTCACTTTTACTGTTTATCATATCCATAATGGATTCACTTTCTAATAAATCTATTCTTCCATTTAAGAATGCTCTTTTGGTAAATTCTCCTGGTTCTGCAAGTCTACAACCTTCTAGTTGCATTATTTCTAGGATTTTATTTGTTGAAGTTATACCTCCATGACAATTTATTTCTACTATATCTTCTGTTGTATATGTTTTTGGAGCTCTCATAACGGATACTAGTACTTCATCTATGATTTCATTATTATAAATAATATATCCATAATTTATTGTATGAGTATCTACTTTTCTTAAGTCTTTGCCTTTAAAGCAGGAATTAACTATTTCTATTGAGTCTTTTCCACTTAATCTTATTATTGATATTGCTCCTACTCCTAAAGATGTAGAAATTGCTACTATAGTATCATTCATAAGTCCTCCTCTTTTTTCTACGATATTATATCATTTTTTTTTAAAAAAAACACCTCATTATGTGAGGTATTTTATTCTTCTATTTTCTTTGGTTTTACTACTACACATCTATTTGGTTCTTCACCTACAGATTCAGTATATACTTTTTTATTATTTGTTAAAGCATTATGTATTACTCTTCTTTCATATGAATTCATTGAGTCCATTTTAACTTCTATTTTTGTTTTTGCTACTTCTCTTGCAATTTTTCTTGCTAAATTTTCTAAATGTTCATCTCTTTTTTCTTTATAAGAATTTACATCTAATATAAATTTATATGATTTACCAATTAACTTTTGAATATATTGATTTGTTATTATTGATAGAGCTTGTAAATTTTTACCATTTCTACCTATAATTAATGAATCATTATCTGAGTAAATTGTTAATGTAGGAATTGTTTCTTTATTTTTAACTTCTATATTAACTGTAAAACCTGATAATTTTAAAATATTAACTATATAATTTTTTATTTCTGGCAATATATTTCTCTTTTCAATTACTTCAATTTCTACTTTAGAAGCTTTAAATAATCCACCCTTTTCTTCTGATAATTTTTTAATTATTAAATTTTCTTCGCTTTCTTGTAAACTTATCATTGCATTATTTACTGCTTCTTCATAAGTTTTTCCAATAAATTTTTGTTTTTCCATATTACTCACCTTTCTTCAATATTCTTGATTGTATAATTACAAATAAATTTGATGTTATCCAATATAGTGCTAATGCAGAAGGCATGAATAAACCTGTTAACATAATCATACCTGTGAATATTTTTGGCATATTTTTTGTGGATTCATCTGATGTATTTAATCCTGCACTCTTAAATGATATATATGTTGTAAATCCAATTAATATAACTAATAATACATATAAGAACCAAAATGGTGTTGTTAATCCTACTGATGGAGTTGTTCCTAATTGAAAGCCTAAAAATTTATCTTCAAATATTGCTGGTGTTCTTTGTACTGCTTCTAAGAATGCAAAGAAAATAGGTAAATTTATAAATGATCCAAATATTCCACTTAAAGGATTAAAATTATATTTTTGATATAACATCATCATTTCTTGATTTTGTTTCATTATAGATTCTTGATCTGTTTTTCCTTCGTATTTTGTTCTTATTTTAAGCATTTCTGGTTGTAATTTTTTCATTATTTCAGCGTTTTTAGTTGCTTTTATTGTTAATGGTAGTGTTAATAATCTTATTAATATACCTACTATTATTAATGATAATCCATAATTTTTTACTATCATTCCTATTTTAATTAGTATAAATGCTGATGGTTTTACTAATAAATCAGTCCATAGTCCTTCATATTTACCATCATTTATTTTCATTTTTGTACATTCTGGTAATTTATTTATATCTACTTTATTTTTTATGTATTTTTTTATTGAATTTTTATCTTTTGGTTTACATAATATATTTTGTGTTAATACTTGACCTGTTACATCATTTTTTACTTGTTTTTTATTGGAATCTGTTAGTATTTTTGTACATCCTGTTGTTGTTAATACTATAAGTCCTAATATTATTAGTATTTTTAGTTTTTTATTTTTCATTGTCTACCTCTATCTTTTTCATTAACGATATGAAGTCATCACTAAGTCTCTTGAAATCACTGGTTTTAGCATTTCCTCTTAAGATTACTATATAATCATTTTTATTGTTTTTTTCTTTTCTATAAGTATCTATTATCATTCTAATTCTTCTTTTATATAGATTTCTTGTTACTGCATTTCCTATTTTTTTTCCAACAGATATACCAAATCTATCATATTGTAAATTGTTTTTTTCTTTATATATTACGTATGTTTTATTAGCATAACTATCTTTTTTCGCAATAATTCTTTCAAAATCTCTTGTTGTTTTAACTATGTATAATTTTTTCATGCTTCACCTATTTTTATAGTAAAAAACCACTGGATTAAAACAGTAGTATTTTATTTGCAAAGTCTCTTGCGTCCTTTACGACGACGACGATTTAATATATTTGTTTTTTTGCGTGCAAAAAATCCTAAAACTTTTGCTCTCTTACGCTTATTTGGTTGATATGTTCTTTTCATGTTTCTCCACCTCCAGACATAAAATCTACTCTATTATAAGTAAAATATTAGAGTTTTGTCAATAAATATTATGAATATTATTATTTTCCACAGATATTGTTAGTAACTATTCTTTATTATATATAGAAATTTTAAGAAAAATAATATTTATTAACAGTTTCCACATGTTGATATAACTGTCAACAATTACATGTTGAAACAAAAATTTGTGGAAAATGTGGAAAAGTTAATTTTTTCTTTATATATCAACGAAGTTGTTGTTGATAACTTTGATTTTTTTTGTGGAATATTTTTTTTCTTAAAAAAAGTATTTATTTATTTAAAAGTTTGGGGTAGAATAGGGGTAATTCTTATATCAAAAGGGCGGTGATGGTAGAATGGATATGAATATTGTTTGGACTAAAATGTTGGAACAAATAAAAGAAACTACCAGTCCCGCTTTATATGGATATTGGTTTGAAAAAACTAAATTCATTAAGGAAAATGGTGATGTATTAATAATACAAGTTGAAATGCAATCACAAAAAAATGCTTTAAAAGATAGGTATAATAATACTATTATTGATATATTAAAATCACTAACTGGAAATATTTATACTTTAGAATATTATTTACAAGAAGAACTAGAAGCTGAGAAAATACATAATACTTTAAAAGTTGATAATAATGAAGTTGAGGAAAAAAAAGAATATTCTTATGAATCAACTAATTTGAACAAAGATTATACTTTTGAAAATTTCGTTGTAGGACAACAAAATAAATTTGCTGAAAATGCAGCGAAGACTGTTGCAAAAAGTCCTGGAACAATATACAATCCACTATTTATATATGGTAATAGTGGGTTAGGGAAGACTCATTTGATGCATGCAATTGGTAATTATATATTTAAAAATAGCAATAAAAGAGTTTTATATGTTACTAGTGAACAATTTATTGATGATTTTGTTAAAACACATAGAAAATCAGGCGATTCTAATAATTTTACTTATATTGATTTTTTTAAGAAAAAATATAGAGATGTAGATATTTTAATGATAGATGATATCCAAGCTTTGGGTAAAGCTAATCAATCTCAACAAGAGTTTTTTAATACTTTTACTAATTTATATGATAATAGTAAACAAATAGTAATTACTTCTGATAGATCACCGAATGATTTGAAGGTTTTAGAAGAAAGATTACAGACAAGATTTTCTTGGGGATTGCCTATTCCTATTAATCCTCCTGGATTTGATTTAAGGAGAGATATTTTAAAAAGTAAAATAAAAGGTGCTGAATTGGATAAAGATATTCCTATACCTGATGAAGTTATTGATTTCATTGCTTCTAATATAGGTTCTAATGTAAGAGAATTGGAAGGTTCTATTAACAGACTTTGTGTATATTCTACAGTTATGGGTGGTGCTCCAATTAATTTAGCACTTGCTCAAGAAGCTTTAAAAGATTATGTTAAAAAAGGATTTAGTCAAAAAGATGATATACAGAGAATACAAAAAATAGTATCTGATTATTTTCAAATATCATTTGATGATATTAGAAGTAAGAAGAGGAGTAGTAGTATAGCATTTCCTAGGCAAGTAGCAATGTATTTATGTAGATGTATGACTGATAAATCATTTCCTACTATAGGAATGGAATTTGGTGGTAAAGACCATTCTACTGTTATGCATTCTGTTGATAAGATTGATAAAGAGATAAAAATAAATAAAGATTTAGCTAAAATTATAGATGAATTAAAAAATAGTATAGGAGGTGTTTAAAACTTCTAAGTTATTCACAGCTTTTTAACAAGCTAAAAACTATATTATAAAAGGAAAAAACAAAGTTATTAACAGTTTCCACAAGATATATTAATAATATTATAAATAGAAAGAAGGAAAGAATATGAAAATACAAATAAAAAGAGAATTATTATTAGAGGCATTAAATAAAGTATCAAAGGCTATTTCTACTAAAAACTTAATACCTAGTTTATCAGGAATAAAATTTGAAGTAAAAAAGAATAAATTAACTTTAACAGCAAGTGATAATGATATTACTATACAAACATTTATAGAAGCATTAAACGATGATTTTATTATAGATGAAGAAGGTAGTATTATTATTCAAGGTAAATATATATTAGATATAGTAAGAAAATTATCAGATAAGTTTTTAAATATAGAAGTCTTAGACGATTCTAAAATTATTATATTTACAGAAAATAGTGAATTTAATTTAAATGGTATAAATGAATCAGAATATCCTAGTATTGATTTAGATGAATCTAAGAAAAAAGTATCAATAAATTCATATATTTTTAGAGATTTAGTTAATCAAACAGCTTTTGCAGCTTCTACAGAAGAAACGAAACCTGTTTTAACTGGTATTAATTTAAATATAGTAGGGGATATATTAGAATGTAATTCTACAGATTCATATAGATTAGCGAGAAAAGTTGTTAAATTAGAAAAAGTAAGTGATGAAAATTATAATATTGTAGTTCCTAGTCATAATATTAGTGAATTTGCGAAAATAATAAATGATGATAAGGAATTGGAATTACATATTTTTAGTAATAAAATATTATTTAAGTATGGTAATTTAAAATTTCAATCAAGATTAATTAATGGAACATATCCAAATACATCAAATTTATTGCCAGAAGATTCGGCTTTAATAGTTACAGCTAATTTAAATGATTTATATGATGTTATTGATAGGGTATCTATTCTTACAAGTGATAAAGAAAAAAATATTGTTACTTTAGAAACTAATGATAATTTATTAATATTAAAGAGTAGTTCATTAGAAGTTGGTAAAGTAGAAGAAAAAATGAAAGTATCAAAAAATAATGATCAAAATATTAAAATATCTTTTAGTGCTAGATATATGATGGATGCTTTAAAAACATTTTCAACAGAAACTGTGGATATTCATTTTGTTGGGGAAGTTAAACCAATATTAATAAAATCAACAGAAGATTCAACATTAACACAATTAGTATTACCTATAAGAACTTGGTAATTATTAAAAATATCAACAAATTTTGTTGATATTTTTATTTTTTTATTTAAAATCGACAAAAATCGACAGTTTTCGACAATCTAATATGTTATTCTTTTGTTGGAAATGCGCATTTTCTAGATTTTATAAGGGGGTAATCGATGAAATATGAAATTAATAATGGGACTTTAGCAATAGTTCCAACAGATAATAATTCAAGTTTGGTTTATGAAGATGATACTAGATATATGATTTCAGAAAAACCATATCAAATTATGGAAGATTCTTGTAGATATTTTGGAAGTACTTATGCGGGAAGAAAGGAGAGTGCAAAAGCAATGTTAGGTGCAGAATATAAAGTACCTATAATAGTACAAGATAGAGATAATTTGATAGTTTTTCCTACAACTTCGCCTTTTTCCGATGATTGTATATGGATTAATTTAAAAAGAATTAAATCTTTTAAAAAAATTGACGCTATAAACACTATAATTTATTTTGATAATGGTAAGGAATTAATAGTTCCATGTAGCTTTAGATCTATAGAAAATCAAGTCAATAGAGCATCAAGATTAGACTTAATTATGAGAACAAGAATAGAAAACTATAAAAGAAGTAGCAATTAGCTACTTTTTTTCATAAATAGTGCAAATAAAGGCTAAATTATGGTATAATATCATTGTATGTATAGGAGCACTATGATAGGGGATAGGTGATTTAGAATGGGATTTTATAACTTTTAAATGATTTTAAAAAAATTAAATCTTGTTAATTTTAGAAATTATACTAAAATTGAAATTAAATTTTGTAAGAATTTAAATATATTTATAGGAGATAATGCTTCTGGTAAGACAAATATATTAGAATCTATAGTAATTTTAGCTTTAACTAAGTCTTATAGAGATAATATAAATATGAATCTTATTAAATTTAATAAAAAATTAGCTAAAGTTAGTGGAGTTATTGATAATAATAAAATAATTAATAAAATATCAATAGAAATAGATGAAAAAAATAAAAATATGTTTATAAATAAAACTCAAATAAGAAAAGCAATTGATTATTTATCATATTTAAATATTATTTATTTTACTCCAGATGATTTAAATATAGTTAAAGGATCACCATCAATTAGACGTAATTTGCTCAATATACAGTTATCTCAAATATCAAAGTCATATTTAATTGCTTTGACAAAATATAATAAATTGTTAAAAACAAGAAATGAATATTTAAAAGTAATGTATGGTAATGGATTAGCAGATAAGAAATATTTAGATATTTTAACTGATAAATTAATAGAAAATGCAGTTATTTTATATAAGAAAAGGAAAGAATATTTAGAAAAAGTTAATTTAAATATAAATAACTATTATTATAAATTAACTAATGAAAAAAAAATATTAATCAATTATATTCCTTCTATCAATATAATCAATAATGATGATGATTCTATTAAAAAAAGTTTAAAATATGAATTTGATAAGAGTTTTGATAGAGATTTGAAGTATGGAACTACTAATATTGGACCGCATAGAGATGATTTTTCTATATTACTTAATGATATAGATTTAGGGCTATTTGGTTCACAAGGACAGCAAAAGATGTCTATCATTGCATTTAAATTATCAGAAATATTTATATTTAAAGAATATACTAATACAACTCCTATATTATTATTAGATGATATATTTAGTGAATTAGATATAAAAAAGAGAAATTTGTTGCTTAAACTTATTAGTAATGAAAATTTACAAAGTATTTTAACAACAACCGATATCAAAAATATAAATAGAAAAAATTTAGAAAATACTTATATTTATCAAGTGAAAAATGGAAATATAGTAGGAAAGTAGGTAAATAATGGAAGATGAAAAAGTAAAAGGTAATTATGATTCCTCATCAATTCAAGTGTTGGAAGGATTAGAAGCAGTTAGAAAAAGACCAGGAATGTACATTGGTACAACTAGTTCAAGAGGATTACATCATTTAGTGTGGGAAATAGTTGATAATGCAATAGATGAAGCATTAGCAGGTTATTGTAATCATATAGAAGTAGTTGTTCATAAAGACAATAGCATTACTGTTAGAGATAATGGACGTGGAATTCCAGTTGATTTACATCCAAAAACCAATAAAAGCACTGTAGAAACTGTTTATACTGTACTTCACGCTGGAGGTAAATTTGGCGGAGGCGGATATAAAGTTTCTGGTGGATTACACGGAGTAGGAGCTAGTGTAGTTAATGCATTAAGTGATTGGGTAGAAGTAAAGGTTTATAAGAACGGAAAAATTTATTATATTAAGTTTTCTAATGGTGGACATACTGAAAAACCTTTAGAGATTATTGGAAGTTGTAATATAGAAGAAACAGGTACTGAAGTAACTTTCAAACCAGATCCTAACATATTTACAGATACAGTAGTTTTTGACTATGATATTTTAAAAACAAGATTACAAGAGTTAGCATTTTTAAATAAAGGTTTAAGAATAACTATAACTGATGAACGAGAAGTTGATAAGACTAATACTTATATGTATGAAGGTGGATTAGTTGAATATGTTAATATGTTAAACAAATCTAAAAAACCAATACATACTACAGTAGTTGATATAGCTGGAAGAGATAAAGATATATCTGTAGAAATAGCTTTTCAATATAATGAATCATATAATTCAAGTATATATTCTTTTGTTAATAATATTATTACACCAGAAGGTGGAACTCATGAGGATGGAGTTAAAAGAGCTTTAGTTAGAGTTTTAAATAAATATGCTAGATCTAGTAATTTATTAAAAGATAAAGATGAAAATATGACAGGGGATGATGTGCAAGAAGGATTAGTAATGATTATTTCTGCTAAACATCCGAATCCACAATTTGAAGGACAAACTAAGACTAAATTAGGAAATAGTGAAGTTAGAGGTATTGCGGATAAAATTTTTGCTGAATCATTAGAAAGATTTTTATTAGAACATCCTGATGAAGCAAAAACAGTTGTAGAAAAAGCACTTACTGCTGGTAGAGCTAGAATAGCTGCGAAAAAAGCAAGAGAATTAACTCGTCGTAAAGGTGATTTAGATGTTATAAATACATATGGAAAGTTGTCTGATTGTAAGAGTAAAGATGCTAGTATTTCTGAAATATTTATAGTCGAGGGTGATTCTGCCGGTGGATCAGCAGTAAAAGGAAGAAATTCTATAACTCAAGCAATATTACCTTTAAGAGGTAAAATATTGAATGTTGAGAAGGCAAGACTTGATAGAGCATTATCAAATGAAGAAATTAGAACAATGATTACAGCGTTTGGTACTGGTATTGATAAAGAATTTGATATTACTAAGTTAAGATATCATAAAATAATAATTATGACAGATGCTGATGTAGATGGTGCACATATTAGAGTACTATTATTAACTCTATTTTATAGATTTTTTAAACCTCTAGTAGAAGGAGGATATGTCTATGCAGCACAACCACCACTTTTTTGTATAAAACATGGTAAAACTATAAAATATGTTTTAAATGAATCAGAACGTGATGAATATTTAGCAACACTTTCTCCAAATACAAAGTATGATGTAGCTAGAATGAAAGGTTTAGGAGAAATGGATGCGGAAGAATTAAATGAAACAACTATGGATATTAATACTAGAGTCCTTAGAAAGATAACAGTAGAAGATACCATAGCAGCAGATGATGCATTTTCTCAGTTAATGGGTGAGGAAGTTGCACCTAGAAGAGAATTTATTGAGCAAAATGCTGTATTTGTTAAGAATTTGGACGTATAGAAGGTGAATTATGGATAGATTAGAATCAAATAATATAGTAAAAGAAGTAAGAGATTCCTTTTTGGAATATTCAATGAGTGTAATTGTTTCACGTGCTTTACCTGATTTAAGAGATGGTTTAAAACCGGTTCATAGAAGAATATTATATTCAATGTATGAATCTGGTTATACTCCTGATAAACCTCATAAGAAGAGTGCTAGAATTGTCGGAGATGTTATGGGTAAATATCACCCACATGGAGATACTTCTATATATGAAGCTATGGTTAGAATGGCTCAAGATTTCTCATTCAGATATATGTTAGTTGATGGACATGGTAACTTTGGTAATATAGAAGGTTATGGTGCAGCTGCAATGCGTTATACTGAATCTAGACTTTCTAAAATATCATTAGAAATGCTTCGAAATATTAATAAAGATACAGTTAATTTTATTGATAACTTTGATGCATCTGAAAGAGAACCTGAGGTTTTACCTTCTAGAATACCTAATATTTTAGTAAATGGTACAACTGGTATAGCTGTTGGTATGGCTACTAATATTCCTCCTCATAATCTAAGTGAAGTAATAGATGGATGTGTGGCATATATTGATAATCAAGATATTACATTAGAAGAATTGATGCAATATATTAAAGGCCCTGATTTTCCTACTGGAGGAATAATACTTGGTAATAAAGGTATTAAAGAAGCTTATGAGACTGGTAGAGGAAGCATTACAATACGAAGTAGGGCAACAATACAAGAAGAGAATGGTAAGAATGTAATTATTATTGATGAAATACCATATGCTATAAATTCAATGGATTTAAAAAATAAGGTAGCAGATCTTGTACATAACAAGATAATAGATGGTATAACAGATTATCATACTGATTTAAAGAATGGTATTAAAATTACTATTACTCTAAAAAGAGATGCAAATCCTCAAGTTATTTTAAATCAATTATATAAACATACGTCATTTCAAACAAATTTTGGAATAATATTCTTAATGATAGATGGACGTACACCTAAGATATTAGGTTTAAAAGAAATTATTGCTAAATATATTGATTTCCAAAGAGAAGTTATTGTAAGAAGAACAAAGTTTGACTTAGATGTAGCTGAAAAGAGAGTTCATATATTACAAGGTCTGATGATAGCATTAGATAATATTGATGAAGTTGTCAAATTAATCAGAGCTTCTAAAAGTGATGAAGAGGCTAGAAATGGTCTTATCAATAGGTTTAATTTAACTGAAGCACAAGCTAATGCAATTCTTGAAATGAAATTACGTCGTTTAACAGGCTTAGAGAGAGATAAGATTGAATCTGAATTAAATGACTTAATGAAGTTAATTGATTCTTTAAAGGCTATTTTAGCTAGTGATAAAGCTGTGTTAGAAGTTATTAAGAATGAATTATTAGAAATTAAATCTAGATATGGTGATAATAGAAAGACACATATTGATATGACTGCTATAGATTACATAGAAGATGAGTCATTAATACCAAATGATGATGCTATTATTACATTAACATCAAATGGTTATATTAAGAGATTATTAAGTAATACATACAAGTCACAAAATAGAGGTGGAGTAGGAATTAAAGGTATGACTACAAATGAAAAAGACTTTGTGGATAAATTAATTTCATTAAAAACACATGATTATGTATTATTCTTTTCTAATAAAGGTAAAGTATATAGAATGAAGGGATATGAGATACCGGAATATTCTAGACAATCTAAAGGTTTACCAATTATAAATCTGTTACAATTAGATAAAGATGAAAACATTAGTTCGATATTGAAAATATCTAAAGATGATGAAGATACTAAATATTTAGTATTTACTACTAAGAATGGAAATATTAAGAGAACTGCTATTGAAGAGTTTGAAAGTATTAGAAAAACTGGTAAGATAGCTATACTTCTTAAAGAAAATGATGAATTAATTAGTGTTAAAAAGACTTGTGGAAAAAATGAAATAGTTATTGGGGCAAGTAATGGCCGTATGGTTCGATTCCTTGAAGATGAAGTAAGAGTAATGGGAAGAAATACTTCTGGAGTTAAGGGAATTGATCTTGATGGGTCATATGTTGTAGGTTCTGAATCAATAACTTCTTCTGATACTATATTAATAGTTACTGAAAATGGATATGGTAAAATCAGTTCGATTGATGAATATAGATTAACTCATAGAGGTAGTAAAGGAGTTAAGGCATATAATGTTACTGATAAGAATGGAATGATGGTATCATTGAAATCAGTTGTTACTGGTGATTATGATATGGTTATTGTTACTGATAGTGGTATAGTTATACGAATGCCATTAGAACAAGTTCCTACATTACGCAGAGCAACACAGGGTGTTAAGTTAATTAATCTTAAAGATTCTCAAAAAGTAGCTAGTGTAACCATTGTTGATAAAGATTCAGATGAAGGAAATTTAGAAGAAAATGAAGCGTAGGCTTCATTTTTTTATTTAATATTAATGTTTTAAAGTCTTTTTATCAGTTGTGAATATTTTTTATAATGTTTCACGTGAAACATTATTTTATTATATTAAATTATTTCCCGGGAAATAATTTAATAAGATACAGTTATTAACTATTATGTTAAATCTTTAATTTATATATTTTTATTGTTATATAACCTTACTATGTTTCACGTGAAACATATATATCGATTAATTAAATTATATTAATTTCAATTTATTATTATTTTTAGATTTTCTATATTATTATTAAAATTATTTCCCGGGAAATAATTTTATACTTAATAACTGCAGAATAATATCAATTTTTAATTTCTATATTATACTTATTCTTAAATTATCTTTATTTTAATTTAGCAAACAGAATGTTTCACGTGAAACATTCTTTATTTATAGTTTAAATTATTTCCTGGAAAATAATTTAAAGAAGGTAAAATTAATTTTGATTAAAATTTTAATCATATTTATTTATGATATTTTATAATTTAGTTTGATATTATTAAAATATTAATATTATGTTTACTTATTTTCATACCACTCTCAGTATGGATTTAATGTTTCACGTGAAACATATATATTGATTAATAAAATTATATATAATTTCAAATATTATTATTTTTTAATTTTTTTCTATATTATTATTAAAATTATTTCCCGGGAAATAATTTTATAATTAATAACCGTTAGAATAATATCAATTTTTAATTTATATATTATACTTATTTTTGAATTATTTTTATTTTAATTTGGTAAACTGAATGTTTCACGTGAAACATTCTTTATTTATAACTTAAATTATTTCCCGGGAAATAATTTAAAAGAGATAAAATTAATTTTGGTTAAAATTTTAATTATATTTATTATGATATTTTGTAATTTAGTTTGATGTGATTAAAATATTGATATTATGTTTATTTATTTTTGTACTATTCTCAGTATAGATATTATGTTTCACGTGAAACATTGAATAATAATTTTACAAACTGAGGATAATAATATATAATTTAATCGTGCAATGAAAGCGATTGAACCAGGTCAGAGTTGGAAGACAGCAGCCTTAAAATTCAACTTTCATGTGCACTTTTTATATGGAGATAATATGAAAAAAGAGTTTATGGATGTTGCTTTTGAACAAGCTTATATTGCTTTTAATAATAATGAAGTACCTGTTGGTGCGGTTATTGTTTATAACAATCAAATTATTGCTAAAGCTTATAATTTAAAGGAAAGTAATAAGTGTTCTTTATCTCATGCTGAGCTAATAGCAATATCAGAAGCTTCTAAGAAGTTAAATAACTGGAGGCTAGATGATTGTGATATATATGTTACTCTTGATCCATGTCCTATGTGTGCTAGTGCTATTAAACAATCTAGAATAAAAAATGTTTATTCTGCACTTAATGGTCAAAATGAACTTAATAATTTTATTGTTAATAAAATTTTTTTAAACGATGATATAAATTCTAAAGTAAATTTTGAAACAAATTTAGCTGTGGATAAATCTTTTGAATTGATGTCTAAATTCTTTGAAAATAAAAGAAATTAGACATTTTTTATATGGCTAAATATGCTATAATGTTTATGGGAGTGGTTTTTTTATGTATAAAGCTTTATATAGAAAATATAGACCGGTTGATTTTGATTCAGTTGTTGGTCAGGATTCGGTTGTAAAAGTATTAAAAAATTCTATTAAAAATAATAATATTTCTCATGCATATATGTTCTTTGGCCCTAGAGGTATTGGAAAAACGACATTATCTAAAATTTTTGCTAGAGCGGTAAATTGTATAGAACCAATAGATGGTAACCCTTGTGGAAAATGTGAAAATTGTATTAGAAGCATAGATTCTGTAGATATTATTGAAATGGACGCGGCTTCTAATAATGGAGTAGATGAAATTAGAAATATAATTGATAAAATATCGTTAGTACCAACTGAACTTAAGTATAAGATATATATTATTGATGAAGTTCATATGCTTTCTATTGGCGCTTTTAATGCCTTGCTTAAGACTTTAGAAGAACCACCACAACATGTCATATTTATATTGGCTACAACTGATTGGCAAAAAGTTCCAGAGACTATAGTTTCTAGATGTCAAACTTTTTCTTTGAAAAGACTTACTGTTGATCAAATAACTGACAGGTTGAAATATGTTTGCAATAAAGAAAAAATTGATTGTGATAATTTAGTTTTATCTGAAATCGCAAAGTCATCAGAAGGTGGTATGAGAGATTCTTTAGGGATGCTTGATAAACTTACTTCATATACATCTCAGAAAATCACCTTAGATGATTATTATGAGTTAAATGGAATGATTAGCAATATGGAATTAGAAGAAATGACAGACTTTATTTTTAATAATGACATAGCTAATTTAATGATTAAGTTAAATGATTTTAATAATAAAAATAAAAATATATCGCTTGTTTATAAACAATATGTTGAATTTTTACAAAATATTCTTGTTGATAATTATATTAAAAAAAGAAATGTTAAATATAATATTAATTTAATTGAAAAATTATTACTATATTTAAGTGAAAATACTATAAATGTAGAACGTAGTTCATCTCAAAAAGTATATTTTGAAATGTTGCTGATAAAATATATTAAGAGCAATATTGTAGAAAGTGATAAAAAGATTGTATACAATGTAATTTCTGAAAATGATAATAAATCAGTTTCTAATAGTTTAGATAATCCTATTAAAAAGGAAAATACAGTTGTTGATAAAAATATTGATAGTGATAAAAAAGCTGAAATTAACAAAAACAATATAAAAAATAATAGTAATCATAAAAAAAATATATTAAATATTAATGATATTATGCGTGCTAGAATAAATAATTTAATGATTGATGCTAATAAAAAGATATTATTAGATATGAAGGAAAAACTAACAAATAAATCGTTTGAAAATGATTTAAAATATTCATTTTTAGATAGTAGTATTAAAGATTCTGTATTAAGAGTTGCATCTAGTGATACGTTATTGTTTAGTTTTAAGACACAAGGTTTACTTAGAAATGTTCTTACTAACATATTGGAGTTAAATGAATTGTTTAATGATAAATATAATTGTAATTTTAAATTTGCATTTATATCTGACAGTGAATGGAATATTTTAAAGAATAAGTATATTGAATTAAAAAATCAGAATCTTAATTTTGATAGAATGATTGAACCTGATGTAGAATATGAAATAAATAGTGATATAATAAATAACAATCCCATGCAAGTATTTGGGAATGAAATAGTAGAAGAGATAGATTAGGAGAAAAATATGAATTTAAATGCTATGATGAAACAAGCGCAAGCTTTACAAAAGGAAATGCTAAAAGATAAGGAAGAGATAGATAATACTGAATTTACAGGAGAATCATCAGCTGTTTCTGTTGTTATGTTGGGAACTAAAGAATTAAAATCTGTTAAGATAAAATTAGATAGCTGTGATAAAGAAGATATTGAAATGCTAGAGGATATGATCTTGGTTGCTGTGAATGATGCAAATAAGAAGATTGATATAGCTACATCTGCAAAAATGGGTAAATTTGGTAATATCCCAGGATTATTTTAATTATGTATCCAGATAGTTTAAAAAAACTTATTGAATCTTTTAAATATTTACCAGGTGTTGGGGAAAAAACAGCTGAAAGGTATGCTTACTCTATATTAGATTTAGAAGAAGAACAAGTTGAATTATTTGAAAAATCACTTATTGCTGTATCAGAAAATATACATAAGTGTCCAGTTTGTTCTACTTATACTGATTTAGATTTATGTTATATTTGTAATGATAAAAATAGAGATAATTCTTTAATAGTTGTTGAAGATTCAAAAAATGTTTTTCTATTAGAAAAATTAGGGGTTTTTCATGGTAAATATCATGTTTTAAATGGATTAATTAGTCCCCTTGATGGTATTAATCCTGATGATATTGGTTTAGAAAAACTCATCGATAGGATAACAAAAGAAAAATTTGAAGAAGTAATATTTGCTTTTAAACCGAGTATTGAGGGTGAGACTACGGCATTATATATAAAAAGAATATTAGATGGTATGCATGTTAAGATTACTAGATTAGCCAGTGGTTTACCAATGGGTGCCGATATGGAATATGTTGATGGTTTAACTTTGGAAAGAGCTATGTGTGATAGAAAGGAAATCATGTAGATTTTATGTGTAATTTATCTTATGAAAAATTTATAAAAGAAACTGATAATTTTCTTACTAATGATAAATTATCTCATGCTTATTTAGTGGAGTTATCTAATTATGATAGTGATTATCAATTATTATTAAGTTTTATTAATAATATATTTATTAAATATAATCACTTTTTTTCTGTTGATAAATTACTTTGTTTATTAGAAAATAATGATTATCCTGATTTTATTATAGTTGAGGCAGATGGAACTGTTATAAAAAAACAACAAATCAAGCTTTTACAAGAAGAATTTAAGACTAAATCAGTGTATGAAAATAAAAAAATATATTTGATAAAAGAAGCGGAAAAAATGAATCAATATTCTTTAAATACAATTTTGAAATTTTTAGAAGAACCTGAAGAAAATATAATAGCTTTTTTGGTTACAAAAAATGTTAATTTACTCAAAGATACTATAATTTCTAGATGCCAATTACTAGAAATCAAGAGTGATATATTAATTTCGGATGATTATAATGAAGTACTAGATATTATTTTATCTGGAGAAGAATCTTTTATTAAATTTAATGATTTGTTAGAAAAATATTTTTTTGATAGAGAAAATTCAAAGTTAGTAATTACTAATTTAATTAGATTATTGGAAAATAATAGTCAATTAAATATTTGTAAAACTTCTGAAATTATTCTTATTTTAGAGGAAGAATTAACTAATTTAGATTATAATATTAATATGAAGTTATTTTTAGATAAAATGTTATCTAAAATTATAGGAGCAATAAATGATTAATGTAGTAGTTGTTAAAAATTTAGTTGATTTAAATATTTATTATTTGTCTCAAGGAAATTCCAAATATAAAATGAATGATTTAGTATTATTTAACACTGATTCTGGGAAAATGATAGGTAAGGTTATTAGAGAAGAATATTCTGAAAAAAAAGAAAATTTAATTATGCCTCTATTTTCTATATTATCTTTGGCAAGTAGTGAAGATGTTAAAAAACATGAGGATAGTAAAGTTAAAGCTTCTAAGGCCTTGTATGATGCTAAAGAAATTAGTGCTAAATTAAATCTGGAAATGAGTTTTGTTGATGCTTATTATAATTTTGACAATTCTCAATTATATTTGTCTTTTATTGCGGATAATAGAATAGATTTTAGAGAATTAGTAAAGCAATTAGCTTATAAGTATAAGACTAGAATAGAACTTGTTCAAATAGGTATAAGAGATAAAGCAAGAAGAATTGGTGGGTTGGGACCTTGTGGTATGCAATTATGTTGTAATAGATTTTTAACTGATTTTAATTCTGTATCTATAAGTATGGCTAAGAATCAGTTGATTGCACTTAATCCTACTAAAATTAATGGCTTGTGTGGTAGATTGCTATGTTGTTTAGGTTATGAAAATGATACATATCTTGAACTTAAGAAAGAATTACCTAAAGTTGGTTTTATGGTTAATACTTCTAAAGGTACGGGAAAAGTAGTGAATGTTGATGTTTTAAAAGGTGAATATTCTGTTGATTTTGGTGAACAAGGAATTGTTGTATTTAAAAAGGATGAAAAATAATGGAAGTTATTAATGATATACTTGGTTATAAAAATAGAAAAATTTATCAGAATGATGATTATTTTTTATTTTCTTTAGACAGTATTATGTTAGCTAATTTTGCTACTATAAGAAAAAGAGATAAGAAGATATTAGATTTAGGTACTGGAAATGGTGTTATTCCTTTAATTATGACACTTAGATGTGATAAAAAAATTGAATGTGTTGAAATACAGAAATCTTTATATGAATTGGCCATTAAATCTATTAAATACAATAATTTGGATGATAGAATTGTTCCTTATAATATAGATATGAAGGATTTTGTAACTAGTAATAATTGTAATCAGTATGATTTAATTACTTGCAATCCACCATTTTTTAAAAATTATGATAAGTTTTTAAATGAAATAAATGAAAAAGCAATAGCAAGACATGAAATTAAAATAACACTTGAAGAAGTTATTTCTATTTCGTCTAAGTTACTTTCAAATGATGGTAATTTAGCTATTGTTAATAGACCTGATAGATTAGTTGAAATGATAGAATATATGAAAAAATATAAAATAGAACCTAAAAGAATGAGATTTGTATATGAAACTATTGATAAAGAGAGTACTTTAGTTCTATTAGAAGGTCAAAAGAATGGTAAGAGTGGTTTAAAAATAGAAAATCCTTTTATATTAAAAGAAAATGATTGTGATACTTTAGAATACACTAAAATAAAGGAGGTACCGAATGAGACAAAAGAGTTATAATGATACAGCTTCTTTATATTTAATACCAACTCCAATTGGTAATTTAGAAGATATAACGATAAGAAGTTTAAATGTCCTTAATACAGTAGATGTTATTTTGAGTGAAGATACTCGAGAAACTATGAAACTATTAAAGCATTATGATATATCAAAAAAATTAATTTCAAGTCATCAGTGGAATGAGTCTAAAATAGTTAATCAAGTAATTGATTATTTAAAATCTGGTCAAAATATAGGACTTGTTACTGACCAAGGAACTCCTATAATTAGTGATCCTGGATATATTATTTCTAAAGCAGTTATTGCTTCTGGATATAATGTTATTAGTTTACCTGGGGCAACAGCTTTTGTTCCAGCAATAACATCATCTGGTATAGACCCTAGTCCGTTTTTATATTATGGATTTTTAAATAGTCATAATTCTAAACAAAAGACTGAGTTAAAGTCATTAAAAAATATTAAATATACTTTAGTATTTTATGAGTCAGTTCATCGCTTGAAAAATACTTTAGAAAATATGCTCGAAATATTTGGAGATAGATTTATTGCAATATCTAGAGAAATATCTAAATTGCATGAAGAGGTTATTCGTGATAACATTAGTAATGTTATTCCTATTGCTGATACGTTAAAGGGAGAATTTGTTATAGTAGTTGATGGTAATAAAGAGATAATAGATTATTCAGCTATAACTATTTTAGAACACGTAAACTTATATATTAAAGATGGTATGAGTGAAATGGATGCGATAAAGTCTGTGGCTAAGGATAGAGGTATAAGCAAAGGAATAGTTTATAAAGAATATCATATAGGGAAGTGATTTGATGAAATTGATAGTAGGTTTGGGAAATCCTGGAAAAGAGTATGAAAATACTAGACATAATATGGGATATCTTTTCATAGATTATTATTTAAATAAAAAAGGTATTAAGCTAGAATGGAAAGAAAAATTTAATGGAATTTATCTAGATACCGTTATTGGCGGAGAAAAGATAATATTTATGAAACCTTTAACATATATGAATTTAAGTGGAGAAGCTGTTAGAAAATATTTAGATTATTTTAAGATTGATGTATCTGACTTATTAGTTGTTGTTGATGATTTAGATTTAGGAGTAGGAAATTATAAAATTAAAAATAATGGCTCTAGTGGTGGACACAATGGTCTTAAGAATATAGAGTTACATATAGGAACACAAAATTATAAGAGATTTAGAATTGGTATTTCTAATACAACTTATGATGTAAAAGATTATGTATTAGGTAAAATTTCTGTTAAAGATTATTATGATGTATTTGATATATTATCTGATGTATTAGATAGATTTTATAATACTTCTTTTGATATATTGATGTCTAAGTATAATAGAAAGAATAAATAATGAAGTTGTTTGATAAATTTATAAAATTTGATATAAAAAAAGACATGGGTATCACTGGAGTTACCGATGATTTTTTTGCTGTTGGAATAAATAATTTATATGAAGAAAAGAATGAAAATATTTTACTTGTTGTAAATAGTTTATATGAGGCTACTAATCTTTTTAATAGCTTTAGTTTTATTACAGATAAAGTTCTTTTATTTCCTATGGACGATTTTTTAACAAGTGAAGCTATCTCTATAAGCCCAGATTTAAAAATGACTAGATTAGAAACTATTAATAAGTTACTTAGTGATGATAAATATATTGTTATAACTAATATAATGGGATATTTAAGATATCTTCCTACTAAGAATACTTACTTAGATTCTTTTATTGAAATTTCTGTTAGTGATTCTATAGATATGACTAAATTTATAGAAAAACTTAATATAATGGGTTATGAGAAAAGTACTATAGTTACAAAAACTGGAGACTATGCTGTTAGAGGATTTATAATAGATGTATTTCCTATTGGTAGTGATAACCCTGTTAGATTTGAATTTTTTGGAGATGAAATAGATTCTATTAGAAATTTTGATATTAGTACTCAGAAATCTATTGCTAATATTAATACAACAACAATATTACCTGTTTCTGAATTTATTGTTAAGGGTCAATATGATTATAATGATTCTTTTAATAATAAGAATTTATATAAGTATGGTAATGTTTCTTCTATTAGTGATTATTTGAATGGATATACTATTTTCAAGGATTACAATCAATTAGAATTATCTTATTTGAAGATAATGGAAGAAGCTGCAATATATAGAAGTGAACAAGATCTTAATTATACGGGTAATTATATGCATGGTATAAGAGATATTAATAATAATTTTGTTATTAATTATTTATCTATAGATAATATATCATCTAGTATAAATAATATTATAAATTATAAAGTTAAAACTATTGATAAATTTAATGATAATATAGATTTAATTTCTTCTTTTATTACAAAAATGATTGGTTTATCAAAGACTGTATTTATATGCTTAAAAGATTATCAACTTAGAAATATTTCTAATAAACTTAATAATATATTTTACGATAGTGACGGTGTTAGTTATCATGCAAATAAAGTAAATTTAGTTTCTATACCTTTAGCTAGTGGATTTATATATAACGATATAGTTGTTTTAACAGAAAATGAATTATTTAAAGTAAAAACTAATTTTAATAAAAAATATAATACTAAGTTTAGATATGGAACAAGTATTGATGATTTATCTAAACTTAGTATTGGTGATTATGTTGTTCATAGTGCTCATGGTATAGGAATATATAATGGTATAAAGACATTAACTATGGCAGATATTTCTAAAGATTATTTAGAAATATTATATGCAGGGGAAGATAAGATATATGTTCCAGTTGAGAAGATTGATACACTTGTTAGATATTCTGGAAAAGATGGATATTCTCCTAAGATAAATAAATTAGATTCTGTTGATTGGAAGAAGACTAAGGCTAGAGTTAAGCAGAAGGCTGCGGATATGGCGGATAAATTACTTAAATTGTATGCTGAGAGAGAGAAGTCTAAAGGATTTGCTTTTTCTAAGGATGACTATTTAACAAAGCAATTTGAAGAAAGATTTTCATATCAACTTACTAAAGATCAGATAAATTCAATTAATCAAATAAAGGCTGATATGGAATCTGATAAACCTATGGATAGATTGCTTTGTGGAGACGTTGGATTTGGAAAAACGGAAGTTGCATTTAATGCCGCATTTAAAGCAATAAATGATGATAAGCAAGTATTATTTTTATGTCCTACTACCATATTGTCTTCTCAGCATTATGAGAATGCAATAAATAGATTTGCGGATTTTCCTGTTAATATTGGATTGCTTAATAGATTCACTACTCCAAAGGATGAGAAAAGAATATTACAAGGATTAGCAGATGGGACTGTTAATATGGTAATAGGTACACATAGATTACTTAGTAATGATATACATATTAAAGATTTAGGATTACTTATTATAGATGAGGAACAAAGATTTGGAGTTTCACATAAAGAAAAATTAAAAGAAATGAAATCTAATGTAGATGTACTTACATTAAGTGCTACTCCTATACCTAGAACATTACAAATGTCTCTTACTGGTATTAGAAGTTTAAGTTTAATTGAAACACCTCCTGTGAATAGATTTCCTATTCAAACTTATGTAATAGAAGAAAATAATCAAATAATAAAAGATGCTATATATAAAGAAATGTCTAGAGGAGGACAAGTATTTGTCTTGTATAATAGGGTAGAAACTATTGAATTACAAAGAGATAAAATAGCTAGTCTTATACCAAATGCTAGAATTGCTATTATACATGGTAAGATGAATAAGGATAAATTAGAAAAAACTTTAATGGATTTTATAAATTATAAATATGATATTTTAATATGTACTACTATAATTGAGACTGGAATAGATATGCCTAATGTTAATACTTTAATTGTTGTAGATGCAGATAGGTTTGGTCTTAGTCAACTTTATCAGTTAAGAGGAAGAGTTGGCAGAAGTGAGAAATTTGCTTATGCATATCTTTTGTATAAGCCATATAAGAGTCTTACCGATGTTGCAGTTAAGAGACTTAATGTGATAAAAGAATTTACTGAACTTGGTAGTGGTTTTAGTATAGCTACTCGTGATTTAAGTATAAGAGGAGCTGGAGATATTTTAGGTAGTGAACAAGCTGGCTTTATAGATAGTGTAGGAATTGACTTCTATTTGAAAATGTTAAATGAAGAAATAAATAATAAGAATGATAATGATGAGATAGAAGAAGAAAGTAATAAGCCTTTAATATCTGTTACTACACATATAGATAATAAATATATTAGTGAAGATGATTTAAGAATTGAAATTCACCGTAAAATTAATAAAATTGCTTCTAGAGAACAAATTGAGGAAGTTAAACTAGAAATTAAAGATAGATTTGGAATTGATGATGAAAATTTAGTTATCTATATGTATGAAGAGTGGTTTGAGAAGATAGCTAAGAAATTAGGTATTAATAGTATAAGAGAGAGTAAAAATTCAATTGAGATTAAACTACCTAAAGAATTAATAGATAAATTAGATATGGAAGATGTTTTTATGGATGCATTTAAGATATCTAGAATGTTTAGATTTATATCTAGAGGCAATAATGTATATTTACTATTAGATATAATAAGACTGGATAAACATCCTATATATTATCTTACAGAAATGTTTGATAAAATAAATTCTAAATTAAGAGTATAAAGGGAGGATTAAATGATAGATGATAAAGAGGTTGTAATAAAACAACATCAAGAAAATTATAAGAATATTATCTTAGATATTATAAATAACAATACTAATACATTAGTAAAAGAGGATTTAATGTCATTAGTTGCAAGGCCACCTCTTGATTCAATGGATGTAATAAAAACTAAGTTTATATCTTTAGCTAAGAAAAATAAGATTATTTTAGATATAGAAAAGTTAGAAGTAATACTTGATGAGTATAGATATAACATAAGTAAAGATTATTTAAAGATTATTGAATTTAGAGTTAAGAATTTAGAAAAGTTAATGAAGAAGACTAATGTTTCTGAAGGGGAGGAATATAAATTTTTAAAAAAAGAATTAAATGTTATAGATAAAAATATAAAAGATATGATAAAAACAAAACTTAATGAGTGTACTGATAAGTATTTAATAGGTTCTATAAAGGAGTTATTAGATAATACAGATAATGTTGTTTATGATAAATTTTCTTCTGATATGATTAAATATATAAATAAGGAATATACTAAGAATATATTAGAGTCTGTTGACGTTAAACTTTTAGTTAAAGATACAACATTAATTAATAATGTTAAAGAGAGTGGAGATAGATTTAAATTGACTTTAAATAGTTTATTAAAGATAGATTAATCTTGCATTTAGGTAAATTATGAGTTATAGTTTTTGTATAAATGTTTTGAAAAAGAGAGAGATATTAATTTAATTTAAGAGAGTCCTGTTTGGTGAGAAGGATATTAGATAATATTTTGGATGGCTTTTGAACTGCTATATCGATATGTAGATATAGACGTGGTAGGCGTTAACTAAAGAGTGTATAGTATGACTATAAAATAAGGTGGTACCGCGGTTATTCGTCCTTATGTTATAGTCTTTTTTTGGAGGTAAATATGGGAAAAGAAAAATTTTATATAAGTACAGCGATAGCTTATACATCATCTAAACCACATATTGGTAATACTTATGAAATAATACTTGCTGATGCAATTGCGAGATATAAAAGAAGTAAGGGATATGATGTATATTTTCAAACTGGTACAGATGAACATGGTTTAAAAATACAACAAAAAGCTGAAGAAGCTAATATTAGTCCACAAGAATATGTTGATAAAGTTGCTGAACAAATTAAAGGTATTTGGGATTTAATGAATACAAGTTATGATAAGTTTGTTAGAACTACAGATACTAATCATGAAAAAGTAGTACAACATATATTTGATTATATGTATAAAAAAGGTGATATATATAAAGGTAAGTATGAAGGTCTTTATTGTACTGCTTGTGAAGCTTTTTGGACTGAGTCTCAACTTGTAGATGGTAGATGTCCAGATTGTGGGAAAGAAGTTACAGTGCAAAGTGAAGAAGCTTATTTCTTTAAATTATCAAATTATCAAGATAAGTTAGAAAAGTTATTTACAGAAGATAATGGTTTTATAGAACCTGTTTCAAGAAGAAATGAAATGTATAATAATTTTATTAAACCTGGTGTGCAGGATTTATGTGTTTCTAGAACTAGTTTTGATTGGGGTATAAAAGTAGATTTTGATCCAAAACATGTTGTTTATGTTTGGCTTGATGCATTAACTAATTATATTACTAATATTGGATACGATGTTAATAATAGTAATGATTTATTTAAAAAATTATGGCCTGCTGATTTACATTTAATAGGTAAAGATATTATTAGATTCCATACTATTTATTGGCCATGTTTCTTGTGGAGTTTGGGGTTAGAATTACCTAAAAAAGTATATGGACATCCTTGGTTACTTATGAATAATAATAAGATGAGTAAGAGTGTTGGAAATGTTATATATGCAGATGATTTAGTTGAAAAGTTTGGAGTAGACGCTGTTAGATATTATGTATTATCTGAAATAAGTTTTGCTAATGATGGTAATATTACAATGGAAATGCTTATTGATAAAATAAATTCTGATTTAGCTAATGTTCTTGGAAACTTAGTTCAAAGAACTATATCAATGGGGCATAAATATTTTAGTGGTGTAATTATTAATAAGAAGTTGAATACCTCTTTAGATGAAGATTTTATTAGTAAGATTAATAAATTAGATGATTTAGTTAGTTCTTCTATGGACATATATCATGCAAGTGATGCACTTGGATATATATTTGATTTACTTAGAGCATCTAATAAATATATTGATGATACTACTCCTTGGGTTTTAGCAAAAGAAGTTGAATCAACTGATAGATTAGAGACAGTACTATATAATTTATTAGAATCTATTAGAGTAGCTGGTGTTATACTTAGACCTTTTATACCTGATACTAGTTTATCTATTTCTAATCAAATAAATAATTATGATAATTCAACTAAATATTTAGATGATAATAAATATAATTTAGGTGAAGCAAAAGCATTATTTCAAAGAATAGATAAAACAAAATTTGATTTATAGAATTAAACATTATACATGGTGTATAATGTTTTTATATGGAGGTTATATGTTTATTGATACACATTGTCATATATCTAGAGAAGATTATGAGGATATAGATAAAGTAATAAAAGATGATTTTGATAGTGGATGTTCTGCTATTTTAATAATAGGTTGTACGAGTGGTATGATAAAGGAGGCTTTAGAAATAGCAAATTCCCATAGTGGAATATATGCTGCGATTGGATATCATCCTGATCAAGCATCTATTTATACTGAAGAAGATTTGATTAAGTTAGAAGAATTATTAAAGAATAATAAAGTAGTTGCGATAGGTGAAATTGGTCTGGATTATCATTATGGTAAAGATGATAAAGATAAACAACTTGAGCTATTTGAGTATCAATTGAGACTAGCAGAAAAATATAATTTACCAGTTTCAATACATAGTCGTGATGCAGTTAAAGATACTATAGATATACTATCTAAATATAAAGTAAAAGGTTCAATACATTGCTTTTCAGGTAGTTTAGAAGTAGCTAAAATTTATATAAAAATGGGATTTTATTTAGGAATAGGTGGAGTAGTTACTTTTAAAAATAGTAATTTACATAAAGTGATTGAAGAAATTGGATTAGATAATATAGTTTTAGAAACTGATAGTCCATATCTTGCACCAGTACCTGTTAGAGGGAGTGTTAATACTTCAAAAAATATAGTTTATATAGCTTCTTATTTGGCGGAATTGTTAAAAATACCTGTTGAAGATGTTTATTCTATTACTAGTAATAATGCTAACTTCTTGTTTGACTTCAAAAAATAAAAATGATATTCTTATTATAATAATTGAGGAAGTTATGAAGAAAATTATAGGTGTATATTTTAGATATTTATTTTTTGTAATACTTGTTTTTGCTTTACTTATATATGCAACAACTTTTAATAAAGAAAATGTACTTTATGTATCCAATTCTAATTATGTTAAATCTATAAAGTATGATAATTTATCTAGTAATGTGAATTTAAGAGTTGATGATACTAATTTAGTTGTTGATAGTTTTAACGATATTTTAATAAAAAAAGTAGGATCAACATTTAGCGGAAATTTAACTGGTTATGGCCCTAATTGTGAAGGTTGTGGAGGATTTTCCGGATGTAGACCAAGAACAGATTTTAGAAATGGCAACATCTTATTTCCAGATAAAGAATATGGAAAGATACGTGTAGTTGCGGCAGATAGAAATATACCATGTGGCACTATAATTGATGTTCATTTACCTAATGGTAATAAATTTCCAGCAATAGTAATGGATAGAGGAGGAGCTATTAAGAAAGGACACCTTGATTTATTATTTAATAGTGAAAAAGAGACTAATGATTTTGGAAATGTTAGAGGAGTAAAATTCAGTATAGTTAGGTGGGGTTGGTAATGAAAATAAAATATATGTTATTTATAATATTATTTTTTACTTTGTTTTCTTTGATGCTACTTAATTTTATTGCAAAAAAAAATTATCAAATTTCATATAAAAAAAGTGGAGATATTAATGTTAATAATAAATTACCAATTTCAGATTATGCTGGTATTAATATTGATAGTAATAGTGATGTGAAAAATTTGATTGATATAGAGGTTAAGAATAATAATATAGGTAAGGCAAAATATGAAATATATTTAGTAAAGACAAGTATGGATAATTCTATAAATGATCAGAATATTAAGTTGAGTTTGTCTAAAGATGGTAAGATTATTTTAAATACAACTTATGCTAAACTGCTTATATCTAGTAGTGTTATTGAAGGCAAAAGATTAGTTGTGGGTAATTTACCTAGTTTAGGCAGTTCTAAATATAAATTAAGAGTATGGGTTTCAGAAGAAGAAGGTATAAATAATAGTTTAAAGGTATTTACTTCTTCAATATATGTAAAATCATTATAAGGAGATAATATGAATAAAAAGGGAAATATATTAATAAATGTTATGATTTCAATAATATTATTAGGTTTACTAATAATAGGTTTATATATATATAAAAATAGAGATAGAGAAGTTGTATATAAAAATTTAAATGGAGGGAAAATAGATTTTCTTTATTATAATGACAAACAGGGTATAGTCATGAATTCTATTAATTCTATGAGCGATGAAGATGCTTTTAAATTGTCAGATGGAAATAATGTGTTTAATTTTGCTATACAGGCTGATTTTAAAGGGGCAGATAGAAAAGAAATTACATATAATATTTTATATAAATTGAAAGATAAATCTAATAATAAAAATATAAAAATATCTTTAGAAAAATTAGAAGATGGTGCTTATAGACAAGTAGTTAAACCTATTACATTAGATAAAGTTAAAAATTTAATTTTATATAGTAGTAAGGTATCTGATGATGTAAAACAGGAATATAGAGTTAAAGTTTGGAAGAATGAAGGAACTGTGACTAATTTTTCAAATGATGAAGTATTAAAATTTACTATTCAAGCTAAAGATGTGTAAAATACATCTTTTTTTATTGTATTTAATAGTTTTTTATATTTCTTGTAGTTATAATTTAAGTATGGTAAATAGTTTTAGAAAACATATAAGTAATATTGTTTATAATAAGAAAATATCTATTATGGTGTTTTTGTTTTCCTTATTTTTTGTAATTATTTTATATACTTTATTTTTTATTAATATATATAAGAATAAAACTTATGGCATAACAACTTATGTTGTAGCAACTAAATCTATGGAACCTACTATAAATGTTTCTGATGCGATAGTTGTTAAGAGAGGAAATGACGGATTAGAAATAGGTGACATTATTACTTTTTCATCTGCTGATCCTTATAATTTTGGTCTGGTTATTACTCATAGAATAATGAAGATATATGAAAAAGACGGTTTAGTATTTTATAAGACTAAGGGTGACAATAATAATAATTATGATAATTATTTAGTTCCTAAAAATAGGGTGCATGGTAAAGTTGTTTTTAAAATACCTTATATTGGGATTTTACAAAATTTTATATCTACTACTTTTGGATTTATTTTAGTTGTAATTTTACCAGCTTTATATATAATAGTTTATTATGTTTTAAAGTTAATCTATTTTAACAAGAAGTAGGTAAGGTGAAATTATGGAAAAATATAATGTTAAATTTAAAAAGAAATTTGGTCAAAATTTTTTGAAAGATAAGAAAATTGTTAATTCTATTATAAAAGTTGCTGAAATAAATGGAAGAAGTTTAGTTATTGAAGTAGGACCTGGTGGGGCTATACTTACTAGTTCTTTATGTGAGGTTGCAAATAGAGTTATTTGTTATGAGATAGATAATGAATTAGAAGAAGAACTAAATGAAAAATTATATAATTATAATAATTATGAAATTATATTTAAAGATTTTTTAGATGCTGATATTTTAAGTGATATTTCTAAATATGATTATGATAAATTATATTTTGTTAGTAACGTTCCTTATTATATAACTACTCCTATAATAATAAAGTTACTTAGAAGTAATATTAAGTTTGATAAAATTGTTATGATGGTTCAGAAAGAACTTGGAGATAGATTATCAAGTGTTCCTGGTAGTAAGGAGTATTCTTCTATAACAGCTTTACTAAATTATTCATATGATATACGTAGAGAGTTTAAAGTTAGTAGGAATGAATTTATACCTATACCTAATGTTGATAGTGTAGTTATTTCTCTTACTCCAAAAGATAGAATATATTTGAAAGATTTTGATAAGTATGAGAAATTGCTTAGAGATAGTTTTCAATTTAAAAGAAAAACTCTTCGTAATAATTTGAGGGGATATGATTTAGAAAAAGTTGGAAATGTTTTAGCAACATATGATTATGATTTAAATGTTAGAGCTGAAGAGTTAGATTATTCAATATTTGTTGATATTGCTAATTCTTTATAGTTGATTTTACTTTGTTTTTCTAATATAATTTTATTAGAAGTATTATGCTTTAGAAGGAGGACGTATGAAAGTTACATCAGTAAAAGTGCATAAGGTTAATAAGGAGAATTCTCATGTGAGAGGATTTGCGACAGTTGTTTTTGATGATTGTTTTGCAGTTCACAGTATTCGTATTATAGAAGGGCAAGATGGATTGTTTATTGCAATGCCAAACAGTAAAAATTCGTTAGGAGAATATAAAGATATTGCTCATCCTATTAATTCTGAAATGCGTGCTACTTTAAATGATGCTGTTATAGATGCCTATAATAATGCTGAAGAAGAATAAAATATTTGTAAAATCTTGTAAAATATAGAAATTTAATTATTTCTATATTTTTCTTTTATATTTATTATGTTATTTTTATATTAGAAAGGTGTGATATAGTGAAAGTTAAGAAGAAAAAAAACCATAAATTTTTAACGTTTATAATATTTGTTTCTTCAGTATTTTTACTTACTGCATTTTTTTCTGGTAGATATTTTATTGAAATATATCATAAAATTAAAGAAAAAAAGCACCTTGTTAATGAATTGCGCAAATTAGAAGAAGAAGAGAATAAATTAAAGTTAGATGCTTCTAAGTTACAAGATCCAGATTATATAGCTAGGTATGCTAGAGAAAATTATTTATATTCTAAAGATGGAGAAATAATTATACAAATGCCAAAGGAATAATATTCCTTTTTCTTTTAATTGTGTTATAATATGTTGCAGGAGAGACAATGATTAGTATTGATGATAAATTTAAATTTAATATAGGTGACACCATAATTGTTGCTTGTTCTGCTGGGCCTGATTCAATGGCTCTTTTAAGCATGCTTAATAATATTAAAGATAAATATAAATTAAAACTAATTATTGCTCATGTTGATCATAATGTTAGAGATAAATCGTTGGAAGAAGCTAATTATGTTGAAAAAGTTTGTGCTGATAATGACTTGATATTTGAATTACTTAAGATTGAAGATTATAGTGATGATAATTTTGAAAATGAAGCAAGAGTTAAGAGATATAGTTTTTTTGATAAGTTAGTAGATAAGTATAAGGCTAATTATGTTATGACTGCTCATCATGCTGATGATTTAATTGAAACAATTTTAATGAAAATAGTTAGAGGTTCTAATTTGAGTGGGTATGCTGGTTTTAGAATGATTGTTGATATGGGCAATTATAAAATAGTTAGACCACTTATTTATTATACAAAGGATGAGTTGATTAAGTATGATGAAGAAAAACATATAAAATATTATATGGATGCGACTAATTTTGATGATATACATACTAGAAATAGATATAGAAAAGTAATTTTACCTTTTTTAAAGAAGGAAAATAGTGATGTTCATAAGAAATTTTTGAAATATAATGAAGTATTATTAAATACTAGTGGTTATATTGATAGGATAGTTAATAAAGCTCTTAAGAATTGTTATAGTAATGGTATTATTATTGATAAATTTATAAAAGAGGATTCTTTTATTCAAAGAGAAATTTTATATACTATTATTAATAAATATTATAACGATGATTTATTTTTAGTTTCTGATAAACATATTGATTTAATACATGATTTAATTTTCAGCAATAAGAGTAATGGTTATATAAATCTACCTAATGATATTATTGCGAAAAAAGAATATAATATGTTAAAATTAGAACGTAGTGCAGGAGAAGTTGTTCTGTACGATATATTAATAAATGATAAAGTAGTTTTACCTAATGGCAAAGTTATCTGTAGTGTAACTAATGAAAATAGTAATAGTAATTATGTATGTAGATTAAATAGTAGAGAGATTAAATTACCACTTAGTGTTAGAAGTAGGAAAGTTGGAGATAAAATAGCTGTTAAGGGTTTAAACGGGAGAAAAAAAGTTAAAGATATTTTTATAGATAAAAAGATTAGTAAGACAGAACGAAATTTGCAGCCGATTGTTGTTGATTCGTGTGGTACTATTGTATGGATACCTGGTGTTATTAAATCTAAATTTGATAAGAATATTGATGATAATTATGATATAATGTTGAAATATACAGGAGGAAAGAATGAAAAATAATATTAATAAAGATAATGTTAAAAAGAGTGTAATTCCCTATTTATTACTTTTTGTATTAATGCTAGGGATAATGTATTACATGAGATATGCACAACTTAAAGTTCATACACTTACTTATGATCAATTTATGAGTGAACTTAATAATGGCAATATAACTGAAGTTATGATTGATCCTAGGGTTAGTGCTTCTAACTATGTAGTTAATGGAAAACTTAAAAAGTATAAGAGTAATGAAAGTTTTACTGCTAAGTTACCTTATAGTGAAGTTGTTATGAAACAAATAACTGATGCAAATAAGGAAAATAAGTTTAAATTAGAAAGTGGTTCTGATATTAATGGTAATTTATTATTAATAACAATAGTACAAGTTGGGCCAATTTTAGTTTTAGCAGTATTTGCTGTATGGTTTTTAAATAGACAAATGGCTGGTAATAAAGGTAGTATGGATTTTGGTAAGAGTAGAGCTAAGTTATCAAATGATACTAATAAAGTTACATTTAAAGATGTTGCTGGTTTAAAAGAAGAAAAGGAAGAAGTTAAGGAATTAATTGATTTCTTAAAAAATCCTAAGAAGTTTCAAAAAATGGGTGCTAGAATACCTAAAGGTGTAATGCTATATGGTCCTCCAGGAACAGGAAAAACATTGCTTGCTAAGGCGGTTGCTGGAGAAGCTGATGTTCCATTTTACTTTATAAGTGGTTCTGAGTTCGTTGAATTATTTGTAGGTGTTGGAGCTAGCCGTGTACGTGATATGTTTAAAGAAGCTAAGAGAACTGCACCTTGTTTAATATTTATAGATGAAATTGATGCTGTTGGTAGACAAAGAGGAACTGGTCTTGGTGGCGGTCATGATGAAAGGGAACAAACTTTAAATCAATTATTAACTGAGATGGATGGTTTTGGAACAAATGAAGGAATTATATTAATTGCTGCTACTAATAGACCTGATGTATTGGATCCAGCTTTACTTAGACCTGGAAGATTTGATAGACAAATAACTGTTGATTTACCAGATGTTAGAGAAAGAGAAGAAATACTTCAAGTTCATGCTAGAGATAAGAAACTTGCTCCAACTATAACATTAAAAAATATTGCTAAAAGAACTTCTGGATTTAGTGGAGCTGATTTAGAAAACTTACTTAATGAAGCTGCACTACTTAGTGTTAGAAGAAATAAAGAAGTAATTACTATGAGTGAGATAGATGAGGCTGCTGATAGAGTTATGATGGGTCCTGCTAAGGTTACTAGAAAATATAGTGAAAATGATAGAAAATTAGTTGCTTACCATGAAGCAGGTCATGCTGTTATTGGATTAAAATTAGAAGGTGCAAATGTTGTACAAAAAGTTACTATTATTCCAAGAGGTTCTGCTGGTGGATATAATATGATGACACCAAGAGAAGAAAAGATTTGTTCAACAAAAGAAGAATTATTGCAACAAATAACTGGATTATTAGGTGGTAGAGCTGCTGAAGAATTAGTATTTGGTCAAGTAACCACAGGTGCATCAAATGATTTTTCTAAAGCTACTAAGATAGCTAGAGCTATGGTTACAGAGTATGGTATGAGTGATTTAGGTCCATTACAATTTGAGGATGTTTCTGGAAATGTATTTTTAGGAAGAGATTATAATAAACCACAACATTTTTCAAATGAAGTTGCTAATGAAATAGATATGGAAATGAGAAAGATAATTAATGGTTGTCATGATGAGGCTACTAAGATTATTAAAAAGAATAGAGATTTATTAAATTTAATTGCAGAGACTTTATTAGAATATGAAACTTTAACTAAAGAACAAATTGATTATTTAGTTGAAAATGGAGTAATGCCAGAAGAAGATGATGATACTAATTTAGAAAGTATGTCTATAACAAAGCTAAAAGAATTAGCTAAGAAAAAAGGTATTAAAGAATATACTAAAATGAGTAAAAGTGAATTAATAAAAGCTATGGAATAGATTGCAAATGCAATCTATTTTTTGTTTGTATTAAAATAATCTATTTTTCTTTTCAAAATAGATAAAATAATATATAATTGAGGCAGGAGGAAATATGAAAAAAGAAAATTTAAAAAAAGGATTGTTAGAATTCAAAGAATTTATATCAAAAGGAAATGTTATTGATATGGCAGTTGGTGTTATTATCGGAGCTGCTTTTGGTAAAATAGTTAGCAGTTTAGTTAATGATATTTTAATGCCAGTTATAGGGGTATTATTAGGAGGACTTAATTTTAGTATGTTATCAATTGATATTGGTAGTTCTAAAATTATGTATGGTCAATTTATTCAATCTATAGTTGATTTTTTAATTATTGCTGCTTGTATATTTGTAATTATAAAATTAATTGAAAAATTAAAGAAAAATGATAAGGCAGAAGAAGTGGCTGCACCAGTTGTTAAGAGCGAAGATGTTAAGTTACTTGAAGAAATAAGAGATCTATTAAAGAAAAAAACTAAATAATGAAGTGGAATATACGTGATGTTATAATTAACAATCAGGTTGTATTAGCACCGATGGCCGGAGTTTGCAATTCGGCCTTTCGACGTATTTGTAAGGAGATGGGTGCAGGATTAATTTTTGCTGAGATGGTTAGTGATAAAGCTATATTTTATAATAATAAGAAGACTATCGATATGCTTTATATGACTGAGGCAGAAAGGCCTATTGTTCAGCAAATTTTTGGTAGTGACGTATCATCGTTTGTTGTCGCTGCTAAGTATATATATGAGAATATGCATCCAGATATTATAGATATTAATATGGGATGTCCTGTTCCTAAAGTTGCGCTTAGAGCTCAGGCAGGCTCTGCCTTATTAAAAAATCCTGAAAAAGTATATGATATTGTGAAGTCTGTTGTTGCTGCTGTACCTATTCCTGTTACAGTTAAGATTAGAAGTGGATGGGACAATAACCATATAAATGCAGTAGAAATTGCTAAGGTATGTCAGCAGGCTGGTGCTAGTGCTATTACTGTTCATCCTAGAACTAGATCTCAAGGATACAGTGGTAAGGCTGATTGGAATATTATAAAAGATGTGAAAGAAGCTGTTTCTATACCTGTTATTGGTAATGGAGATATAAGAAGTGTTGATGATGCTTTAAAAATGTTAAAAGATACTAACTGTGATGCGATAATGATTGGAAGAGGGGTTTTAGGAAATCCTTGGTTGATAAGAGATATTGTTTATAAGTTAGAAGGTAAAGAGATTCCGACTCTAACATATAAAGATAAAGTTAATATGTGTTTGAAACATTTTAATTATCTTTTGAAAATAAAACCTGATAAAGTTGCTGTACTTGAAATTAGAAATCATCTTGCATGGTACTTAAAAGGATTACCAGGAGCTAATATTATTAAAAATAAAATATATGAAACTAATGATAAAGATGCTATAATATTAGCTATAAATCAATATTTGGAGGAGTTAGATGAAACCGCTATTTATTAAAAGATTATTTGCATATATACTTGATTTTATAATAGTTGCACTATTGGCAGCAATTTTATTATTACCTTTTACAAATCAAGAGAATTTAAAAAAGAATAATGGCAAAATTAGTGAATTTCTTACTCATTATAGAGATAAGAATTTAAGTAATGAAGAATTTAATAAAATGTATAACGATTTGATTTATGAAAATAATGTTGCCAATGGAGGATTTTCTGTAAGTTTAATTTTTGTATCTATAGCATATTATGGTTTATTACAATATTATTTAGGTGGTAGAACGTTAGGTAAAAAAGTTCTTAGATTGAAAGTGATTTCTAATAAAGGTAAGATTAATATCAATGATATGATTATTAGAAGTTTGATGATTAATTATATATTATATAATTTGATTTCATTTTCATTGTTTTTATTATTAGATAAGAAACATTTTCTATTATATGATGATTATATATCAACTATTAATCGAATTATAATGATAATTTCAAGTTTGATGATGATATTTAGGCTTGATGGTAGAGGTCTACATGATTTAGTTGCATCTACTCAAGTAGTTAATGATTTAGGAGGAGAAGTATGAGAGAATTTAGTGAGCAAGAGTTAGTAAGAAGAGAAAAAGCTAAGAGAATAGCTGAGATGGGTATTGATCCGTTTGGACAAAGATTTGATAGAGATAGTTACGCTAGTGAATTAAAAGAAAAATATAAAGATGTAGAACATGATGATTTTGAAAAGTTAGATGCGTATGCTAAAGTAGCTGGAAGAATAATGTTCATAAGAAGAATGGGTAAAGCATCATTTTTTAGTATTCAGGATAAGACTGGTTTTATACAAGTATATATATCAGTAAATGATGTAGGAGAAGATACTTATGAATTTTTCAAGAGTGCTGATTTAGGAGATATAGTCGGAGTTTATGGTAAATTAATGAAGACTAAGACAGGAGAAGTTACTATTAAATGTTTAGAATATACACATTTAGTTAAAGCATTAAGACCATTACCTGAAAAATTTCATGGACTTGCTGATAAAGAAGAAAGATATAGAAGAAGATATGTTGATTTGATAGTTAATCAAGAGTCTAAAAATATAGCTTTTATTAGACCTAAAATTATTAGATGTATTCAAAGATTTATGGATAACAGAGGATTTGTTGAAGTAGAAAATCCTGTTTTAACTAATTTATTAACTGGAGCATCTGCTAGACCATTTATAACACATCATAATGCACAAGATTTAGATTTATATTTAAGAATAGCATTAGAATTACCACTTAAGAGATTATTAGTAGGTGGAATGGAAGCTGTTTATGAAATTGGAAGAGTATTTAGAAATGAAGGAATGGATTTAAAACATAATCCTGAATTTACCTTAATGGAAGCATATCTTGCTTATAGTGATTTAGATGGTATGATGTCTATGACAGAGGATATGTATAAGACAATTGCTAAAGAAGTATTTGGTAAAGAAGTATTCAGATGGTATGGACATGATATAAGTTTAGCTGGTGAATTTAAGAAGATTAGTATGACAGATGCTATTAAAGAACAAACAGGGATTGATTTCAAGAAACTTGATTTAGAAGGGGCTTTAAAAGTGGCTGAAGAACATAATATTGAACTTATGGAACATGAGAAGCAATATGGTCATATAATTAATAAATTCTTTGAAAAATATGTTGAAGAGACATTAATTCAACCTACATTCTTATATGGCCATCCAATTGAAATATCTCCACTTACTAAGAAAGATCCTGAAGATCCAAGATTTACTCAAAGATTTGAATTCTTTATTGCAGGAAAAGAATTTGCTAATGCATATACTGAATTAAATGATCCTATAGATCAATTAGAAAGATTTGAAAATCAATTGAAAGAAAGAGATTTAGGAAATGCTGAGGCTAATGATATCGATATGGATTTCGTTGAAGCATTAGAATATGGTATGCCTCCGGCAGGTGGAATTGGATATGGAATAGATAGATTATGTATGTTCTTTACTGAACAAGATTCTATTAGAGATGTATTATTATTCCCGCTTATGAAGCCAAATTTGAAAGATAAAAATAAAGAAACTGAATAGTTTCTTTTTTCATAGTATTTTCACTTAAAAATCTTGTAAATATACTATTTTAATACTATAATTATTATGGGAGGGTAATTATGAAAAAACATAATACATTAAAGGCTGTTTTAATTACTTTATGTGTTGTTATATTATTAACTTGGTTAGTTCCTGGTGGTAGTATTCAACCAGGCAAATTTCAAGTAATTAAAGATGGTTCACAATTAGGTTTATTTAACCTATTTAGTTATCAACAACCTTTATTACAATATTTTGGATATGTTGTAGTATTTGTACTTGTTGTTGGTGGCTTTTATGGAATTTTAAATAATATTCCAGCATATCATGCTTTGATAAATAAGACATCTAAGCAAATTGAAACAGGAAAGGAATTATGCTACGCAATACCTATGGCTGTTCTTACAGCATTAGTTTATATGCCAGCTGCTATTAAATTTGTTGGTACATTATATGGAATTCTTGCTGTAGTATTAGTTGCTGTGTTATTGTCAGCAGTTGCAACATTACTAGCTAAGATTTTAGATAATAAGTACATATTTATGATTTTAGTAATGACACTATTTGCATCATTAGTTAATGTTGCAGGATTACAATTGGTTATGTTCTTATTAGCACCATTTGTAGTTAGTGTTATGATAAAAACTGGTATTGATAAGAAGAAGGTTGCTATTGCTACTATATCTTCTATATTATTAGGAGTTATGACTACTACTTATGCGTCAACTAATTTGAATGCTGCATATTCAATGCTTAATATTACTAATTACAATACTAATGTAGTATATAAGTTTATTGTGTTATTATTAGGTTTAGTTATACTTGCTTATAATTTAGTAGAAACAAATAAAAAAGTAACAGAAAAAGTTGTAGTAAAAGAAGAAAATAAGAAAGACAATGTAAAAGAAGCTAAATTAACTAAAGAAACTAAGGTTACTAAGAAGACTTCAAAGACAACAAAATCTTCTAAGAAGACTACTAAGAAAACTACTAAGAAGAATCCAAATAAAGCTGATTTGATTGATCAAGATGTAATTATGCTTAAAGCAGAAAACGTTAAACAATCATTGATTCCACTGGCAGTTATTTTAGGACTACTTGCTGTACTTACAGTTATAGCATTTATGCCATGGAATACAGTATTTGGAGTTAAATATTTTGAAGTTTTAGTAAAAGATATTTCATCATATTCAATATTTGGATTTAAATTATTCTCTAAATTATTAGGTGGAATAGTTGAATTCGGTGGATGGAGTTTAAATAATTTAAATATATTAATATTCTTCACTGTATTATTAATAGCATTTATTTATAAAGTTAAATTAGATGACTTAATAGATGGATTTATCGATGGAGTTTCAAAGGCTGTTGTTCCTGCTTTACTTACTGGATTAGTTTATCTAATTGTAGTAATTAATGCTTTACATCCATTCCAAGCATATATTTATAATGCATTACTTGGTTTAAACAAAGGATTTTCATTAATAATTACTTCATTAATCGCAGCATTAGGTTCAGTATTAAATGGTGATATGACATATACTTTCTATAGTATATTACCTCAAATTACATTAAAGGCAGCTGATATAAAATTAAATCCATTAATCGCATTAACTGTACAAATGATTTATGGATTAGTTATGTTTGTTGCTCCAACAAGTGTAGTTTTATTATATGGATTAAGTAAATTTGAAATTAATTATACTGATTGGATTAAATCAGTTTGGAAAATTGTATTAGAATTATTAGTACTAGTATTAATTATATTGGTATTAGTATCATTAATATAATTAAATTGAATTAGAGAAATCTAATTCTTTTTTCTTTTGTTATAAAATGTTATACTAATTCTGAGGTGCAATTATGAAGATATATAATACATTAACTAGAAGTATAGAAGAATTTAAGCCATTTGAAGAAGGAAAGGTAAAAATGTATACATGTGGTCCTACGGTATATCATTACGCTCATATTGGTAATATTAGGAATTATATAGGCCATGATATTTTATATAGAACATTAAAATATTTAGGATATGAAGTTACTAGAGCTATGAATATTACAGATGTAGGACATTTAAGTGGTGATAGTGATCAAGGCGAAGATAAAATGGAGATAGCTAAAAAAAGGGAAGGTAAAACTTCAATGGAAATAGCTAAATTTTATACTGATGCTTTTTTTAAAGATTATTCTAAAGTTAATTGTATAATGCCTGAGATAGTTAGTTCTGCTACTAATAATATTGATGAATATATTAAAATTATAGATAAATTAATTAAAGATGGTTATGCATATCAAAGTGGTGGTAATGTATATTTTGATGTTTCTAAACTTGACCATTATTATACTTTAACTAATGACAAAGAGTTAAAAGTTGGTGTTAGAGAAGGTGTAGGAGAAGATAGTAACAAGAGAAATCAAGCTGATTTTGCTTTATGGTTTACTAATAGTAAATTTGAAAATCATGAATTACTTTGGGATTCTCCATATGGTAGAGGATATCCAGGTTGGCATATAGAGTGTTCTGGTATTTCATTAAAATATTTAGGTGAAAGATTAGATATTCATGGCGGTGGAGTAGATAATATATTTCCACATCATACTAATGAAATTGCTCAAAGTGAAGCTTTTCTTGGTCATAAGTGGTGTAATTATTGGTTTCATAATGAGCATTTATTAGATTCTACTGGTAAGATGAGTAAGTCTAATGGAGCAATACTTACTGTTAGTGTATTAGAAGAAAAAGGATATGATCCTTTAGCTTTTAGATTTATGTGTATAAATTCTCATTATAGAAAACAACTTTTATTTACGTATGAGGCTTTAAATCAAGCAAGTGAGCAACTTAAGAAACTTAGAAATAAAATAGAATTATTAACAGATAATGGGAATCTTATAAAAGATAGTTATGATAAATATAGAAAATTATTTATAGATGAAATTTCTAATGATTTAAATACTGCTAATGGATTGACTGTTTTATATTCTTTACTAAAAGATAATGAAGTAAACGATCATACTAAATTAGCGTTGGTTAAAGATTTTGATAAAGTGTTAGGACTTGATTTAATAAAAGAAAAGAGTGAAGCTGTCCAGCATGATTATATAATTAATAAAATTGAAGAGAGAAAAATTGCTAAGTTAAATAAAGATTATGCTTTAGCTGATGATATTAGAAATGAGTTATTAAAACTTGGAGTTCAACTTATAGATACTAAAGAAGGTACTACTTACAAGATGGTGTAATATGAAGACTTGTGAATATAATGTTTTAATATTAGCTTATCTTGGAGATACTATATATGAAAATTATGTAAGGAAATATTTAGTTAATAGATTTTTTTCAAATGTTAATGAGATACAAAAAGAATCTATTAAATATGTTAGTGCAAAGAGTCAAGCAGCTAATGTTAAGAGGATGCTTGAATCTAATTTCCTTTCAGATGATGAAATAGAAATATATAAGAGAGGTAGAAATTATAAAACTACTAGTCATCCTAAAAATACTGATATTGTTACTTATAAGATGGCTACTGGATTAGAATCTTTAATTGGATATTTAGAAATAGATGGTAAAAGAGAAAGAATAGATGAAATTATGGATTTCATATTAGGTGAGTAGATGTTAGTATATGGAAGAAATGTAGCAAAAGAGTTATTAGAAAATAATTCTAAAATTAATAAAATATATATACAAGAAGGTTTTAATGATCAAAATATTATAACTATGCTTGAAAATAGTAAAATTGAATATATAATTGTTTCAAAAAGAGAAATTGATCGTTTGGCACCCGGAGTTAATCAAGGTATAATATTAGACATTCCTGATTACTCATATAAGAGTTTAGAAAATGTGTTATCTAAAAAACCTAATTTTATTGTTCTTCTTGATCATATAGAAGATCCACATAATTTAGGAGCTATTATTAGAACTTGTGAAGCTGCAGGAGTAGATGCAATTATAATACCTAAAGATAGACAGGTTCAGGTCAATGCTACTGTTATGAAGACTAGTGTTGGTACTATAAATAATATGGATATAGTTCAAGTTACTAATATAAGTAATACAATTAGAGAATTAAAGAAAGAAGGATTTTGGATAGTAGGAACTGCTTTAAATAATTCTGTTGATTATAGAAGTGTTGACTATGATATGAAGACTTGTCTTATTATAGGAAATGAAGGTAGTGGGATGTCGAATCTTGTTCAAAAAAATTGTGATTACTTAGTTAAGATACCGATGTATGGAGTTACTAATAGTTTAAATGCTAGTGTTGCTGCTGGTATTATGATATATGAGGTGATTAGGAATAGAAAGTAGGATTTATGAAGTATGAGATAAACGACTATGAACTAATTAGCCAGGTCAGAGAAAATAATGAAGATGCAATATTAAATTTATATAGTAAATATACTCCTATTATTAATAGTGTTACTAATAAGTTTAATAAGAGTAATAATATGAAAATAGATTATGATGATATTAAGCAAGAAGCTAATATCGCTTTATATAATGCGATTAAAAATTATGATCCTGATTCTGGTGCTTTATTTTATACTTATGCTGTACTTTGTATAAATAGAAGGCTTATAAGTTATTGTAAGAAGAATTATAATTATATTAGTAAATTGGGATTAGAATACTTAAAAGAAGAAAAAATGTTGTCATATTACGATTATATGGATGAAAGTCATTATAAATTTTTAAATAATTATTATGGTGGTCTTACTAGAGATATTATAAATATGTTACCTGATGATTTATCTTTAATATTTGAACTTAAATATAATGGCTTTTCTAATAAAGAAATTGCTAATTTATTAGACACTAATAGTAAATATATTGAAAATAGTATTCGTAAAGTTAGAAATCAAATTAAAAGGTCTAGTTTTTTTAAGACTAATATATTAGAATTAAGATAGGTGAAGTGTATGGATAGATATACAAAATTATCAGAATATTTAAAAAAATGTAAAAATGACAGTGAACTATCTTCATTATTTGAGAAAATGCATATCAGTTTAAAATATGTACATGATAATGATTATAGAGTTGTTGATTTTAATATTGACAGTATATCTGTTGATGAAAATGGTTTTGCCTTATATGAAGTTGTTCCTAAAAATAGTTATGAAGATGTTAAGAGTGATATAACTAAATTATGTTTTTTGCAAATAGGTTTATATGCTGATTGTTTAGAACTTTTAGATTATAATTATTTGAAAAATAATTTTGATTTATTTGCAACAATGATTCCTGTTGATGTAATTCCTTACTATAAAGGAGTTATTACTGCATCTGCTTCAGTTTATTTATCAGAATTTTTTGAAGCTAAGAGAATGGGTGAGCTTAATAAATTATCTGAAGAATTGAATTTAGATAGTCCTATTATTAAAAATGATAAGAATAATGCTATACTTGAAAAGATATATAAATTTAATAGTTTAAATAGAAGGGCTAATATAAATATAGTATTTTATCCTATAATATTTATTATGACAGCAATGCTTATGGCATTTATGATGATTCTATATATAAATAATTGACATTTTTATGTTGCTGTGGTATTTTATATCTAGCACTTAAAAGTGTTTTTATTTTAGTTAAATGAAAGGTGATATTATGGCTGAAGTTAGAAAAAATAAGAAAAATGCTAAATATGATATTGATAATATCAATACTTCTAAATCAAGTAAAAAAGAAGTAAAAAAAGTAAATGAAAAAAAGAATACGAAAGTGAATAAGACTAAGAAAGATAATAAAAATAGTTTTGTAGAAAATGTTAAGAATTTCTTTAGAGAAGTTAAAGGTGAATTTGATAAAATACATTGGTTAGGTAAGAATGATATGATTCGTTATTCTATCGCAACTATTATGTTTGTAATATTTTGTTCTTTATTTTTCTATTTAATTAATATATTATTTGCTTTAGTTCAATCATTAATTTAGTTAGGAGTTATTTATGGAAGAGAAACAATGGTATGTAGTTAACACTTATTCAGGACATGAGTCAAAGGTAAAAGAAAAATTACTTGCTAAGGCTGAGTCTATGGGGATGGAAGATTATATTTTTAGAGTAGTTATTCCTGAAGAAAAAGTTATTGAAGTAAAAGATGGTGTTACAAAAGAAAAGATTAAGAAAATGTTCCCAGGATATATTTTAGTTGAAATGGTTATGAGTGATGAAGCTTGGTATGTAGTTAGAAATACTCCAGGTGTAACAGGATTCATTGGTTCTAGTGGTAAGGGTGCTAAACCTACTCCATTACAACCATATGAAGTTGATAATATTCTTAACAATATGGGAATTAGTAGAGTTGATGTTTCTAAGGACTTAGATGTTGATTCTAAAGTTAAGATTGTTGCAGGACCATTCAATGGAATGTATGGTAAAGTTGTTAATATTGATTTAGCTAATAATAAAGTTAATTTATCAGTAGATTTATTTGGACAAGAAACTTCAGTAGAAGTTGAAATAAATCAAATACAAAAAGCATAAATTGCTTGATTATATAAGTAATTTATGGTATTATTTAGTCGCTATATTAAATTTAATATAGATTAGTGGGAAGCAGAGAAACGATTAAGAGCGGTAATCGGCTATTTGAACCACTCCCGAAAACTTATAAATAGGAGGTGTTTTTGTGGCAAAAGAAGTAGTAAAAATAATTAAGTTACAAATTCCAGCAGGAAAGGCTAATCCAGCTCCACCAGTAGGAACAGTATTAGGACCAGCAGGAATTAATTTATCAGAGTTTTGTTCTAGATATAATGATGCAACTAAAGATAAGATGGGTGACATTTTACCAGTTGAAATTAAATTATATGATGATAGAAGTTATGATTTCGTAATCAAAACTCCACCAGCAGGTTTCTTAATTAAGAAATATGCTAAGGTTACTAAAGGTTCAACTAATGGTTCTAAGAAGATTGTTGGTAAGTTAACTAAAGATCAATTAAAAGAAATAGCTGAAACTAAGTTACCTGATTTAAATGCTTATACAGTAGAGGCTGCTATGAATATAGTTGCGGGTACTGCTAAAAACATGGGAATCGAAGTAGAAGATTAATTAAAATAAAACACATGGTTAATACCTAGTGGAAGGAATAAATCCGCTTAAACCACATAAGGAGGAAATATGAAAAAAAGAAGTAAAAAATATGTAGAAGCTTTATCTAAATTAGAAAAAGGTAAAGTTTATACTAAAGAAGAAGCAGCTAAATTAGTTAAAGAAACTTCTGTAACTTCTTTTGATGGATCAGTTGAAGTAGCAGTTAGATTAAACTTAGATACTAAGAAAGCTGACCAACAATTAAGAGGAGCTGTTGCTTTACCAAAAGGAACAGGAAAAGAAGTTAGAGTTTTAGTTTTAACTAAAGGACCAAAGGCAGCTGAAGCACGTGAGGCTGGAGCTGAATACGTTGGAGAAGTTGATTTAATCGATAAGATAGCTAATGAAAATTGGTTTGAATTCGATACAATCATTGCTAGTCCAGAAATGATGCCTTTACTTGGTAAGTTAGGTAAAGTATTAGGACCAAAAGGTTTAATGCCAAATCCTAAGACTGGTACAGTTACAGTAGATGTTGCTAAAGCAGTTAAAGAAGTAAAAGCAGGAAGAGCAGAGTATAGAACTGATTCATTTGGTAATGTACATGGTATAATTGGTAGAGTTTCATTTAGTGCAGAAGATTTAATTGAAAACTTAGATGCATTTATGGCTCAACTTCTTAAAGTTAAACCTTCAACAGTAAAAGGTGAATACGTTAAGAACATAACAATTTGTTCTACAATGGGTCCTGGAATTAAAGTTGAAAATAATTTTGACAAATAGAAAATAGTTGTATATAATAGTTTTAATTTATTGGTGCCATAGACAGTAGGTATATAAATAAATCCTACCGAGGAACTTTTTATAGATAAAGAGGTTCTTCGCGTGAAGAACCTTTTTTATGGCACTCCTAAATGAGGAGGTGTATTGATGGCAAGTAAAGCAATATTAGAAAAGAAGCAATTAGTTATTGATGAAATTAAAAATAATGTATCTGATTCTAAATCAATTATATTATTTGATTATCGTGGAATGACTGATGCTGAAGCTAAGGAATTAAGAATTGCTCTTAAGAATGAAGGATCTGACTATAAGATTTACAAAAATACTTTAATGTCTAGAGCTTTCAATGATTTAGGAATTAACTTAGAAGATTCTTTAGCAGGACCTAGTGCATTAGCTTACAGTAACGATCAAGTTGCTGCAGTTAAAGTATTAGCAAAATTTGCTAAGACTCATCCAGCATTATCACTTAAGGTAGGAGTAATTGATGGAGAAATAGCAGACAAGGCTAAGATGGCTGAGTATGCTGCACTACCTTCAAGAGATGCATTATTAACAATGCTAGCTGGAAGTATGATTGGAATTGTAAAAGATTTATCAATCAGTTTAGACTTATATAGTCAACAATTAGAAGAAAATAAATAAAAAAATAGGAGGAAATAGAAATGGCTAAATTAACAAAAGAAAATTTTATTGCTAGTCTTAAAGAAATGAATTTATTAGAAATCAAAGAACTAATAGATGGAATGAAAGAAGAATTTGGAGTTGATCCAAGTGCTGTAGCAGTTGCTGCACCAGTTGCTGCTGGAGAAGAAAAAGAAGAAAGTTCTACAGTATCTGTAGTAATTACTAATGGAGGAGCTGCTAAAGTTGCAGTAATCAAAGTAGTTAAAGAAATTACAGGATTAGGATTAAAAGAATCTAAAGATATCGTTGATAACGGTGGAGCAGTTAAAGAAAATATTTCTAAGGCAGAAGCTGAAGAAATTAAAGCTAAATTAGTAGCTGCTGGAGCTGAAGTAGAAGTTAAATAATAACTTCTCTTTTTTATTAAAAATGTTTGACTTATTATGTAAAATAGTGTAGAATATCTTTACGAAAGGAAGAAAACCGGTTATATTTAAAAGTTTTCTTCTTCTTTTTTTGTTTTTTGGGGGATAAAATGGGGCAATATTTTGAAAATCAGAATCTACCAAGCAATGTAAAAAGAGTGGATTGCTTTGTTTTGGGTAAAAAATTTACTTTTTTAACTGATAATGGTGTTTTTTCTAAGAACGGTTTGGATTTTGGCAGTAGACTTCTTCTAGATGTAATCCCGCTAGATGAGGTTGGAGGCAAAATTCTTGATGTGGGATGTGGCTACGGAGTATTTGGAATTGTACTTTCTAAGCTTACTAATGCAAGTGTAGATATGGTCGATGTAAATTTAAGAGCACTACATTTGACTAATAGGAATATATTAGAAAATAATGTTTCTAATATTAATGCTTTTTGCAGTAATGCTTATGAAAAAGTTACTTCTAAATACAATACAATCGTTACTAATCCTCCTATAAGGGCTGGTAAAAAAGTTGTATATGACATAGTAATGAATGCTTCTAAATATTTGCTTGAGGGTGGTAGTTTAATACTTGTTATTCGCAAAGAACAAGGAGCAAAATCATTATTGAAAGATCTTTCGGACAATTATAATAAAGTTGAGATTCTGGCTAAATCTAAAGGATACTTTATTATAAGATGTTCAAATTAATTTACGTGGGGTGAAAAATAGTGGCATTTAAAGTAGTAAAATACGGAAGACACGAGAGAAGAAATTTCTCAAAAATAAGAAACACATATGAACTTAAGGATCTTCTAGAAATCCAAAAGAAATCATATGATTGGTTTATTAACGAAGGTATCAAAGAAGTGTTCGCAGATTTATTTCCTGTTGAAAACTTTTCTGGTACATTATCACTAGAATTTGGTGATTATCATTTTGATGAACCTCGTTATTCTATTAAAGAAAGTAAGGATAGAAAAACTACATATTCTGCTCCTTTAAGAGTAATGGTTCGTCTATTTAACAGAGAAAGTGGAGAAGTTAAAGAACAAGAAATATTTTTAGGTGATATGCCTATGATGACTGATTCTGCTACATTTGTTATTAACGGTGGTGAGCGTGTAATAGTTTCACAATTAGTACGTTCTCCTTCAGTTTACTTCAATAAAGAAGTAGATAAAAACGGTAGAGTTTCTATAACTAATCAAATAATACCTACTAGAGGTACTTGGTTAGAATTTGAAACAGATGCTAGAGATGTTTTATATGTAAGAATTGATAGAACAAGAAAAGTAGCATTAACTACATTATTACGTGCATTTGGTTTATCAAGTGATGAAGATATTTATAATTTATTTGGTGAAAATGAATATTTAAAGAATACTATTGCTAAGGATTCTACTAAGAATACAGATGAAGCATTACTTGAAATTTATGAAAAATTAAGACCAGGTGAACCTGCTACATTAAACTCATCTAAGAATAATATTATTACTCATTTCTTTGATGAATTTAGATATGATTTAGCTAAGGTTGGACGTTATAAATTTAATAAAAAACTTAATGTTATTGATCGATTATTAGATCAAACATTAGCAGAAGATTTAAAAGTAGATGGTACAGTATATTTAGAAAAAGGTACTAAAGTTACAAAAGCTAATATCGAAGAAGCTCGTCGTGCTCTAGAAGCTGGATTTGGTATTAAAGAAGCACTAATCAATGATGAATTAGATACTTATGGTAAGATTCAAGTAGTTAAGATAGTAGATCCAACAGATAAAAAGAAAAAGATGTTAGTAATCGGAAATGATCAAAGCTTAGATATTAAGAGATTAACTATATCTGATGTTTATGCATCTGTATCGTATTATTTAAACTTACTTAACGGAGTTGGTAATTTTGATGAAATAGACCATTTAGGTAATAGACGTATTAAACAAGTTGGGGAATTATTAATGAACCAATTTAGAATTGGTGTATCTAGAATGGAAAGAGTAATCAGAGAAAGAATGACTACTCAAGAAATGGAAGAAGTAACTCCTAAGACATTAATTAATATTAGGCCAGTTACTGCTGCTATGAAAGAATTTTTTGGTTCATCTCAATTATCTCAATTTATGGATCAAATTAATCCAATTGCAGAATTAACTAATAAACGTCGTTTATCAGCTTTAGGACCAGGAGGATTAAATAGAGATAGAACTGGTGCAGAAGTGCGTGACGTTAACCGTTCTCACTATGGTAGAATTTGTCCAATTGAATCTCCAGAAGGACCAAATATCGGACTTATTACTACTTTAGCAAGTTATGCTAAGATTAATGAATATGGATTTATAATGAGTCCATATAGAAAAGTAGTGGATGGTAAGATTATTGATGAAGTTGTATATATGACTGCTGATGAAGAAGAAAATTATATGATTTCAGAATCATTAGTTAATACTGATGAAAATAATAAGATAACTGATAAAAAAGTAAATGTACGTTTCCATGGTGATAATTTATTAGTTAAACCAGAAGATGTTGATTTTATAGACGTTAGTCCACAACAAGTTGTTTCAGTAACAACAAGTTGTATTCCATTCGTTGAACATGATGATGCTCACCGTGCATTAATGGGAGCAAACATGCAACGTCAAGCTATGCCTTTAATTAAGACTGAAGTTCCATTAGTAGGAACTGGTGTTGAGTATATAGCAGCTAAAGACTCTGGAGTAGAATTAATCTCTAAAGTTGATGGTATTGTTACATATGTAGATGCTAAGAAGGTTGTAATTAGAACTAAGAATGGTGATAAAGATGTAACTTATAGATTAACTAATTTTGAATTAGCTAACTCAAGTATTTGTTCACATCAAAGACCTATTGTACAAGTAGGTGATAAAGTAAAAGTAGGTGATGTTTTAGCTGATGGTAACTCTACAAATGAGGGAGAACTTGCATTAGGTAAAAATATCACAGTAGCATTCATGACTTTTGAAGGCTATAACTTTGAGGATGCTATTATACTAAATGAAAATTTAGTGAAAGAAGATAAGTTAACTTCTCTAAATTTAGAGAGTTATGAGATACAATGTCGTGAAACTAAGTTAGGTCCTGAAGAAATAACAAGAGATATTCCTAATGTAGGAGAAGATGTTAGACGTAATTTAGATTCACAAGGTATTATAGCTATAGGAACTGAGGTAAAAGAGGGAGATATTTTAGTTGGTAAAGTTACTCCTAAGGGTATCGCAGAACTTACTGCTGAAGAAAAATTATTACATGCTATCTTTGGTGAGAAGACTAGAGAAGTAAGAGATACTTCACTTCGTGTTCCACATGGTGGAGATGGTATTGTACACGATATTAAGATATATGACAGAAAAGATAATGATGAATTACCTGCTGGAGTTAATAAAGTAATACGTGTATATATTATTCAAAAGAGAAAGATTCAAGTTGGAGATAAATTATCAGGACGTCATGGTAATAAAGGAGTTATTTCATTAATATTACCACAAGAAGATATGCCATATATGGAAGATGGTACTCCTGTTGATATTATGTTAAATCCACAAGGTGTTCCTTCTCGTATGAACTTTGGACAAATACTTGAAACTCATTTAGGTATGGCTGCGAAGAGATTAGGTGTTAGAGTTGCTACTCCAGTATTTGATGGAGCACAACTTGATGATATTAAAGCTATGATGGCTGAAGCTAAGATGGATCCTTCTGGCAAACAGACATTATATGATGGTCGTACAGGAGAAGCTTTTGATCATAAGATAATGGTCGGTGTAATGTATATGATTAAACTACACCACATGGTTGATGACAAGTTACATGCTCGTGCTACTGGACCTTATTCATTAGTAACACAACAGCCTTTAGGTGGTAAAGCACAACTTGGTGGTCAAAGATTTGGAGAAATGGAAGTTTGGGCATTATACGGATATGGTGCTGCACATACACTTCAAGAAATGATGACTGTTAAGTCAGATGATAGAGTAGGTCGTGACAAGACTTATGGAGCAATTATTAAAGGTGATGAATTACCTAAACCTGGTATTCCAGAATCATTTAGAGTTCTTATGAAGGAATTCCAAGCTTTAGGTCTTGATGTATCTATAATAGATAAAGAAGGACAAGCAATTGATTTAAGACAAATTGAAGATGAAGAATCAAAAGCAGATGTAGTTATGAGTATTGATGAAATTAATAAGTCAGATGGTACAAATAATGATGTATTAGAAGCAAGTTTTGAGCAAGATGAAGAAGAACTTGATGAGGAAGAATTTGAAGAAGATTTTGGTGAATCTTTTGATGAAGAAGAATTTGAAGAAGGAGCTGATCTATAATGGAAATTAATAAATTTGATGGATTAAAGATTGGTATTGCTTCACCAGATAAGATTCGTGAATGGTCTTACGGAGAAGTTACTAAACCTGAAACAATTAATTATCGTACTTTAAGGCCTGAAAGAGACGGATTATTTTGTGAAAAAATATTTGGACCAACAAAAGATTACGAATGTGCTTGTGGAAAATATAAGAGAGTTCGTTATAAAAATATAATATGTGATAGATGTGGAGTTGAGGTTACTAGTTCAAAAGTTAGACGTGAAAGAATGGGCCACATCGAACTTGCCACTCCTGTATCTCATATTTGGTTCTTCAAAGGTGTTCCTTCTCGTATGGCATTAGTACTTGATATTAGTCCAAGAGAACTAGAAGAAGTATTATACTTTGTTAGCTATGTTGTTATAGATAAAGGAAATACTCCTCTTGAAAATAAGCAAACTTTAAGTGAAAAAGAATATAGAACTTATTATGAAAAATATGGTAATACATTTAAAGTTGGAATGGGAGCTGAAGCTATTAGAGAACTTCTTAAGAGAGTTGATTTAAAACATGAAATCGATACTTTAAGTGCTGAATTAGTAGATGCTCAAGGTCAAAAGAGAACAAGATTATTAAAGAGATTAGATGTACTTAATTCATTCTATGAAAGTAATCAAAAACCTGAGTGGATGATACTTGATTGTATACCTGTTATTCCACCAGATTTAAGACCAATGATTCAATTAGATGGTGGTAGATTTGCTACTAGTGATTTAAATGATTTATATAGACGTGTAATAAATCGTAATAATCGTTTAAAGAAACTTATTGATTTATCTGCTCCAAGTATAATTATTCAAAATGAGAAACGTATGCTTCAAGAAGCTGTAGATGCATTATTTGATAATGGTAGACGTGGTAGAAGCGTTACAGGTGCCGGAAATCGTGCTTTAAAATCACTTTCTAGCATGTTAAAAGGAAAACAAGGAAGATTTAGACAAAATTTATTAGGAAAACGTGTAGACTATTCTGGACGTAGTGTTATCGTAATTGGACCTTCTTTAAAGATGTATCAATGTGGAGTTCCTAAAGAAATGGCTTTAGAATTGTTTAAACCACATGTTATACATGGATTAGTTGAGAATAAGATTGCTCGTAATATAAAAGAAGCTAATAAGAAGATTGCTGCTAGAGATCCAGCTGTTTGGGATATAGTAGAGGAGGCTATTAAGGAACATCCAGTTCTACTTAACCGTGCTCCTACATTACATAGACTTGGAATTCAAGCATTTGAACCTATATTAGTTGGTGGTAAGGCTATTAGACTTCATCCACTTGTTTGTACAGCATTTAATGCTGACTTCGATGGAGACCAAATGGCTATTCACGTTCCGCTTTCTGAAGAAGCACAAGCTGAAGCTAGAATGTTAATGTTAGGTTCTAATAATATTCTTCACCCTAAGAGTGGAGATCCTATTGTTACTCCATCTCAAGACGTTATTATAGGTAACTATTATATAACTATGGAAAAAGCAGGAGAAGAAGGGGAAGGAAGAGTATTTAAGAATAGTAATGAAGCACTTATGGCATATGAGAGAAAAGAAATAACTTTACATACTCGTATAGCTATACCAGTTGATTCATTTACTCATAAAGTATTTACTGACAATCAAAAAGGTAAGTATTTAGTTACTACTGTTGGTAAATTAAAATTAAATGAACAATTACCTGATTCATTTACATATGTTAATGAACCAAGTATGGAAAATATATCTAATGTTGTTCCAGATAAGTTCTTTATAGGGCGTGGAGAAAATATTAGAGAAGCAATTAAGAATATGCCACTTGCAAAACCTTTTGCTAAGGGAGATTTGGAAAAATTAATTGCTGAAGTATTTAAGAGATTTAAAACTACTGAAACTTCTATAATGCTTGATAATATTAAAGATTTAGGATTTAAGTATTCTACAATTTGTGGTTTAACTGTATCTATGTCAGATATTATTACAAGTAAGAATAAAGGAGAAATAGTAGCTAAAACACAATTAGCAGTTGATAGTGTTAATAAACAATATTCACGTGGATTAATTACTGATCAAGAAAGACATGAAAAAGTAGTTGAGTCTTGGCTAAAAGCTACAGCTGAAGTACAAGATGAACTTAAAGCTGTATCTGCTGCTAATTTAGATAACCCAGTATTCATGATGATGAATTCTAAAGCACGTGGTAATATTAATAACTTTTCACAAGTTGCTGGTATGCGTGGTGTCATGAAGAAACCTAGTGGTGAAGAGGTTGAAATTCCAGTACTTTCTAACTTTATAGAAGGAATGACTGTATCAGACTTCTTCTTATCTACACACGCTGCTCGTAAGGGTCTTGCGGATACTGCCTTAAAGACTGCTGATTCAGGCTACTTAACTCGTCGTTTAGTAGATGTATCTCAAGATATAGTTATTAAAGAAGATGATTGTGGTACTGATCAAGGATTAGTAGTACGTGATTTCATAAATGAAAAAACTGGTACTGTAATCGAAAATTTAAGATCTCGTATTGTTGGTAGATATACTAATAATAAAGTTGTTCATCCAGAAACTGGAAAAGTTATTTGCGAAGCGTTAACATATGTTACAGATAATTTAGCTGATAAGATTGTTGATGCAGGAGTTAAAGAAGTTGAAATTAGGTCAGTTCTTACATGTTCTACACATAATGGTTTATGTAAGAAATGTTATGGTAAGAACTTAGCTACAGGTAACTTAGTTGAAATTGGTGAAGCTGTAGGAGTTATGGCTGCTCAATCAATTGGTGAACCTGGTACTCAGTTAACAATGCGTACTTTCCATACTGGAGGAGTTGCTGGAGTTGAAGATATTACTCAAGGTCTTCCTCGTGTTCAAGAGTTATTTGAAGCACGTAATCCTAAAGGAAAAGCTACTATTGCTGAAATTGAAGGAACTGTTTCTAAGATTAAAGAAGATCATGGTAAATATAAGATTAGTATTACTAATAAAGTTGAAACTAAAGAACATGTTACTAACTATGGTACTAAGTTATTAGTTGAAAAAGGTGATCATGTTATGCCTGGAGATAAATTAACTTATGGTGCTATTGCTCCTAAGGAATTACTTGCTGTAACAGATCCTATTACTACACAAAATTATATCTTAAAAGAAATTCAAGATACATATCGTTCTCAAGGTGTTGATGTTTCAGATAAACACGTTGAAGTCATTGCTAAGAGAATGATAAGTAAGATTAGAATACTTGATAGTGGAGATACTAAGTTTATATCTGGCTCTCAAGTAAGCTTTAATGAATTTAAAGATGGTAATAAAGAAGCTGTAATTAATGGTAAGAAGCCTGCTAAAGGTAAACCTATACTATTAGGAATTACTAAGGCTGCTTTAGGAACTGATTCGTTCTTATCAGCTGCTTCATTCCAAGAAACTACAAGAATCTTAACTGATGCTGCAATTGCTGGAAAAGTAGATCCACTTGCAGGATTAAAAGAAAATGTAATTATTGGTAAATTAATACCAGCTGGTACTGGTTGCAAGCAATATGCTGATGTAGAATATGACTTACAATCACAAATTCTTGCTGATGAGCCACTTGAAAATTTAGAAAGTCAAATAATGGAATAAAATAACCCCAAATTGGGGTTATTTTTTTATTTTTTTTATTAAAGTTGTTATTAGATTAATTAATGGTTGACTTTGATTTTTGATAGTGATATTATTATTAATGTAATTAAATTTACTTTGCTTTTTTATGCGAAGTTTTATTTAAACAGCAAAATGATACACCTGGATATGTGTAAAGAAAGGAGATAGATTTTATGCCTACAATTAACCAATTAGTTCATAATAGTCGTAAGGATAAGGTTAGAAAGAGTAAGTCTCCAATTCTTAGAGTTGGATTAAATTCTTTAAAGAATAAACAAACTGAAATTACTGCACCACAAAAACGTGGAGTATGTACTCGTGTTGGAACAAAGACTCCTAAGAAACCTAACTCAGCATTACGTAAATATGCACGTGTTCGTTTAACTAACGGAAGAGAAGTTGATACTTATATTCCTGGTATTGGACACAACTTACAAGAACACAGCGTAGTATTAATACGTGGTGGTCGTGTTAAGGACTTGATCGGAGTACGTTATCATGTAGTTCGTGGAACACTTGATACAGCTGGAGTTAAGGATCGTAAGCAAGCTCGTAGTAAATACGGTGCTAAAAGACCTAAAGCTTAAATAAATAAAAAACATTAAATATTATTGGAAGGAGGATTTACAATGCGTAAAAGACGTGCGGTAAAAAGAGAAATTTTAGCAGATCCTATATACGGTTCTAAAGATGTAGCTAAGTTAATTAACATTGTTATGTTAGATGGTAAAAAAGGTACTGCTCAAACTATAGTTTATGAAGCATTTTCTAAGGTAAAAGATAAAACTAAAAAAGAACCATTAGAAGTGTTTAATGCTTGTATGGAAAATTTAAAACCACAACTTGAAATTAAGAGTCGTCGTGTTGGTGGTGGTAACTATGCTGTTCCAGTTGAAGTTACTCCATCAAGAAGTCTAGCTTTAGCTTTAAGATGGTTAGTTGGATATTCAAGACAACGTGGTGGTAAAGGTATGGCAGATAATTTAGCTAATGAAATAGTTGATGCATCTAATAATACTGGTGCTGCTATTAAGAAGAAAGATGATACACATCGTATGGCAGAAGCTAATAAGGCTTTCGCTCATTATAGATGGTAAGAGAAAGGTAATATATGCAAAGAGATACGTCATTAGAGAAAACTAGAAATCTTGGTATCATGGCTCATATTGATGCAGGTAAGACTACTTGTACTGAGCGTGTACTATTTTTAACTGGTGTTACTCATAAAATTGGTGAAACTCATGATGGAGAATCTCAAATGGACTGGATGGCTCAAGAGCAAGAAAGAGGTATAACAATTACTTCTGCTGCTACAACATGCCATTGGAAGGGTTATCGTTTTAATATAATCGATACTCCAGGACACGTAGATTTCACTATTGAAGTTTCTCGTTCACTTCGTGTACTTGATGGAGCAGTTGCTCTACTTGATGCACAAGCAGGTGTTGAACCTCAAACTGAAACAGTTTGGAGACAAGCATCTGAATTTAAAGTTCCTAGAATCATATTCGCTAATAAGATGGATAAGATGGGAGCTGACTTTGAATATAGTTTAAAGACTATCACTGATCGTTTAGGAGTACTTGCTAGACCAATTGAATGGCCTATTGGTAAGGAAAGTGATTTCAATGGAGTTGTTGATTTAGTTACAATGCAAGCTTATAAGTTTATAGGAGATCAACAAGAAACTGAAGAATTAATAGATATTCCAGCAGATTTAGCTGATATAGTTGAAATTAAGAGAAATGAATTAATTGATGCTGTTGCTGAATTTGATGATGAAGTAATGGAAGTTTATTTAGAAGGTGGAGAAGTTACTACTGATATGTTAAGAAGAGCTATCAGAAAGGGAACTTTAAAAGCAGAATTCTTCCCAGTTATGTGTGGAACTGCTTTAGGGAATAAGGGTATTAAGTTATTACTTGATGCTATCACTTATTACTTACCAAGTCCAATTGATATAGAAGCAGTATCTGGAACAGATTTAAAAGGAAATGCTGTTGTTAGAAAGCCTTCAGATAATGAACCTTTCGCTGCATTAGCATTTAAGATTATGACTGATCCATTCGTTGGTCGTTTAACTTACTTCAGAGTTTATTCTGGTCATTTAGCTGCAGGTTCATATGTACTTAATAGTTCTAAAGACTCAAAAGAAAGAGTTGGCCGTATAGTACAAATGCACGCTAATACTAGAAAAGAAATTACAGATGTATACACAGGAGATATCGCTGCTACAGTAGGATTAAAGAATACTGCAACAGGAGATACTTTATGTGATGAAAAGAATCCTATCATACTTGAAAGCTTAGTAGTTCCAGAACCAGTTATTCAACTTGCTGTTGAACCTAAGTCAAAAGCTGACCAAGATAAGATGGGATTAGCATTACAAAAATTAGCAGAAGAAGATCCAACATTTAAGGTTCATACAGATGAAGAAACTGGTCAAACAGTTATTGCTGGTATGGGAGAATTACACTTAGATGTATTAGTTGATCGTATGAAGAGAGAATTCCATGTTGAGGCTAACGTTGGAGCTCCACAAGTTGCTTATCGTGAAACAATCAAACAAATGGGAGATTGTGAAGGTAAATATGTTAAGCAATCTGGTGGACGTGGACAATATGGTCACGTATGGATTAAATTTGAACCACTTGAAAATAATGAAGATGATAAGAAGATTTATGAATTCGTTGATGAAGTGGTAGGTGGAGTAGTTCCTAGAGAATATATTCCAGTTGTAGATAAAGGAATTCAAGAAGCATTACAATCAGGTGTTATTGCTGGATATCCTATGATAAACGTTAAGGCTACATTACATGATGGTTCATACCATGAAGTAGACTCAAACGAAATGTCATTCAAAGTAGCTGCAAGTTTAGCAGTTAAAGAAATTAAAAATAAATGTAAGCCTGTACTATTAGAACCAGTTATGAAGGTTTCTGTTGTTACACCTCAAGAATATTTTGGTAACGTTATGGGAGATTTAACATCTCGTCGTGGTAGACCACTTAGTCAAGAGGCTCAAGGAAATGCTACTAAGTTAGAAGCTATGGTTCCACTATCTGAAATGTTTGGATATGCTACAAGCTTAAGATCTAATACTCAAGGAAGAGCTCAATTTAACATGACATTTGATCATTATGAAGAAGTTCCAAAGAGTATTGCTGAAGATATAATTAAAAAATCAGGTAATTAATTAAAAATAGTAGTTGAAAATACTTCAATTATTAGATAAAATATGTATTGTAAACAAAGGAGGAAATTTATAATATGGCAAAAGAAAAATTTGATCGTTCTAAACCACATGTTAACATTGGTACAATAGGACACGTAGACCACGGTAAAACTACATTAACTGCTGCTATTTCTAAGCACTTAGCTGGAAAAAATGGTAACAAAGAAGTTGTATTCTCTGATATCGATAAGGCACCAGAAGAAAGAGCACGTGGTATTACAATTAATACAGCACACATTGAATATTCTACAGAAAACAGACACTATGCTCACGTTGACTGTCCAGGACATGCAGACTATATCAAGAACATGATTACTGGTGCTGCACAAATGGATGGAGCAATCTTAGTTATTGCTGCTACAGATGGACCTATGGCACAAACTCGTGAACATATCCTACTTGCTCGTCAAGTTGGAGTACCAAAAATGGTAGTATTCATGAATAAGTGTGATATGGTAGATGACGAAGAATTATTAGACTTAGTAGAAGTTGAAATTCGTGATCTATTATCAGAATATGGATTCGATGGAGACAATACTCCAATTATTCGTGGATCTGCTCTTAAGGCTCTTGAAGGAGATCCAACTTGGGGTGCTAAGATTGATGAATTAATGGCTGCTGTTGACAGTTGGATTCCAACTCCAGAAAGAGATAATGAAAAACCTTTCTTAATGAGTATTGAAGATGTATTCACAATTACAGGACGTGGAACAGTTGTTACTGGACGTGTTGAACGTGGACAATTAAGACTAAATGATGAAGTTGAAATCGTTGGTATTAGACCTACACAAAAGACAGTTGTAACAGGAATTGAAATGTTCCGTAAGTCATTAGACTATGCAGAAGCTGGAGATAACGCTGGAGTACTATTACGTGGTATTTCTCGTGAACAAGTTGAACGTGGACAAGTTTTAGCTAAACCTGGAACAGTTACACCTCATAAGAAGTTCAAAGCTTCAGTATACGTACTAAGCAAAGAAGAAGGTGGACGTCATACTCCATTCTTCAACAACTATCGTCCTCAATTCTATTTCAGAACTACAGACGTAACTGGAGAAATCAAGTTACCTGAAGGAACTGAAATGGTAATGCCAGGAGATAACATTACTTTTGAAGTAGAGTTAATTCACCCAATTGCTATGGAACAAGGAACTAAGTTCTCTATCCGTGAAGGTGGACATACAGTTGGTGCTGGTAACGTTACAGAAATCGAAGGATAATATTAAAAAGCTTGAGGAAACTCAAGTTTTTTTATTGAGAAATTATGATAAAAAGAGTTGATACCAACTCTTATTTTTTAAACTTCTTAAATAAATTGTAATTAAATTGATTTATTATTAAATCAAACTCTCCTATATATTCAGTTATTAATGAATTAAAACCTAATTTCATTTCATTAAGTCCAGAATATTTATTTTCTTCATTTAGTTCACCAACTATTCCATCTAAATTGATATATTTCATTTTCTTTTCGTAGCAATCATTTATTAGTTGCCATTTTAATAGGTAACTAGCATTAAGATTAGTATATTCTTCATCAATACCTTCTACAAAGATATAAGCAGCATTGTCATAATATATTACTATTGCAGCTGCGATATTTAATCCATTTGGATTTTGCTTTAATAATTCTGTTGCTTGAATAAGGTTATTCTTATAAGAAGTTAGTAATTTATCTGAATTCATTTTCTTATTTAAAATACTATCTTTTTCTGCTTGAGGAAGAGACATATCTTGAATATTTGAAGCATATTCATCATTTATTTCAACTTCTTTTTCATATGTTTTTCTAGCATTTGTTATTAGTGCTTCTGTATCTACTTTGGCAATATATATATCTATATTTTCTGAATAGTTTTCTATTAATTCTTTGTAATAGTTTATGGGTCTATTTGATTTCTTTTTAAAGAAGTCATAGACTTTTTCAACATCTTTATTAGTATCTTTTTCAATTATAATACCATTTGTAGATGCTTTTCTTATCTTGTTTCTTATTTGTTTAGAAAATTTATTAAATAAATTTTCAGGATGGTCATTTAATATTATAATTGATTCCCAACGAGGTTTTTCAGTTTCAAAGTACATTGTTTTTCCTTTGTAAGTCCATCCTGATGACTCTAAAGTAGAGATTATTTTTTCACCTTGATTATTTACGTTTATGATATCTCCTTCACTACTTCTTATAGTAAGAGGAATATATGGGTCAATTCTAAGTAATATGAATCCCTCTTTATTTAGTACTTTTTTTAACTCTTTTGTCATTTCATTTACATTTTCAGGAATACTATAGTCAAATAAAATACCTCTAGGTGCATATCCAAAAAATTTACCCATAAATACTTCTTTATAGATAATTAAAGAAGCACCTATAAGTTTATTTTGATCATTTAAGATACCTAAATATTTAGTATAATATCCGAATTTTTTAATTACTTTTTTAAAATTTGATGTTTGATAGTAATTTTTATATTGATGGTTACTAGCAAATCTATCAAATTGTGATTCATTTAAACTAACTATTTGCATGTGTGCTCCTTTCTATTCATTAAAATTATATCATATATAGTCAATTATTTAGTAAAATTATGTATATTTTTATATTAAAAATATAAGTATATGAATATTTGATGTAAAATATATCTTAATGGAGGATTCTATGTTTAAAGATAATAAAATTTTTATTTTAGGTTTAGCTAGAAGTGGAAGTGAGGCCGCTAAATATCTTATTAAAAGAGGTAATGTTGTAATACTTAATGATGCTAGAGAAGAAGATAAGCATGATGTAAATGTTGTTTCAGAGTTAAGAGAACTTGGTGTTAATTTAGTTTTTGGATCACATCCTGATGATTTATTAGATAAATCTTTCGATTATTTGATTAAGAATCCTGGTGTTCCAATTGATCATAAATATGTTTTAAAAGCTAGAGAGCTAGGAATTCCTGTTATAAATGAGGCTGAAATGACATATAGGTTATTACCTGATGGAGTTAAAATAATTGGTATTACTGGTACTAATGGTAAGACAACAACTACTACATTAATCTACAATATATTAAAAGAAGCATTGGGAGATAAAGTCTATTTATCCGGTAATATAGGAATTCCTAATACTACATTACTTAATAAAGTAAAAGATGGAGATATAATTGTTCAAGAAGTTTCTGTACAACAGTTAGAAAATATGAGTACTTATAAACCCAATATTGGAGTTATGACTAATTTAAGTCCTGCACATATAGATTTTATGAAGAGTTATAAGTATTATAAAGATGTAAAAACAAGACTTTTTATTAATCAAACGAAAGATGATATAGCGATAATTAATTATAATGATGAAGAAGTTTTAGAGCAGGTAAAAAATATTAAGTCTACTAAAGTATATTTTGGAGTAGGTGAAGATATTAATTGTTATTTAGATAATGATATTATTTATTACAATAATGATGAAATAATTAAAAGAAGTGATATATTCGTAGCTGGTCTTCACAATGTTTATAATGTTATGGCAGCTATATGTGTAGCTAAGCAGTTTAATATTTCAAATAATATTATTAGAGAAGTAGTTTCATCTTTTAGAGGTGTTACTCATAGATTGGAATATGTTGATAATATAGATGGTAGGGTATTTTATAATGATACTGAAGCTACTAATATTAAATGTACTCAAATAGCCCTTGATTCGTTTAATAAACCTACTTTAGTTATATTAGGAGGCCTTGATAGAGGACAAGACTTTAATGAGTTAAAAGACCATTTAAATAATGTTAAAATGATACTTGCGATTGGACAGTCTAGAGATAGAGTTGTTCAATTTGCTGAAAGTATGAATATACCTGTTATTAGTTATGAATATTTAAAAGATGGATTTAAAGAACTTTATAATAATTCAAGTGAGGGAGATGTTATACTTCTTTCTCCTGCATCTGCTTCTTGGGATCAATATAAGGAATGTGAAATTAGAGGTAGTGAGTTTAAGATGCTGGTGGAAGATTTAAAGTAATTGATTTTACTATATTAATGTGTTAAAATAATCTTGTTATTTAGGAGGTAGTATATGAAAACTGCATTATTAATTATATCGATATTATTAATTATAATTGTATTATTACAATCAGGAAAAGCAGAAGCAGCTACTCAGATATTATCTGGTGGTACTACAGATTTATTTAGAAATAGAAAAGAACGTGGAGCAGAACTTTTTATAAGCAGATTAACTATGTTTTTAGGGCTTTCATTTTTTGCAATTTGCTTAGTGTCAATGTTTATATAGAACTTCGGTTCTTTTTTTATGAAAAAATATAAAAGTGTTATATAATATTTATTATAGATAGAGGTATTAAATGAGAGATAGAATATTAGAAGTATTAAATAGATGTGATAAGGCGCTTACTATATATGAGATTACTGAAGGACTTGGTATTAGTTCTGTTAGTGATATAGAAACTTTGTGTGATGAGTTAAGAAAATTAGAAGAAGAATCTCTTGTTTATCATACTAATAAAGATAAATATATGCTTTTAGCTAATAGTCATCTTAAAAGAGGTGTTATTAGAGTTAATAAGAAGGGATTTGGATTTGTTTCATTACCTTCAGAAGAAGATGATATTTATATAGATGTTTCTAATATGAATGGGGCAATACATAATGATATAGTAATTGTTGAAATAATTAGTAAGAAAAATCTCTCTAGAGTAGAGGGTAGAGTATTAAAAGTAGTAAAGAGACAGATAGAAGATTATATTGGAGAAATAACAATAGATGATAAAGGTAGAGGGATTATTAAATTAGATGATAATAAAGTAAAAATAGAAATAATGATTCCTAAGGAAGATACTTTGAATGCTGTAGATGGGCATAAAGTAATTGTCAATTTGGTTAAGAAGGTTAATCATACTAAATATATTGGTATTGTTAAAGAAATAATTGGTCATAAAGATGATCCTGGAGTTGATATATTAAGTATTATATATAAATATGGTATTAATATAGTATTTAGTGATGAAGTAGTAGATGAATTAAGAAAAATGCCAAATATTGTTTTAGAAGAAAATAAAATAGGTAGAAGAGATTTAACAAATGAAGTTATTTTTACAATAGATGGAGCTGACACTAAAGACATAGATGATGCGATTAGTTTAAAGATTCTTTCTAATGGTAATTATCAATTAGGAGTCCATATAGCTGATGTTAGTTATTATGTTAGAGAAGGTAGTGCAATAGATAATGAAGCTATGGATAGGGGTACTAGTGTTTATTTAGTTGATAGAGTAATACCTATGATTCCCCATGAATTATCTAATGGTATATGCTCTTTGAATGAGGGTGTAGAACGATTAACTATTTCTTGTATTATGGAATTTAATAATAAAGGAAAACAAGTTAATTATGAAATATTTCCTAGTGTAATTAAATCTAATAAGAAGATGACTTATAGCGATGTGAATAAAATAATAGAAAATCAAGAAAATGTTTCAGGATATGAGGAATATTTTGATACTTTATTAAAGATGAAAGAACTTGCTCACATACTTAGAAAAGCTAAAGAAGATAGAGGATACTTAGATTTTGATGTCGATGAAGCTAAGATTATAGTAAACGATAAAGGTATGGCAATTGATGTAGTTAAAAGAGAAAGAGGAGAAGGGGAAAAGTTAATAGAAGACTTTATGATAGCGGCAAATGAATGTGTTGCTTCTCATATTTATTATATGGGTTTACCTTTTATTTATAGAGTTCATGAGTATCCTAAAGAAGAAAAATTAAGAGAGTTTTTAGAATTTGTATCTAGTTTAGGGTATAACTTATTAGGTGATTTAAAAGATAATCATCCTAAGACATTACAAAGAATATTAAATGAACTTAAGACTAAAAAAGAATCTAAGATACTTTCTACTTTAATGCTTAGATGTATGCAGAAGGCTGTATATAAACCTGTTAATTTAGGACATTATGCTCTTGGTAGTAAGTGTTATACGCATTTTACTTCACCTATTAGAAGATATCCTGATACTACAGTTCATAGATTACTTAGAACATATTTATTTGAAAATAAATTAGATAATAATACATTATCTCATTGGGAAGATAAATTAGTTTATATTGCAGAACATTCTTCTTTAAAAGAAAGATCTAGTATAGATTGTGAAAGAGATGTTGATGATATGAAGATGGCTGAATATATGGAGTCTCATATAGGAGAAGAGTTTGTTGGAATGGTATCATCTGTTACTAATTTTGGCATGTTTGTTGAACTTGATAATTTAATAGAAGGATTAGTTCCTTTAAGAGATATGCCTGATTTTTTCCATTTTGATGAGAGAACATTGTCGTTAACTGGTGAGAAGAGTCATGTTAAATATACTATAGGAGATATGGTTAAAGTAAAGGTTGTTAGAGCTAGTAGAATAGATGCGACAATTGATTTTGAAGTTGTACAAAATATTAGTAATCCAAGTAAGAGTAATATTTCTAAAAAGAAATTAGACAATAGAAGAAATAATAGAGATAATTATAAGAAAAATATGAGAAAGAAGTTTTATAGAGGTAAAACAGATAAGAAGAGATAGAATTATTTATATAAAAATGCTAAAATATTATCTAAGCGATAGGTGATAATATGGAAATACTTAATAAAAGAGCAAGATTTGATTATTTTATAGAAGAAGAAATAGAAGCTGGTATTGTACTTACTGGAACTGAAATTAAGTCTGTTAGGGCTGGTAAATGCAATATAGTTGACTGCTACGGAATAATTAAAAATAATGAAATATTCTTACTTAATATGTTTATTTCTCATTATAAAGAGGGAAATATATATAATCATGATGAGACTAGAACTAGGAAATTATTGCTTCATAAAAAAGAAATAAAAAAACTAAGTGATGCAGTTAGTCGAGAAGGAAAGACTCTTGTTCCTTTAAAATTATATTTTAAAGATAATAAATTAAAAGTTTTATTGGGACTTGCTAAAGGTAAGAAAAATTATGATAAGAGAGAGTCTATAAAAGAGAATGATTTGAAAAGAGAAGCTCAAAAGAAAATTAAGAAGTACTAATAGTATTTCTTTTCTTTTTATGTTATAATTGGTCTACCTGGGGATGATTTGGTTTCGACGGGGATATTAGAGCATAGATGGCAATTCGGAGGAACACGTTACGAACAAACAAAAATAAATGCTAAAAACATTAAAAATGCATTAGCTAATGTATTTGGTGGAAACCAAACTTTAGCTTTCGCCTAATAATATAAAAGGTATGCGCTCTTTTCTTATCTTTACCTAGAGATTAGTTTAGGGTTTATTAAGTAGGTTATATCTATTAATTGTCTAGTTAATAGAAAGAATATTTAGACTGGTATAGTAATTTAATCGTCAATTATTTTGTTATTATACGAGAATGATTAGTTGACTATGATTGTAGAGGTTTATGTAGCTGTATTTTCGGACAGGGGTTCAATTCCCCTCATCTCCACCATTAAAGAATTTAGTTGTACTTTGGTTCAACTTACTAATAAATATCAATTCTAGAAATGGAATTGATTTTTTGTTTTTAAAAAGTAACTGTAGTTTATATGTAAATAATAGATTTTCATTTTACTTTTATAGATGATATACCGATATAAATAGAGATAAAAGTATAATGGTTTTATCTTTTTTGTTTATATAAATGTTTTACTAATACATATAAAATAATTTAATTAATTTTACATAAGTTCTTTATAATCGTGATATTAAAGTTTGAAATATCGTTGATAATATGATATTGTTTAATAGTATTTAATGATCTGAAAAGGAATGAGATAAATTAATGAGAGAGAATAATAATAAAAAATTATTAATATTAATTTTGTTGCTTTTATTTATAGTGGGTACTTTTGTTGCTGCTAATAAAATTTCATCTATATTAAAGTCATCAAAAGAAAATGGGATAAATGAAAATACAAAACAAAAGCAGGAAGATGATAATAAAATTAATCAGGAAAAAGAAAACGAAGAAAAACAAAATATTGATGATAAAAAGAATAATGAATCTGAACAAAATGTTTTACCTAAAACTAATAATGATGATAGTATTAATGGTAAAAAACAAAATACTTTTGTAGGTAAAAAAGGAAATACTTTAAATAAGGAAGAAAATGTTGACGGAAAATCTGGAAAGCTAGAAAATCCTAAAAAGCAAGATTTACCAAAACCAACATCAAAACCAACACCAAAACCTACTCCAACACCAAAACCTACTCCAACACCAAAACCTACTCTAACACCAACTCCGAAAGCAACTCCTACACCAAAGCCAACACCTACACCGGAGGTGTTCAAGGATATTCCTGCTGGACAGGCAGTTAAAAGGACTTATATAAAAGATGGAAATAATGTTACAAGTCTTTGGGTTAAGGGTTTAAATCCACCATCAATTTCTGATTTTAAGAAAGAGAAATACGGGGATTATGAGATTTTGACTACACAATATGTTCCTAATAGAGGGTGGTTTGATAATAATAAGACTCCTTCTGGAGAGAACGATAGAGTTTTATGTAGTGGAGCAGTAGCTTCTAATATGTTACATTGGTGGATGGAACAAAATAGTAGTTATATTAATAGATTTTTAAATAATAGACCTGATAGATATGTGTTACCAGGAGATGTTAGTGTATGGAAAAATCTAAATACTTATTTATCTTCATTTGAAGGACCAGGTAATAGTAAAATATTTGATATGTTTAAATTATATTATGGTCGTACTAATGGTATATGGGCTGATACAAGTGTTGATTTCTTTATAAATGGTTATAAAATGTCATTGACTGGAGCGACTAATAGTCCTGAACGTTTTGTTAGAGATGAAAGAGGAGGCTTTTTTAACGAAGTTTTTGGAACAAATATTCTTACTAGAAGATATTTTTCTGGAGAATATCAAGATTTCAGTGATTCTGTTAAAGCTGAGTTACAAAGAGGTAATATTATGGGATTAAGTTATAGAACTGGTTCTAAGACATCTAATCATATTATAACTGTTTGGGGAGCAGATTTTGACAATACTGGTAAAATTATAGGTATATATGTAACTGATTCTGATGATTATAATGAAGCAGATGTTGGTATGAGAAGATTAAATGTTAATAATAAGGATGGAAGACCTGCCATTACTTCTAGTACTAAGAAGAATGTTGGAAATAACTTAGAATATATACATGTACTATCTCTTGGAACAAGTAAATGGGAAGAATTTTTTAAATAATAACTATTATTAGTTATTATTTTTTGTTTATTTGTGGTTTTTGACAAATAAGTTTTGATGTGATAGTATAGAAAGGCATCGGAGGAATTATGAAAAAAATGCGATACAGGACTATATATAAGGCTTCTATACTTATGATACTTGTTCTTGTAGTTAGTAGTGTATTATATGCTTATAGTTATACTAATAAGCTTAATAATATCAATGTAGATATTTCTAAGTTAGCTAATAATGTTACTTATGGAAGTAATATTAAATTAGGTGATTTAATAAAACATAATGGAAAGATAATAAAATCAGATAAGATTGATACTAAAAAAGTTGGTAAGCAAGTTATATCTGTTTTAATAAAAAATGATAATGTAGTGAAAGAAGTTCCTGTTGTAGTTAATGTTGTAGATAAAGAAGCTCCAAGCATAGTACTTCAAAGTGATACTGTTTATACAGATTTTGAAGTTGCATATGATTTATCAACTAATATTAAACTGGTTCATGACAATACTGATGGAGATTTAGGTCTTAATAATAATTGTGATAAGAGGTGCTACAAGATAGAGGGTAATTATGATTTTAATAAGTCTGGTACTTATACTATCAAGGTAGTTGCGATTGATAATAGTGGCAATACCAATAGTGCTCAATTTAACTTAGTTGTTAAAGAAAAGAAGGTTTATAATCCAATAGTTGTTAATCCTGTTGCTAATCCTTCTGCTTCTACAATAGTTGAAGTTGCTAGAAGCTTAGTTGGAAGTCCTTATAGAGGAGGAGGTAATACTCCAGCTGGATTTGACTGCAGTGGCTTTGCACAATATGTTTATAAAATGAATGGTAAAAATATATCAAGAAGTGCATCTACACAAGCAAATGATGGTATTGGTATTAGTTATGATGATATTATGCCAGGTGATTTAATTATATGGGGAGAGAGTGGATATTTTTCTCATACATCTATATATATAGGGGATGGATTGATGGTTCACTCTGCTAATCCTTCAACAGGGGTTATTATATCTAACGTTTCTGCTTGGGATAGAGGCTCATCTTCTTATATTGCAAGAGTTAGAAGAATAGTGTAAAGTACTATTCTTTTTTTGGTTTTTACATTATACTTTAATTAGTGAGGGTTTACATATGGAAAATGTTGTTGATTTTGTTTTTAAAAAGGCTAAGAAAGCATTATCTATGGAAGATATATTTGCTTTAGTATCAAAAAAATTAGAAAGAGAATTAACTAGCGAAGATAGAAAACTTATTATTTATATAGTTAATAATAAATGGGATAATAGAGACATTTATAAAACTCCTAATAATAAGTTTATTGCTTTATATAAAACTTCTTTTTTTAAAGGTACTTTTTATAGAGGAAGAGGAGAAAATGGAGTTGTTGTTGTTAATTCATCATATGTAGATAAATCTGGTAATTATATAAATAAAGAAGATAAGTATCCTGTATCTAAAAAATATTTTAATAATGCTATAGAAGGGGATATAGTACTTATTGAAAAGGAGTCTGTTTCTAATAACAAGTGTGAATATATAGTTAGAGAAGTACTAGATAGGGAACTTAAGAGTATATTTGGAGAGGTATATAGAGAAGGAACTAATTATTTTGTTAAAAGTATAGATACTAAGAAGAAGAATTTAATAATTAGTGTTGGAAAAGATGCGATAGAAGGTTCAAGAGTAGAGGCAAGAATAGATACTTTAATTTCTGATAATTATTATAATGCAACTATAGTTAGAACTTTTAGTCATAAGGATGATCCTAGTGAAGATATTTTATGGGAAGCATTTAAGAATAATGTTAGTGATGTTTTTGCAGAAGACAGTATTAATGAAGCTGATAATTTGCCTAGTATAGTCTTAGATAGTGATAGAGTAGGTAGATGTGATTTAACAAATTGGGAAATATTTACTATAGATGGTGATGATACTAAGGATTTTGATGATGCGATTAGTTTGGAAATTCTTCCTAATGGCAATTATCAATTAGGAGTTCATATAGCAGATGTTTCACATTATGTTAAGGAAGGGATGAGTCTTGATAAAGATGCTTACACTAAGGGAACTAGTTGCTACATATGTAATACTGTAATACCGATGCTTCCACATAAGTTATCTAACGGTATATGTTCACTTAATCCTTTTGTTGATAGATTATGTGTTTCATGTGTTATGGAAATAAATAAAAAAGGAGAAGTTGTTAGTTCTAATATTTGGAAGAGTGTAATTAATTCTAAGATGAGAATGACATATAGTAAAGTTAATGATTTACTTATGAAGAATGTTGTTGATGAAGATTATATTAAATATAAAGATAAATTACATATGATGAATAAACTTGCTGGCTTACTTAGGAATAATAGAATTAAGAATGGTTCTATAGAGTTTGATACTTCTGAACTTAGAGGAGTATTTGATGATAATCATAAACTTTTATATGTTGATGAGAGAGTTAACAAGGATGCAGAAAATTTAATTGAAGAGTTTATGCTTATTGCTAATGAGACTGTTGATAAGACTTTAACTGTTGATCATGATTATATTAATTTACACAGAGTGCATGGTAAGCCTAATTTAGATAGAATAAATGACTTTATTAAGTTACTTGCGGTAACTAATCATGAATATAATAAGTATAGTCCTGAACAGATTAAAGATAATCCATTTGCTTTACAAGATTTAACTAAGTATATTCATACTATAGATTCTTTAAATACAGTCTTTTCTAATTTATTAATTAGATGTATGTCTAAAGCTAAATATAGCCCTAAAAATATTGGACACTTTGGGCTTGGCAAAGATAATTATTGTCATTTTACTTCTCCTATTAGAAGATATCCTGACTTAGAGGTTCATAGAATGATAAAAGATTTTATTGTAGATAAAAATTCTGATACTTCTATGCTTAAGAATAAGTGGGAATCTAAGCTGTTTGATGTGGGAGATCATACGTCTAATACTGAAAGGAATGCTGATGCTGCTGAGAGAGCTGGTTTTTATATGAAAGTTGCTGAATATATGGAATCTCATATAGGAGAGGAATATTACGGAACTATAATTAATATTGGTCAAAATAGTATAGAAGTAATGTTAGATAATAGGATGAGTGGCATAATTAAACTTAAAAATTTAGGTGGTAAATATATTTTTAATCCTGATAATTTTACTATGATATCTATATCTGGAGGAGATAATTATTATTTAGGTGATAGAATAAAAGTAATGGTTAAGTCTGCTTCTAAAGAAAACAAATCAGTTGAATTTATCCCAATGGAGAAGATATTAGAAAATAGAATTGAGGATGTAAATCATTCGAATCAGATGCTTATAGACAAATATGGAGATAAGAAAATTAGGCAATTAAAAAAGGAATTAAGAAAAAAATCTTAGTTCCTTTTATTGTAATTTTAGGCTTAAAATGATATGATATTTAAGAATATGAATAGTATTGGGGAGGAAATATGCCAATAACAATAACAGATATTTTAACATTAATTAGAAAGATAGTAGATATTGCGATAGTGTGGGTGATATTCTATTATTTCTTGAAGAATATAAAAAATAATATAAAACTATCATTATTATTTAAAGGAGTAGTATTTATTATTATACTTAAAGTAATAAGCGGATGGTTTGGATTTATAACTGTAGGAATTTTACTTGAATATATCATACAATGGGGACCACTTGCTTTAATAGTTATTTTTCAACCAGAAATTAGAAGTATTTTGGAACAACTTGGAAGAACACAACTTCTTGGTAGACATAAAGTTCTAACTGTAGATGAACGAGAGAGAATGGTTTATGAAATAGTTAATGCCGTTGATGCGATGAAGAAGAGTAAGACTGGAGCTTTAATAGTTATTGAAAGAGATATAAGCTTAGGTAATTATATTGAAAGAAGTAAAAAATTATATGCTGATTTATCTACTGATTTAATAGAAGCAATATTTTATGAAGGTAATCCACTACATGATGGTGGTGTAATTATACAAGGCAATAGAATAACATGTGCTGGAGCAGTATTTCCAACAAGTACTAGCACAGCAATAAATGGACATTTAGGTACTAGACATAGAGCTGCTTTAGGATTATCTGAAGAAACTGATGCTTTAATAATAGTTGTATCTGAGGAGACAGGTAAGATTTCTATAGCTCTTAAGGGAGAATTATTATATGGATTATCAATTGATGATGTACGTATGATGCTTATTGATGAACTTAGACCTAAGGCTCAGGTAGATGTTATAGAGGAGGAAGAAGATGAAGAATAAGAAAAATATGTTAGTTAGATTTTTTGGAAAAACATATAACTTCTTTGATAAATTTTTAATTACTCCAATAACTAAGACTTTTATAAGAACATTTTTCTTTCTAAAAAAACAACTTAAAGCACTTGATGGCGTTGCTGGTAAGAAAAGTACTTTAATTATAATAAGTTTATTGTTAGCATTTGTTACATTTTTAGTTATAGATCAAGATTCTAACGTAATGGTAGATCATTATGCTGAAACATTGCCGAATCAAAAAGTTACTGCAATATACAATGAAGAATTATATGTAGTTGAAGGAATACCTGATACTGTAGATATTACTTTAATCGGTCAAAAGAGACATATATTTTTAGCTAAGCAAATACCTTCACAAGGAATTACTATAGATTTAACTGGTTATAAGGCTGGTAATCATAATATTACTTTAACTTATCCTCAAAGATTAAAGTCAATTAATTATACTTTAAATCCATCTAATATATCTATTTCGATATATGAGAAGGTAAGTGATAATAAACCTTTAACTTATGATGTATTACATAAAGACAATTTAAATAGTAGATTATCTATTAGTAATGTTAAAGTGGATAGAAGTGAAGTAATTGTTAAAGGACCACAATATAAATTAAATCAAGTTGCAACTGTTAAAGCTCTTGTTGATATTGCTGATCTTCCTAGACAGGAAGAGGGAGATATTAAACTTGACAATGTACCATTAGTTGCATATGATTCTAATGGTAAAGTTGTTAAAGTTGAGATTGTTCCATCTACTGTAACTGTTACTTTATCTATAACATCTCCACATAAAACAATTCCTGTTAATGTTATACCAAAAGGAGATTTAGCGTTTGGTAAAGCTATTTCATCAATAAATACATCAATTAGAGAAGTTACTGTTTATGGTGAACAAAGTGCAATTGATAAGATAGAACAATTAGATATTCCAATAGATGTTAAAGGGTTAGATAAAGATAAGACATATCATGTTACTTTAACTAAACCAAATGGAATTACAGAAATAGATGTTAAGACATTAGATGTTAAAGTATCTCTTGATACTACTAGTACTAAGGAAATACCAAATGTTCCTGTAAGAATTGAGAATTTAGATTCTAAATATAAGGCACTTGCCTTAACTGATAACGATAGGCAAGTAAATGTTGTAGTTAGTGGAAGTAATGAAGCTTTAAATACAATTACTATAGATAATGTTAAACCTTATGTTAATCTTAAGAATTATGGTGTGGGAGAACACGAAGTTGAAGTTAAAGTATCTGGAACAGATAATAGACTTAAGTATTCTTCTAAGACAAAGAAGGTTAAAATTAGAATAAGTCAAAAATAGTAGAAATACTATTTTTTTCTTATGTGTGTTATAATTTTGATGGTGATTATATGAATAATAATAATTGTGATTGGTACCTTTTAATTAAAGTGATTTGTTCTGTATTAATAGTTTTATCTTTAACTATTCTCTTTACATTAGGAATTACTGGTAAATTTAGTAAAAAAATAAATAATGAAAAGATTAATAATAAAAATACTGAAGTTCATTATCAAAAAATACTTGCTTCTGATATGTTTAATCAAGAAGAAAATGATTATATAGTTCTTTTTTATGATATATCTAAGTTTAATAAACAAATGAAGGATATTGTACAATCTTATTCTGATAAATTATATGTAGTAGATTTAGGTGATGCATTAAACAGTTATTTTGTGAGAAATAATTTGAATAGTAATCCTAATAATATTAATGAATTATCTGTTAATGGACCTGTCATATTTAAAATTAACAATAAAAAAGTATTATCAACAATAGTTGGGGAAAATAATATTTTAGAATTTTTAACAAAGAAGAAGAGTTAGAACTCTTCTTTTAAATTTATTATTAATTGTTTGTTGCTTAAATTTGGATGACATGTTGTTAATATAAGTTGATTGTAATTTGTTTTGTTTATTTTAATGCTACCTATTTTATTTTGTATTAGTATTTTATTTACTTTATATTTAATATATTTATTTTTATATTCTAAATATACTATATCATTTAATTTTAATTCATTTAATCTTTCAAAGTATGATATTTTTGATTTTCCTGAGTGAGCTGCTAAAATAAGAATATTAGATTTAAAGTCTTTATCATATATATCATCAATTATAGTTATATTTTCTTCTATATTGTTATGCTCATCATTATATAAATTTTTATTTATTCCTATTTTTTCTATTTTTATTTTACCCACTATATTGTTTTTATATTCTATTTCTTTCTTAATATTGATATTATTAATTTGTGTTGTATAGGTATTTATTTTTAGTACCTTTTTATTAGATAAAATAGTTAAGAGTATTATTATAATTAAAGTTATAAATATTAAATATTTTTGCATATATTAATAGTATTAATAGATTAATTAAATCTAGTTCCTTCTTGTTTTTAAATGTATTTGGTACTTCTATTTGATAATCTTTAAGGATTATTTCTTTTTTCTCTTCATTTTCTATATTTATACTAAAGTCTTCAACCATTTCATATCCTTTTGTAAATGTTAATTGTTGAAATGTATATTTACCATATGGTAGTTCTACTTCAGCAATACCAAATTCATTTGTTTCTATTGTTTTAATAACAATATTATCTTTTAGAATATTAAATTTTATATTTTTTTCTGGTTTAAAATTATTTTTATTTCCAAATAATTTCTTGATTATAATACTCTTTTTTATAATTTCGTCTTTTATGTTGATATTTAATTTTTTATTATCTAATACAGATATATTTACATCATCTGCTTTTTTATATCCATTAGTTGTATTTAATTGATGCAGTCTATATTCTCCATATTCTAGTTTTAAGTTAATACTTCCAAATTCATCTGTTTTATATGTTCCTAGTAGTTTATTTTCTTTATATAATTCAAAGTTAATTCCTGGTTCTTTTTCGGATATTTCTCCATCGTTTATACTTTTATTTATTATTATTTCTTTTTCAATTATCTTATTTTTAACAACTAATAATTCTTTTGATTTTTCTTCTGTGATTTCTACTATTTTTTCTTCTTGATTTAACATATAACCTTTGGGAGATTCTATTTCTTTTATTTTATATTTACCTAATGGTATCTCTTTTATATTTATAATACCTGCTTCATCTGTTTCTACTTCTTTTAATACTTCATCATTTTCATAGTTTATTATTTGAAATTTAGCTCCTTTTAGTGGAGATTCATTTTTATCATCAATCTTTTTGATTGTTATCTCGGGCTCAATTACTTTTATTTTAACTTTTTGCTCATTTTCTAAATCTCCAGGTGTAAACATGTCTTGTGAATTTTCATTTAAGAAGAAGAATGGTGTTCTATAAACTCTTTTATTTATTCTTTTTAGAGTTAGTTCTATTTCTTCTTCTTGATTTAGATTACCTATAATTTTATTGTTTTCTATTTTTATATTTTTGTTTGTTATTATTTCATAGTTATTTAGTTTATTATTAGTATCCATTAATTCGAAGTTTTTATTTTTAATAACTGTATTTTTCATATTAAATTGTGGATTGATGTGATAGTCATTTATCAAGTTATTTATTTCGTTAATTTCATCTGTATAGATATTAATTCTTTTCCCATTTAGTCCATCTGTAAAATATATGTCATCATTATTTACTATCGTTTGCCATATCATAAACTGTGTTATAGCGTACCATTTTGAATCTGTATGATTTTGGTATCCATAACCAAAATATGCGAGTAATTTAATTCTTTGACCTATATTATTATTATATTTATATTCGTTTAAATAGTATGATCCACCTGTAAATGATTTGAATGGTTCTATACAGTAGGCTTCTATATTAGTAGTAGTTTCTCTAAAAAATCTAGCACGTTGGAAGTATGTTTTTTTAGTTTGTCTATCATACTTATTAATATAGATTTTTCCTGCATATTCTCCTTCGTAAAATGTAGTAGTATTTGCATGTACTTGTTTAGGTGATATATTTAGTAATGCAAAAAAAGCTATTAAGAAAATTAATATTTTTTTCATAATTCCTCCTTTTCTCTTAACGCCTACAATAATAAGGTTTTATTTTTTATTAGTAAAATGGAGGATTTTAATATTTGTGATAATGTTTTAGTTCAAATATATTAATTAGTCTTTAGAAAAATAAAAAAGGCCTATAATTAGGTCTTTAGTTATACAAGTTTATTAGTTAGATTTATTGTTATTATTTGTTTCAATCTTTATATCTTTACTTGGAATTAGTGTTACATCATTATCAAATATTTCTATGTTACCAGTGTACATTTTATCATGATATGTAATTGTATATTGATATGATCCTGTTTTATTTGTATCAACTTTAGTTAAATCTAATTTTAATTCAGCTGCTATTTCATCTGCTATTTTTTCGTTTATATAGTCTTTAGCTGTTGTGGATAAAATTGTTTTAGTAGAATATTTAAGATTTTTAAGAGTTAATTCAGGTGTTCTTAAATTGTTAACTTTATATATGCCACTATATCTTTTTTTGTTCCAACTTATTGTAAATCTGTAAGTTCCAGCTTCGTTTACTTTTATTTCTGAAGTATCTAGTTTTAGTTTGTCTAATATTGTTTTATCTAACTCTTTATAGTTTGAGATATAGTCTGAAATGTTTAAACTAATTGGTGTATTTAATTCCGTTTCTATATCTTTTAGTTTTAATTCTGTTGTTCTAAATACAACTTCTTTTTTGTTATATACTGTTACTGAATACTTATTTTTGACTATTGGTTTATTATCTTTATTTAGATATATTCCAGTTCCAATAAATATTATTGACCATATCAAAAGTATGATGCCTAAAGATTTGCTTTTCATAATCTACCTACCTTAATAAATATTATATGATAAGTTTAATTCTAAAACAAGTATATTACTACAATTATATGTATTATTAAGATAAGTGGTAAAGATATAATAAATTTTAATTTTTTAGTTTTATGTCTAAATAGATTCATGCCTATTAGTGAACCAATTGAACCTCCTAATATTCCTATTAATATTAAGGTTCTTTCACTAATTCTTTCTTTCCTTTTTATAGCTTTTAGTTTATCTATTCCATATAGTATGAATGACAAAATATTAATTATTATTAGGTATGCTTTCATATTTTATACCTTGATATGTATTTCTTCTTTTCATTTCTTTATCTATTTCATTTAGTACTACAAATTTTTTTATTAGCCAAGTAGGTTCTATTAATTCATTTTTATCTGGGTCTCCTGTTATTCTATGAATTACTATTTCAGGCCTTAATAGTTCTAATTGTTTTATTACTATATCTACGTATTCTTCTATAGTTAAAATGTGAAAAGGTTTAACTTTATATATTTTTTCTAGTGCAGTATGTTTTGTAATACTTAACATGTGTATTTTTACACCTTGTATGTCTTTACTATTTACATATTTAATAGTATTTAACATATCTTCTTCTGTTTCATTTGGGAGTCCATTTATTATGTGTAAAACTACATCTATATTTCTTTCTCTTAGTTTTTCTATCATTTCATCAAATATTTCTATATTAGAACATCTATTTATTAGTTTAGTAGTTTCTTTTTTTATAGTCTGTAGACCTAGTTCTACTGTTAGATGACATCTTTTATTTAGGTCATCTAAGTATTCTAAGCATTCATCACTTATAGCGTCTGGTCTTGTTCCTATATTTAGTCCAACTACTCCTTCTTGGGCAATTACTGGTTCATATAGTTCTTTTAATCTCTCTACTTTAGCATGAGTGTTAGTATTAGCTTGAAAATATCCGATGTATTTATTTGTATCCCATTTATTTTTCATCATCTTTTTAATTTTATCAAATTGAACTAATATATCGTCTTCCTTTTTGCCAGCAAAATGACCTGATCCTTCACTGCAAAATATGCATCCACCATATCCTACAGTCCCATCTATATTTGGACAAGTAAATCCACCATTTAAACTGATTTTGAATACTTTAGAACCAAACATCTTTTTATAAAAATAATCTAGAGTATGATATCTTTTATTTGTATTAGTATATGTAAACATGTTATCACCTTTATTTCTATAATATTATAGCATATGTTATAATTTGTGTAAGGTGGAATATGCGTAAAGTTAAGTTAAAATTAAAACCTATTTATATTAATATTTTTAAGTATTTTGGAATTTTTTTGATACTTATTTTTTCAGTTTATATTTATTATAGTATTAATATTTCAGCAATTACTAAATTAGGCTATAGTAGGAAAGCCGCTAATAATATTCTTTTTACTTTTAAAAGTGAATATGTAAGAAATAAAGAATATAGTAAAGTATTAGATGAAGCATTTAAAAATAAAGAATATAATGAGAAGAATTTAGATATTTATAGTGAAATAAAATATAGTAAACATGATAATTTGATTAAAGTTATAGATAAACTTATTAATATGGGGTATAAGAGTAGACAAATATCTTTAATTATTAAGAGTGGAAGCGATAAAGATATAGAAAATTTTGCTTCTAGAAAAAAAGAAAGATATATAGAAGATTTTTTGGATTTTCCTTTTTCTAAGCTAGCTAATTATGATAGATATATTGCTTATAGTGATTTAAATGGAACTAAGGATGAAGATACTGTGGTATTAGTTAATTTACTTTTAGATAAAGAAAATTATACTGATTATTATGAAAATAATAAGTACTCTATAGAAATGCTTATTAATAGACATTTTAAATGTAGTAATACACTTGACATTCCTTTAGTACAAGTAGATGATAAATATAAACATAATAAAAAAGATACTATATTTTTATCAAGAGATAGTTATGATGCTTATAAGATAATGTATGAAGATATGGCTAAGAGTAATTTACTATTAAAAGTTAATACTGGATATGTTAGTTATGATGAACAGGAAGCGTTACAAAAAGAGTATTATACTAAGTATCGTAATACTAATATTCCTTATGCTGGTTTTAGTGAATATCAAAGTGGTCTTGCGATAGGATTTGCTGGAGGTAGTAATAAGATATTTTCTAAAAGTGAAGAGTATAAATGGCTAGTGGATAATGCTTATAAATATGGCTTTATAGAAAGATATATAAAAAAGTATAGTAAGATTACAGGTTTTAGAGAAGAGCCTTGGCATTTTAGATATGTTGGAGTTAAGATTAGTACTTATATTAAAAATCATCCTATGGCATATGAAGAGTATTATGCTAGATATGTAGATAGATAGTATTTTGTATAAAATGTACAAATACTATTTTTATTGTTTTAATGTATTTGTTTTTATGTTAAAATGATAATAGAATAATCAGAGGTGTGAAATGTATCAATTAGGTAAACAATTTATTGTTAATACTGATAAGATAATGGCAGATGATAAGGCTGTTGTTTTTGGTGATAAATATAGATTTTCTGTACTTTCTGATAGAGTAATTAGACTGGAGTATAGTGAAGAAGGAAAATTTGTTGATAAACCTACTCAGTTAATTAGAAGAAGAAATTTAGGATATGCAGATTTTAATTTTAGAGAAGACCAGTATGTTTTACAGATAGAAACAAGAAGATTTGCTTTGAGTTATGTTAAGAATAGACCTTTTGAAGGTAGTAAGTTAGATCCTATGAAGAATTTGAAGATTACTTTACTTAGTAATGATTCTGATAGAAATAAGGATTGGTATTATGGGCATGCTGAAGCTAGAAATTTAGGTGGAAATATAATAAGTGGAGATATACTTAATCCTAAAGGAACTAGTAAAGGTTTGTATTCATTAGATGGTTTTGCTTCAATAGATGATTCTAATAGTAAGATTATAAATGATGATGGAACAATATCAGATCCACCAGCTGGTCATATTGATATATATGTTTTTATGTATGACAAAGATTTTAGACAAGCACTTTTTGATTATTTTAAGATGACTGGTGCTCCTGCTTTAATACCTAGATATGTACTTGGTAATTGGTGGAGTAGAAATTATACTTATGATGACAATAATATAAAAGATTTATTAAGACATTTTGAAAAAGATAGAATACCTATTAGTGTAATACTTTTAGATCATGATTGGCATATTAGAGATATTGATACATATACTAAGTTAAAGAGTGGATTTACTTTTAATACTAATTTGTTTAGTGAGCCCAAAAATATGATAGATGAGTTTCACAAGAGGGGTATTAGAGTAGGATTAATAACTGATCCTAAAGATGGATTTTATAATCACGAAGCTTTTTATAAACAAGCTGCTGAAGTGCTTGGAGTAAGTGATGCGTCTAAATTACCATTTAATGCTCTTGATCCTAAGATATTAGATATTTATTTGAAGATGTTTTTACATCCTTTAGAGATGCTTGGAGTTGACTTTTTCTGGAATGATTATAAAGATGATAGCTTACTAAAACTATGGTCTATGCAACATTATTTATTTATGGATAGTGGTAGAGATGATAAGAAGAGACCAGTGTTACTTTCACGTTCTTCTTTATGTGGAGCACATCGTTATTCTATTTTATATGGTGGAAGTAGTACTATAACTTGGGATGATTTAAGAAATTTACCACTTAAGTATTTGGATGCTGCGAATATTGGAATTAGTTGGTGGAGCTTTGATGTAGCTGGTAATCATGGTGGAAGAGAAAATAGTTTATTGTATTTAAGAAATATACAGTTAGGAGTATTTTCTCCTATACTTAGATTCCATGGAGCTAGAGGTAAGTATTATAAGAAAGAACCTTGGTTATGGGATGTTAAAACGGAACAAATTGCTTCTACATATTTAAGGATGAGACATAGATTAATTCCATATATTTATACAGAGGCTTATAATTATACACGTTCTGGTACACCTCTTATTCAACCATTTTATTATAATTATATGTGGGTTTATGATGATGATGTATATAGAAATCAGTATTATTTCGGTTCTCAATTATTAGTTTGTCCTATAATAGATGATAAGGATGATACAATGAATAGAACTATTCATAGATTCTTTTTACCTGAAGGAATATGGTATGATTTTATAACAGGTAAGAAGTTCCCTGGTAATAAGAAGTATGTTTCTTTCTTTAAAGATGAAGATTATCCTGTATTTGCTCATGCAGGTTCAATAGTACCTATGAGTAATAAGAGTGATTATAATAATACGGCTTTACCTACAGAACTTGAGATTCAAGTATTCCCTGGAATATCTAATACTTATACGCTTTATGAAGATGATGGAGTAACACAATTATATAAAGATGGTTATTTCTTAAAAACATCTATAGATTACAATTACACATTAGATAATTATTCTTTAATTGTTAGAAGTATAGATGGAAAGAGTGGTATAGTTCCTGAATTTAGAAATTATAAAATTGTATTTAGAAATAATAAAGCTCCTAAGGATGTTGTAGTATTTTTTGATAATAATAAAATTGATTTTAATAGTTATCAAGATGGTAATGATTTTGTGGTTGTTGTTGAAGGGGTTAAAACTATTGGTCAACTTAGTGTATCTTGTAAGGGAACTGATGTAGAGATAGAAGCTGCACGTCTAATAAATGATGAAGTTAATAGTGTACTATTAGATTTAGATATTGATACATATTTGAAAGAGGATATTGCTGAAGTTATGTTTAGTGATTTACCTATAAATAAGAAGAGAATAGCTGTTAAGAAACTTAAGAGTAAAGGTCTTGATAAGAACTATATTCAATTATTCTTGAAATTATTAGAATATTTAAGAGAGGCATAATATGAATAATAAATTATATACAGCAATTAGAAAATATACTATTTTAAATTATTATTCTGAAGTAGATGATCCTAATGATAATGATTTATCTTTAAATAATGTTATTTTTAAACATCTATTTGATGGAGATTACTCTAAGATAATAGATTTTCCTTATGAAAATATTAAAAATGCTTCTTTATATCTTCATTTAGTTTTTCATAATGGTAATTATTTAGCTTGGGATAAATCAATAGAAGGCGATATTAGAAATGATTATATGTTAGCGGCATATAAAGTTATAGATAATTATTTATTTTTACTAAAAATATCTGATAATAAAGAATTGCTTGAAGAATTAAATAAATATAAAAACATTCCAATGTTTAAACAATATAGTGTAATAGATTTTTTAAGGAACAATTTCCCTAATGATAAGATATTAATAGATGTTTTGAATAATTTTATTAAAGATAAGACATATAATACAGCTGAAAAGGCCAGTTTATTAACTTATCCTGAAGGTACATTATATTTATATAAGAATGGTCAACCTCAAGTAGTTGATTGTACTAATCTAGCTAATGAGTTATATAATAAATATTCATCATTAGATACTTCTATTAAACAATTTATTAAAAAGTATAATAAAGAAGAATTTGATGATACTGTTATGACTATTAGTCATGTATATCAGAGAGGATTGATTGAATGATTTATTTAATAATATTTTTAGTGGTATATGTTTTATATCAATTATTGATACTTAGAGCTAATAAGAGGGAATTAGTTGAAGTTAGATATATAACTTCTAAGTTTAAGATAGATAGTAAGGATAAAAAGAGTCTTAATCAAGCAGTTGCTTTAGTATCTGCTTTAGATATAACTATAATTGTGTTTTTAATGTCATTAGTTAAGTTATTTTATCTACAATTATTAGTTGCGTCATTTGTAACTATGGGGCTTGCTTTTATATCATTTAATTTACTAGGAATAATATATAAAAAGAGAAAATAAAAGATTTTACTAATGAAGTGAAATCTTTTTATTGTTTATATAAATTTTTTATTTTCATTTTCTTTATTTCTTTTGACCATATAGATTCTTCGTCATTTGATGACATTGTTTCAATATTTTTCATTGCTTCTTTGACCACTTTGTCGTCTAACCTAGACATTAGATAAGCTATTTCGTCTTGATAATTTCTTAGATTAAATCTTATCCAAACATTTATAGCTTCTGAATTTTTATAAATATTATCAAAGTGATCTAAATCGAAATATATGTCATCAATCTTTTTAGAGTATGTAGTTTTAAATTTCTCAATGCAATAAGATATATTTACTGGACAAAGTTTTAATTTAGTATTTTTAATTCTATTGATTGAGTCTGTGAATTTTATGTTGTGTAATACCCTAGCTGTTCTTCCGTTTCCATCTAAAAATGGGTGTATTCTTACGAATATTAGATGTATTAAGGAAGCTTTTATAAATGGATTTGTATTAATTATAGATATTGATGAATCTTTATAGTAAATAATAAAATCATCCATAAATTTTTTGATATCTTTTACTTCTGAACCTCGCCAATAAATGTGCTCGCATATTTTTCCTTGTGCAGTATCTATAATTATATTATTTTCATTTTCTTTCATCCATTCTTCGTATGGTTCTATTGTACTTACATTGACTTCTTTTTTTCTGTAGTCTTCATTTTTATCTAAACCAAGTATTACTTTGTGTAATTCTTTTACTCTGTTGTGAGATATTGATAGTTTATTAAAAAACATATCTTCACCAAATTCAATAGTTCCTTTAGAATTTTCTATTTTATTAGAAGATTCCCATTCTTTTTTTAATGATTCAGCTAAGAATATTGCGATACTAGTTTCACTAAATTGTAGTAGTTTTTCCATATACTCTTCAAACATTATGTTTGTATATTCAGCTTCTTCTAGTGTGTCTGGCTCTATTATTATTTTAGATAAAAACTCTTTTATTGGAAAGTATTTAGTTTTAGCTAGATTTTGACCGTTTTTAACTGTCATATTATCCCTCTTTTCTTATAGGTGCTTATTATAACATATTTTATAAAAAAAATAAAGCAAGATTATTTTTTAATCTTAAGTGATAAAGTAAAAGTAGACACATAAAAAGAATGTGATCTACTTTTTGTTGACTAATTCAATTATTTTTTAATCTTTGCTTTTATATTTTTCAATAAGTGATATGTATTAAATGCCACATTATAAATAAAATACCATGGCTTAGATATAACTAAATTATATTCGCCATTTAATTCTACTACATGTCCTCCAAATGATTTCTTAAATAGATATAGTCCATATAGTGGATTTTTAGGATCAAATATTCCTGTTATTCCATAGAAATTATATCTATTATATTTATTTTCTACTGCATATTTTATTCCGGCATAGTGAATATTATATGCACTTTTGAAGTTCATTACATTATCTAGGGTTCCTCCTAGAAGTGATAAAACTTCATTTCCATATATTAGAAATAGTATTCCACCTAATACTTGTTTTTCACCAAATTCTTTTTTGTAATTATTAATTTTTTCTAAATCATTTTCTAATCTTTTAATTGCATCTTCATTTAATTTGTTTGAATTTTTATATTTTTTTTCATTCATATGCAATAGATTATTATCGTGCTTATAAATTCTATCTTCTAATTCTTTTTTGTTTTGTTCTAATTCTTCTATTGTATTTTTTTCATATATATTAAAGTCTATTTCACCAATTAATATTTTTAGTATTCCTGAATCGTGTAGTGAATCCCACATAGATTCATAATATGAAAAAGGTCTATCAATAAATTCCCTTCTATCAGAAGTTCTTTGCATTATTTCTTTAAATGTTTTTAATTCATTTTTTTCTATTTCTCTAACGGTTATACCGCATCTTTCATTTTTTCTTAGTATTTGCCTTGTTTTAGAGTCCATTTTAGCGTTTACTTCTTCTAGAGTTAATCCTTTAGTGTCTATTACATGCATCCATCTAGGTTGAAGTGTTTCTTGCATTAGATTGAATCCAAAATGTTTATATCCTAGTTCTTTTAAATTTTTATGAGCTAGGTAATTATTTCTACCATGTTCAACTATTTGTCCTTCATTATCTCTTTCTTGATATTCAATATATGGATCTATTTTTACAAAAATACCTTTATTTTCTTTAATATATTTTTTAAGTTCTTTAGTCCAAGTGCTTAGTAATTCTTTATCGGTATAATCTATTAAAAATCCACGCGGTGCATAAAATAAATTTTTATTAATAAGCTTTATTTTTTTAGATAATATAAGTGATGCACATATTATTTTCTCATCATTTTTAAGTCCTAAAAAATGTGGAACCCATCCATTTTTCTTTTTTAGATTAGCCCATTCTGAAGTCTGATAGAATGAAATTTGAGTAGATTTGTCAGCGAATTTTTTAAATTCTTTTTCACTTAATGTTATCAATTTCATTTTTTAACACCTTCTTACTTTTCTTTCTTACGAAGTTTCTATAAATTGGAATTAATTTAGTATATACGAAATACATGATAGGGTTAATTATATAGTCCCATTCTCCTAGGAATTCTACATAATCTCCTCCGAATTTTTTCTTGAATTCGTGTAGGCCAATTCTAGGGTTATCTTTACTCAAATCACCTATAGTTCCAAATTGATCATATATTTCTAATTGATTATTTATTGCATATCTTATATGCTCTCTATAAGTTAAGTAGTTTGCATAGGTTTCACTTAGTACATTATGATTACCTGCGTATAATACCCAACATTTATTACCATATTGTATTAACATATGTGCTGATAATATTAGGGAGTCTCCATATTCATTTTTTGCTTCTTTATATTTTTCTATATCTAATTTAATATTATCTTTTTGTTTTTTTAATTCTTGTAGTTTAGTTTTAGCAGATTTAGATAAGTTATCTATAGGTAATATTGATATTTGATTGTTTACTATTTTTAAGTTTTTTTCTAATTCTTTAATAGTTTTACTGAATACAATTTTACCGATAAATAGTGTAGCTTTAGTAGATGGGTTACCATTTAATACTTCATATAGTGTTTCATAATATGACTCATCGTATGATATAAAGTCTTTTCTATTTTCAGTTAGTTGCATCAAATAGTAAAAGTCTTTTATATTACTTTTATTACCAATATATGTTTCTATATTTAATTTCTCTGCTTTAGCAATTCTTTGTTTAGTTGTTTTAGAAAAACAGTTTTCTACTTCTTCTAGACCTTTTGTTAAATCTATTCTAAATGTATATCTTGGTTGATTAGTTTCAAAGTTTTTTGTAAAACCTTGGTGTTTAAATCCTACTTCTAGTAGATTGTTATAAAATGTATTATCATATGTAGTTTTTTCACCAGTACATGATTCTTTTTCTTTTATTAAATCTGGGTCTATTTTTAAAAATATTGCTTTTTTCTTTTTACAGAATTCAACTACTTTTTTAGTCATTTCTTTTAATATGTTTTTTTTTGAATAATCTAATACGAAACCACGTGGTGCATAAAAATATGTGTAATTTAGTGGTAACTTTTTTTCCAATAATAGAGTTGCACCTAATATATTTTTTTCATCATCTATTAGGCCTAAGTAAAATGGTGTAACATTTTTCTTGGCTTTAGCAAATTCTCCCCAACTTAGTGATTGAAGGAAGTGTGATTTATATTTATTATTTTTTACAAAATTATCGAATTCATTTTTTTCTAAGTTAATAAGTCTAAGCATAAGACCTCACTTTCCATATTTAGTATAGCACTTATATATGTAGTAGTAAATTGAAGTAAGTGTAGTTTACTACTTGTTTAACATAGATATTTGTTCTAAAATCTTCTTTATGATAAAATATTCTTGGTGATTTTATGAGACTTAGAAATTTAAAAAATAAAAGTAAAATAATTAATAATTCAGAATATGTAGTTAAAGACTCAGAAAAATATATTGGTAAGTGGAATAGTTTATTTGATAATAGTAATCCTATATATATAGAGATAGGTATGGGTAAGGGTAAATTTATTGTAGAAAATGCGATTAATAATCCTAATATTAATTATATTGGTATAGAAAAAGTTGATAATGTATTAGCTAGAGCTTTACCTAATATACCTGTTGGACTTACTAATTTAAAAATACTTAGACTTAATGCTCAAGAAATAGATTTATGTTTTAATAAAGAGGTAGATTTGGTATATTTAAATTTTAGTGATCCATGGCCTAAGAGTCGTCATGCTGATAGAAGACTTACTAGTAAAATATTTTTAGAAAAGTATGATAAGATTTTTAAAGGGGAACCTTCTATCCAACTTAGAACTGATAATTATAATTTATTCAGATATAGCATAGAGACATTATCTCAGTATGGATATGGGTTATATGATGTTAGTTTTGATTTGCATAATGAAGCTACTGATTTGATAACTACAGAATATGAAGATAAGTTTGTATCAAATGGTGATAATATTTATTATTTACACGCAATAAAAAGTTTTACAAATAAGTAAAAGATGCTATAATATTTGTAAGAGTAGGAGGGAACATGAAAAAACTAGTTATGCTACTTTTATTAAGTACTTTTTTAATTACTGGTTGTTCTATAACTACTTTGAGTAATAGTGATATAGATAATAATATTAAGAAGCTACTTAGTGATAATGTTAAACTTAAAAATGTTCAATACGATGGTTATTCTTATTATGTTCCTAGAGGATTAAAAATATATGTTAGGGATGACTATAATGTTATATTTAAAGATGAATATGGTAATTCATATTTTATGTATATTGATATTATAGGGTATTATAATAAAGTAGATATTAAGAATGATAAGAATAATAATTACTATTATTATAAAGAATTAAATTATAATAATAAAAAAGGATATATAAAAATAGATAAATTAGGTGATAAATACTTAATTAAATATTATTATAATTATACTAAGTTAGAGGCTTATGTTTATAAGAAACATTTAGTTAATACAATTAATAATATGAGTTTTATTATTAGAAGTGTTAGTTATAATGATAAGATAATTAATAGTTTAATAGGAAAAGACGTATATAATAAAAAAGATGAAAATTATGTTTTGTTTAAAGATAAAACTACAGTAGAAGATTTCTTAGAGATAGTAGATAAGTATGATTCTAATTATAAGAAACATAGAGATGATGAAGCTATTCAGTTAGATGAGTAGGAGAGGTGCTTAATGGGAGTATTTGACAAATTTAAAAATATGTTTTTTGAGGAAGAGGAAGTTGAAGTAGAAGAGGTTCCTCCTAAGAAAAAAGAAGAAAAGAAACACGAAGATGTAAAAGAAGAAGTAAAACCTATTGCGAAGAAGATAGTTTTAAATGATGAAGATGATGATGATGAGCAAGAGGAAAAAGTAGAAAATAATGTTCCTGATGAAATATTTAAGAAAAATGATAATAATTCTTTTAATTTAATTGATGATGACTATGAAGATACTTATAAAGAAGAAACACAGGAAGAAGTGGAAGAAGATTTTTATAGTTACAAAGATAGTTATCAAGATTTTTCTTATAAAGAAGAAGAGAGAGTTCCATATGGAGCATCTAAGAATAGTAATCCTTATCCATATAGTGTTAGTAAGGAGACTAAGCCAAGTTTTAAACCTAGTCCAATTATTTCACCAATATATGGAATATTAGATAAGAATTATAAGAAAGATGATATTATTTCTAAGAGAGAAACTAGACATATAAGTAGTTTTGAAAAAGAAAGTATAACAGTTGATGATATTAGAAATAAAGCTTATGGAGATATAGAGGATAGATTTGATAGTGATACTCCTACAATATATGATAATAAGAGTTTGGTAGAAGAAGAAAAAGTAGTTGATTTAAAAGAATCTAAACCAGAAGTTAAGATAGTAACTGTAGGTGATGCTGATGAGTATTACAATGATTTAGGATTAGAATATAATGTTGATTATGTTGATTCGACTAAGGAAATAAAAAAAGAAGATAAAGTAGAAGATAAAAAAGAAGAAGTTAATGAAAATATTGATGATGATAATTTATTTGATTTAATAGATTCTATGTATAAAGACAAGGAGTAATTATGGGGATAAATGAAGTATTAATTGTTTTACAAAATTTTGTATTATTAGTTTTATTTATTACACTAGTAATACTTGGAATACAAGTTATTATACTTGTTAGTAAATTAAATAAAATAAGCGATGATGCATCAAAGAAGTTAGAATCTTTAGATAGTTTATTTAATATAGTGGATACTATTACTTCTACTGTTGTTAAAGCTACTGGAACAATTACTACTAAGTTAGTTGATATAGTAAATAAAAGAATTAAAGATGAGGAGGAATAGAATATGGCAAAAGGAAAAGGAAAATTTTTATTAGGAGCATTAGTTGGTGCTGGTCTTGGAATGTTATTTGCACCTAAGAGTGGTAAGGAATTAAGAAAAGATCTTGGGAAGGCATTTGATGAATTACTTGATAAAGTTAGTCAAATAAAGGTAGAAGATGTAAAAGAAGCGATGGATGATAAGATTGCTGAATTAAAAGAGTTAGTTAATAATATGGATTCTGAAACTGCATTAAGTATTGCGAAAGATACTTATGAAAAGATCAAAGTAAAAGGACAAGAATTAGTAAATTTAGCTGTTACTACTGGTACACCTGTATTAGAAGAGACTGCGGTTAAATTAAAGAAAAATTCTATAGCAGTAGCAAAGAGTGTTATTAAGAAATTAGAAAAAGAAAATAAATAGTTGAATAGTTTATAATTATTTGATAATATTTAGTTATATTTTTGATGACGAATATATTAGTAGTTAATTAATATTGTTTTAGAGACTTGATGGTTGGTGAAAATCAAGATGATATAATTGATGAATTACAGTATTTTGAAAAAATCGTATGCTTGCGTTAAAAGTTAGAGAGTATAGTACAACTATGAAGTAAGATGGTACCGCGATGATTCGTTCTTACATTATAGTTGTTTTTTTAGGAGGAAAATATGAAATTATATGATGAATTAAAATGGAGAGGTTTAGTAAAAGATGTAGCTGGTGAAGATATTGAGAAAGTTATTAATGAATGTAATACTACATTTTATTGGGGAACTGATCCTACAGCAGATAGCTTACATTTAGGACATTATTCTAGTTTAGTTACTGCGAAGAGATTTTCTCTTGCAGGGCACAAACCAATATTACTTGTAGGTGGTGCGACTGGTATGATAGGTGATCCTAGGCCAACATCTGAGCGTGATATTATATCTAAAGAAGTTATAGAGAAAAATATAGCTGGAATTAAACGCCAAGTAGATAAGATATTTGATGGCAAAGCTGAAATTGTTAACAATTATGATTGGATTAAAGATATTACTATAATAGATTTTTTAAGAGATGTTGGTAAATATATAAATGTTAATTATATGCTTAATAAAGATATAATTGCTAGAAGATTAGAGACTGGTATTACTTTTGCTGAATTTACTTATACTTTATTGCAAGGATATGATTTTTTACATTTATATCAAGAGAAGGGTTGTATAATGCAAGCAGCTGGTTCTGATCAATGGGGAAATATTACTACTGGTGTAGAACTTATTGGTAAGAAATTAGGTAAACCTGCTTATGCATTTACTATGCCTTTAATACTTGATTCTACTGGTAAGAAATTTGGTAAGAGTGAAGGTAATGCTTTATGGTTAGATGAGAATAAAACAAGCAGTTATGAGTTATATCAATATTTAATTAATACTACTGACGATAAGATAGAAGAGTATTTAAAAGTATTTACTTTTATTACTCCAGAAGAAATTATGGATATTATGACTAAACACAGAGAAAAACCTGAAGACAGATTTGCTCAAAAGGAACTTGCTAGATGCATAATAACTGATTTACATGGAAAAGATTCATATGATAAGGCTGTAAGAATTAGTGAAACTTTATTTAATGGCAATGTTAGTTTACTTAGTGAAGAAGAAATTAATGATGCATTTTCTAATATTACTCCATTTAAGTTTGATTGTGATAATACTTTAGTTGATATATTAGTTTCTACTAATACTTTATCAAGTAAGAGAGAAGCTAGAGAATTTATTACAAATGGTAGTTTAACTATTAATGGGGAAAAGATTGTCGATTTAGAATATATTGTTACTAAAGATAAATTATTATTTAATAAATATCTAATTGTAAGACGTGGAAAGAAGAAATATTTTATAGGAGTAGTTAATGACTAAGATAACTTTAATTAGACATGGACAAACAAATTTAAATTTATATAATATTATTCAAGGTTCTACTAATGCTCCACTTAATGAAACTGGATTAAGGCAAGCTAGTGAATTAGGTGAGAGGCTTAAGGATATAAGTTATGATATATGTTATGTATCACCACTTATTAGAACAAAAGAGACTGCTTTAAAGGCTTTATCTGGTAAGTGTAGTTTTGTGTTAGATGATAGGATAGTTGAGAGAAATTTTGGAGATGTAGAAGGATATAGTAATGAACTTCTTGATAATAAAGTAATTTGGGATAGAGATTTAAATACAAGTATGCATAATATAGAAACTATAAATAATGTATTCGAAAGATGTAAATTATTTTTAGATGATATTATAAATAAAAATAAAGATAAATCAATTGCAGTAGTATGTCATTATACGCCTTTCAAGGTAATGCATTATTTATTGACAGATGATTCGTATGATAATCATTTAAATTATGATATTAAAAATTGTCAAACAGAAGAAATAATTATAAATAATTAATAGGATAAATCCTATTTTTTCAATAAAAAAAATCCCGTGAGGGATTTTATTATTTATTGTAGAATTCTACGATAGCAGCTTCATCAATATCAGCAGCTAATTCACTTCTTTCAGGTAATCTAACGAATGTAGCTTCTTTCTTATTTTCATCATAAGTAATGAAATCTACTCTCTTAGTTACTTTAGCAAGTGATTCTTCAACAACTTTTAAGTTTTTATCAGCTTCTTTAAGAGAAATAACATCTCCTGGTTTACATCTGTATGATGGGATATCAACTTTGTTTCCATTAACAGTTACGTGTCCGTGGTTAACTAATTGTCTAGCTCCTCTACGAGTAGATGCAAAACCTGCACGATAAGCTAAGTTATCAAGTCTTGACTCTAATAATCTTAAGAAGTTAACACCTTGGATACCTTCTATCTTACCAGCTTCTAAGAATGTCTTATGGAATTGTCTTTCATTTACTCCATACATGAAACGTGCTTTTTGCTTTTCTTTTAATTGATTACCATAATCTGATAATTTACCTTTACGGTCAGCACCATGTTGTCCTGGTCCATAAGGACGTCTTGCTAGTTCTTTACCATTTTCTAAGATTGATAAACCAACTCTACGAGCTTGTTTAAAACTTGGTCCAGTATATCTTGCCATAAAAATCTCCTTTCATTTATTACAAATTTCAAAGAAATAATTTAGTCATATTTCAGGGTGTTCTTATTTCGCTACAACAGCAATCGCTACTTGTTTCAAAAAAACACTTATAAAATATTCTAAATTTGCTGTTTCAAAGAAGTTTGCGATATTAATTATATGATATATAGCTTTATTTGTCAATCGTTCTCTATTATTTCATATAATTTTATTGTAGTAATGTTAATATTAATATGATAGAATATTATTATAATTGAGGTGATAATATGAAGTCTGAGAAATACTTGATTATTGGGACTGCTTTTATAGTGGCTTTTGTTATAGTTATAGTTATTTTATATTTACTTCGTAAATTAAAATTAAATAGATATAAAAACGAAATAAAAAAATTAGAAATAGAAAAAAATACTATAGCTTCTACTCCTATTTCTCTTGAATTATCTAAAGTTGAACCAATTATTAAAAATGATAAGATGGAAGAAAAATATAATAAATGGCAGGATAAATATAGAAATATAAAAGAAAATCGTTTACCTAAAATAGATGATTTATTAATAGAACTTGATATTGTACTTGAAAAAAGAGATTATAAAACTTTTTTAGCTATAGCTTCTAGAACAGAGTTAGAATTATATAAAATTAAATCTAGTGCAGAGAGATTACTAGAACAAATTAAAGAGATAACTTTAAGTGAAGAAAAATATAGAGGAATAGTTACTAAACTAAAAAATAGATATAGAACTGTTAATAAAAATTTTCAGGATAATAAAAATTTATATGGTGAAGTTGCTGAATTAATAAATTTACAATTAGAGAACATAGAGTCTAAGTTTTTAGATTTTGAAAAAGTAATGGAAGTAAATGATTATATAGAAGTTGTTCATATTGTCAAAGGATTAGAAGTAATGATAAATCATATTGATATTGCTGTTTCTGAGTGCCCAGATGTATTACTTATGGCGTCATCTATTATTCCTAACAGAATGAACGAAGTATTTTTAACTTGTAAAGATATGACTACTCAAGGATATCCACTAGATTATTTAAATATAGATTATAATATTGAAGAAACTAATAAAATAATTAATGATATTATGCAAAGAGTTAAAGTTCTAAATTTAGAGAATGCATTATTTGAATTAAAAACTATTTTAGATTATTACGATTCGTTATTTTTAGATTTTGAAAAAGAAAAATTAGCTAAAAAAATATATAAAGATATGGAAAGTGATTTTAGAAATAGACTTAATAAGACTAATGAACTAGTTAAGGATATATATAGTCAATTAGATGATATTAAGAATATGTATGATTTAGATGATAACGATATTCAAATAATTTATGATGTTAATAAGATACTTGTAGTTATTAATGATGATTATAAGAAATTAATTGCTAGAAACGAAGCTAAATCTACGCCTTACTCTGTGTTGCATTTTGAAATAGTTGATTTAAGTAAGAGACTTATAAGTATGGAAGAAGAGTTTGACCAAGCTATGAAGTCTTTAGGAAATATGTATGATGATGAAGAAAGAGCTAGGGAACAATTAGATGAAATACAAGAATTCTTAAAAGAATGTAAGAAAAAGATTAGATGCTATAAACTTCCTGTTGTACCTAGAAAATATTTTGTAGAACTTAATGAGGCAAATGATGCGATAGAAGAAGTTGTTAAGGAACTTAGAAGACAACCTATTGAGATAAAGACTTTAAATATAAGAGTTGATACTGCTAGAGATTTAGTTTTAAAATTATATAATACTACTAATGATATGGTTAAGACTGCAGAACTTGCTGAAATGGCTATAGTATATGGTAATAGATATAGATCTGTTTATTCAGATATAGATGTTGGATTACAAGAAAGTGAATCAATGTTTTATAAAGGTAATTATAAGAATTCTTTAGATAAGGCTATCAAGACTATACAAATAGTAGAAGAAGATATATATACTAAATTACTTAAGATATATGATAGAGGATAATTAGAGTAGAAATACTCTTTTTATTTTGATAAAATATATGCGGGTGAAAATATGAAGAAAATTATACTTATTCAATATGGAGAATTATCTACCAAAAAAGACAATAAGAATTATTTTATTTCTACTTTATATAATAATATAGTAAATAAGATGAAAAATATGGATGTTATAGTTAGAAAAGATATGGCTAGAATGTACATTGAATTTAGAGAAGAAGAGTTTGATAAGATTAAGAGTATTATTGATACTATATTTGGTATTAGGAAATATCAAGTTGCTAATGTATATGAGACGAATATAGATTCTATTAAAGATGGTATTATTGAAGTTGCTAATAGTTTGAATTTTAATACGTTTAAAGTGGAAACTATTAGAAGTTATAAGGATTTTTTATATACTAGTCCAGAGCTTAATAATATGTTGGGTGGAGTTATACTTAAAAATATTAATAATATAAAAGTTGATGTACATAATCCTGATGTTATATTTCATGTAGAAGTAAGAAAAGATAATACTTATATATTTACTAATAGTTATTTAGGAATAGGTGGTTATCCTGTAGGTACTCAGTCTAAATCACTTCTTATGTTATCTGGTGGAATTGATTCTCCTGTTGCTGGATATTTGGCTATGAAAAGAGGTATAAAATTAGATGGTGTATATTTTGAAGCTATACCTCATACAAGTTTAGAGGCTAGAGAAAAGGTAATAGAGTTATCTCGTAAGTTATTAAAATATTCTAATGGTATGAAATTATATGTAGTTAATTTTACTAAGATACAAGAGGAAATATATAAAAATTGTAGGGGAGATTATCAGATTACTATAATGAGAAGAATGATGTATCGTATAATGGAATATTTATGTAAGAGAACTAGGAGTTATGCGATAATAAATGGTGAGTCTATTGGACAGGTTGCTTCTCAAACTCTTACTAGTATGAGAGTTATTAATTCTGTTACTAATATGCCTGTTATTAGACCAGTGGCTTGTTTAGATAAATTAGAAATAATAGATATAAGTAAAAAGATTGATACTTATGATATTAGTATATTACCATATGAAGATTGTTGTACGGTATTTGTACCAAAGCATCCTGTTATTAATCCTGAGATTAATATAGCAATAGAAGAAGAAAACAAGTTTTTATATCAAGAATTAATAGAAGAAGCTGTTAAAAATGTATTAATTATAAATATTAGTGATAAAGAAGAATTTTCAGATATTTTATAATTGTTATTAATAATTATTTTATGTATAATAAGAACAAAAGGAGAAGAATATGAAATATTTATGTGTCAATGCTGGTAGTAGTTCTTTAAAATTTCAATTATTTGAGATGCCAGAAGAAAAAGTAATCATTAGTGGTTATATTGAAAAGATAGGATTAGAAGATAGTTTTTGGACTACTAAGATTAATGGAGAAAAAATTAAAGGAGCAAGATTTTTACGTAATCATAATGAAGCAGTAGAAGTATTAATAGAAGAATTATTAAAACATCATGCTGTTGAAGATTTGAATGAAATAAAGGCTGTTGGTCATAGAACACTACATGGTGGAGAAAAATATGCAGATTCAGTTATTATAGATGATGGGGTTATCGCTAATATTAAGAGTTTAACTAAGTTGGGACCACTTCACCATCCAGGTAATTTAGCAGGAATTGAAGCTATGCAAAAAGCTTTACCAGGAGTTCCTATGGTTGCAGTATATGATACAGCATTCCATCAAACTATGCCTAAGGTAAATTATATGTATCCAGTTCCAATGGAATGGTATGAAAAGTATGGAGTTAGAAAATATGGATTCCATGGTACTAGTCATAAATATATTACTGAGACAATGAAAAATAAATTAAATAAAGAAGATTGTAATTTAATTATTTGTCATATTGGAAGTGGAGCTAGTATTAGTGCTGTTAAGAATGGTAAATGTTATGATACTACTATGGGACTTACTCCATTAGATGGATTAATGATGGGTACTAGATCAGGAGCAATAGATCCTTCAATAGTTGAATATGTATGTAAAGAATCTGGTATGGGAGTAGAAGAAGTAAATAATCTTTTAAATAAGAAGAGTGGTTTACTTGGTATATCAGGATATTCTGATAGTAGAGATGTTGAAAATGCTGCTAAAGAAGGAAATGAAAATGCTAAGCTAGCATTAGAAATGTATAATAATAAAATAGCTAAATATATTGCTGAATATTATATTGAATTAGAAGGTAAAGTAGATGCTATAGTATTTACTGCTGGAGTAGGAGAAAATGGTATAGAAGCAAGAGAAGATATTATTAATAAATTATTACCACTTGGTATTAAATTAGATAAAGATGCTAATAATTCTATCGCAAGTTATAAAGATAAGAATGAAGGTATTATATCTAGTAGTGATTCTAGTGTTTGTGTATATGTTGTACCTACTAATGAAGAATTAATGATTATTAGAGATACTTATAATTTAACTAAATAGAATATCAATAGATATTCTTTTTTTTATGTAGTATAATATTTCTAGATTTAATTTAATCTTAGAAAGGGAATTATGTTTGATAAGATAATTAAAAAAATAGAAGAAGTAGAAAATATAGTAATTACAAGACATGTAGGAGTAGATCCAGATGCTTTATGTAGTTCACTTGCTTTAAGAGATTCTTTAAGATTAACATATCCAGATAAAAATATTTATGCTATTGGAAGTGGAGCAAGTAAGTTTATTAAGATAGGTGTACCTGATAGAAAAGTAAATTTAGATAAAAGTAAAACTTTACTTATAGTTACTGATACTCCTGATATTAAAAGAATAGATGGGGCTAATCCAAAAGATTTTTTATATACTATTAAGATAGATCATCATCCTAAATTAGATGACTATGCTGATATGGAGTATATTGATGATAAAGCTTCTAGTGCTTGTGAGATTATAATGAAGATTATTGAAGATACTAAATTAAAATGTAATAAAGAAATAGCTTCATATTTATATATGGGTTTAGTTAGTGATTCTAATAGATTTTTATTTAATAGTAGTACTTATAAGACTTTTGAATTAGTTAGTAAGTATATTAGAGAATATGATTTAGATATAGAATCTTTATATGATAGACTTTATAATAGGCCACTTAATGAAGTAAGATTAGAAGGTTATATTGCTTTAAATATGAAGGTTACTCCTAATGGACTTGCTTATATTATTATTACTAGAGATTTATTAGACGAATTTGGTTGTGATAGTGCTGCACCAGGAAATATGATAAATAATTTTAATTTTATAAATGAATTTAAAATATGGGCTACTGTTACTGAGGATATTCAGAATGGATTACTTAGAATGAGTATTAGAAGTAGAGGAGTAGAAATAAATAAAACTTGTGAAAAATATAATGGTGGAGGACATAAGTTTGCATCAGGAGCTAGACTTAGTGATATGGATGATGCCATGAGACTACTTATGGATTTAGATAAATTATTGGAGGAAGAAGTATGTTAATAAAAGATGTTAATTTAGATATTTTAGCTACTAGAATTAGTCAATATCCTGAAGGTGATAGACCTGAATTTTTATTAGTTGGTAGAAGTAATGTTGGTAAAAGTAGTTTTATAAATTCAGTTACTGGAAGACGTAATATTGCACATACTTCATCAAAACCTGGTAAAACTCAGACACTTAATTTTTATAATGTAAATAATCAATTTTATATAGTAGATGTACCTGGATATGGTTATGCTGCGACTGATAAAAAAACACAAAATAAATTTGGAATGATGATAGAAGAATATCTTAAGTCTAGAGAAAATTTAAAAAGAGTATTTATGCTAGTTGATTTTAGACATACTCCTATGGAAGATGATGTTTTAATGTATAACTTTTTAAAATATTATAATATTCCAGTTACTGTTATAGCTACTAAAGCAGATAAAGTAGGAGGTTCTAAGAAAGAAGCTAATATGAAAGATGTTTTGAAAAAATTAGATTTAGTAATCGGAGATGATTTAATTGTTTTTTCATCAACAACTAAGTTAGGTGTAAAAGATGTGCTAAATAAAATAGATGAAGTGATTAAAAAATAGACGTAAGTCTTTTTTTTATTATTTATAGTAGTATAATATAATTAGGGTGATTATATGAATAGAAGAGGATATAGTATTATTGAATT
>CAUSWF010000002.1:0-161537 GCA_963535465.1 uncultured Erysipelotrichaceae bacterium | reverse complement strand
TTAATTGAAATAGAAAGATCTAATACTCAATTATCTACTAATGATCTAAATAAGCTTATACCTTTTAGTGATGGTTCTTTATTTAATTCTTTAGCTTCTTAGTTAAGTGTAGATATTACAAAGTCTGCTATTAAACTAAAAATTGATGGTGTATTATCTATTTTATGTCCAGCTTTTGGTATGATGAAAATACATGGAAATAAAAAACTAGGACAATATAAAAATGAATAGGAATTAATAGAAGCTTAGGATAAAGAACCTAATATGTTCTTACCTAGTGATGTTAGGATTGGAGGCTGTTATAATGTTACTTATTCTGATGGAAGTACTGAAACTATTACTATAAAATTGCCTGGATTAGATACATATAATAAAGATGGCTCTGTTAATGAATATGGTTATATGTCTTTTAAAAAGCTTCTACAAGAAGGTAAGATAGTTTCTTTTAAAAATAATATAATAGAAGGTAGAGATTTAGCTCATTATAATGCTATATTTGAAGTACAAGACGGGAATAAAGTTAAATTATATCAATTATACGATTTAGCATCTATACAAAAAGCTCATAAAATTAAATACACATTAGATTTAAATGATCCAAAAAATGCTTTATTATATAAACAAACTATGCGTAAAGTATAGGAGGATCTTAAAAATATTACTTATGGTATTGGTACTGTTTAGGTTATAGATTCTATGGAAGGTGTTGATACTATAGCTACTAATGTTAAACTAACTAAACCTGCAAAAGTAGAAAGTGCTGAAGTTATTTTACCAAAATTATTTTAGACAGCTTACGGTTTAGAAGAAGATGATGAATTATCTGATATATTAGAGTAGAAAGGACAATTCTTTACCGATAAAATATTGAAAAGATTAAGTTCTAAAATAGATATGAAATATTTTGATGCAGAACTTAAATTTAATAATGGTAATCATATATACATAGCTCATCAAGATAAACTTCCAACTGATTATACAGAAGATTTCTTTAAAAAGAAAATAAATACTTACGAATTTACTGTAGATGGTAAAGTAGATTCAGAAGGAAAACCATTAAAAGAATTATGGCGAATAGATAGTAATGGTAATAAGATGTATAAAATGTATAGTAAAGACGATCAAGTATACGTAGCTACCACATTTGATGGCAAACCTTAGGAAGTTATTATTACATCTAACCCAAATTTCTATATATCTACAACTAAAGGATATTCTAATATTTTCCTATCTACTGTAAATGAATCTACAATAGAGAGACATAATTCTTATTTATCATCTGCTATAAATAACAATAATAAAATTGCTAAAGTATTAAATAAACTTATTACTACTATAAATGAAGATGAAAATACTATAGTACATAATATTAGTAAAGAATTTTATAATACTTATAACAGAGCATTATACACAGGTAATCTTGATTCCTTCACTTATAATAAAGATGTTTATGGAAAAAATGGAAGAATCGTTTTTACTAAGAATTTACAAGCAAAAGATTATGCTTTAGGTAAATATCTAATTAGTTAGGGAAATGAAATGTTTTCTTCATTACAAAAATCTTTATAGTTAATTGCTGCTCGTATTCCTGCACAATCTATGCAGTCTTTTATGTCTATGAAAATTGTAGCATTTGATAGTACAAATAATAATACGGCTTATGTAGCTTCTACTCAATTATGGTTACAAGGTTCTGATTTTGATATTGACACAACAAATTTTACATAGTATGCTATTAATAGAAATGGAAAAATACAGCATTGGAGTTCTTTAGCAGATTATTCTTCGTATGAAATGTTAAAAGCTTCTGATAATCTTCCATTCCCTACTAATGAAGAATGTTTTGATGGAGAAATACCTGACAAAGAATTGAATGTACAATCTTTGTTATCTACTAATGAAAAAACAGGAAAAATGTATATTAATATAGATACTCCTGAAAAAATGAAATTTATGTCTAAAGTAATTGAGTTAGTTAATGAAGAAGGATTAAATGCTTTAGATGTTGATTCTGAAGAAAAAGAATTATTTAGAAAAACTATTAATAAACATAATAAAAGTATATATAATAAAGGACGTGCAGCATTAAATGACGCTACTAAGAATTTTATGTTAACTCAAATGTTTGATATTATAGAATCTCCTGAAAATCAAGTAGAAGCATAGAAACCTATTGATGCCGCTACAGAAATGGTTAAAAAAATAGCTAATAATCCTAATAATCCTGTTGTTAAAGAATCTAGATCTGCTGGTCCTAGAAATGCTCTTACAGTAAATCATGGTATTGTTAACAACCAAGTAGGTAAGAAAGGCGTAGGAATTTGTGCTGTAGGTCTTAAATCTTTCTTTGCTGCTACTAACTATATAAATTCTGTACTTAATAACCCTAATTCTACATTAGAATAGAAATAGAGATTAGTATTAGGAAAGAATGGTAAAGGTATTAAGATTAGAGGTAAAATATATTACTAGTTTGCTAATATACATTAGTTTGGAAGTGATATTAAAGATCCTTTAACTTAGAAAGAAATATAGGATTTACAACTAAAAGCAAAAGAAGCTATTTCAAATATGAATAAAACTGCTGATCCTAAACAATAGTAGTATTATGAAAATTTAGCTTAGGATTATATGAATTAGATTATTGCAGGCTGTGATAATGATGAAGATGCAGCGATTGCTTTATCTGCATTACTATCTTAGGCTACTGATAATGCTAAAGAATTATCTTTAGGTAAAATTAATGGTGGTACTAATATGTTAGGTATGTATGTTTATGGTTCTTCTATAGGTATGCATTTTAAAGACATTGCTGAAATATTAATGTCTAAACCTATGCGTATTATAGCATCTATGATGGATAGTAATATCTTTGATAATATAGGAAGTAAATCTATTGAAGATGTATTTGATTACTTTGAAATAGGACCTGTCAGAGAAATTAATAATTATGTAGCTAAGGACTTAAATGAAGAACAAAGAGATAACGAAGATTCTCATAAAGTATAGCCTCGAAGAGATGCTCTTAATATTATTTTAACTAAATTAGAATAGAAATATAATCACGGTGATAGATTTAATACTAAAGATTTCGGAGAAGTTATTGGAAAATTAAATGTAGGGCTTTGGGAGCTAATTAAGGATTTAGACGAAATAAGATTAGAAAATAAAGATAATCCTTATGTTCAGTAGCTACTTGATATTATTGAAGACTTTAAATTAAAACAGCATGAAGTGATTAGTAATGATTCTGATTTATATGAAAGTTTTAAAAATTTAAGTGCTGGTGCTGAAGAATTTAAAGTATTAGGACAATTGTTACATGTAAACTAGGGATTAGAAACTAGTATGGATAAACAGATAGCTTACTTGTAGAAGTTTGATTTGGTTAATACTAGGCAAGGTAAAATTGACAAAGAATTAAATAGAAGAATGAATGGTATTAATATACCAAGAGATAGTTTCGATTATAAACAAAAAGCTTGGGATAAATTAACTATTGATGATTTTATACAAAATCCTGAAAATTGTATACAACAATATGAAGAAGTTAAACATACATTAAATTTATTTGATTTATTATTTAATTCAGAACATTATCTATAGTATATAAAAGGTGCTTGGATACTAGATGCTAAACTTACAGAAATATCTTCTAAATATAGAGCATTAAAATATTGGTCAGAAGTAATGTCATAGAACCTTAGTATAACTTCTGTCAAAGGTAAAGCTAATATGGTAAAAGGTTTAAATAGAATGGTTAATGATTATATTGCTACAGACTGGTTAACTTCTCCTAGATTTGGAGTTAATAAAGATTAGCCCTTATCTATATATTTAAGTACTGAAGAACGTAAGTCAATAAGCGATGAAAAAGTTAAAGGTCCTGGATATATTAAATTATTAGGCTCTCCTGAAGGTAAAGCTTAGTTTAAGAAATGGTTTGAGCGTATTTTAATTCCAAATCTTAAGAAAGGATACAATGGCAAAAGAGTAAATAAACAACTTCAAGTAAACTATGCATTAAAAAATAATAAGTTTATTTAGAATTTAGTTCCTAATGTATTTACAAATACTGTAAATCATAATACTATGATTGCTTATACTTTACCTATTAATATGAGTCCACGTAGTGAAGAAGAAACTAATACATTCTAGGAATATAAAATGGCTTTTAATTAGCTTAATTCTGATAGTTTTGGATTCTATAGAACATTAGATAAACAAGTATTTAGACTTCAAGATTTATTCTTTATATATAATTTAATTACTAATTATAATTAGCCTGGAGAAAAAGCTTTAACTAGTATATTTGCAGATTCTATAGACTATGGATTAATTTCTGACTTTTATAAATTTGAAGCTGAGTTTGACCAAACATAGGATATAACTAAAGAAAATACAGATATTAGTTATGTTACTTCTTTCGTTATACCTGTAGGTTCAATATGGGGAAATACTGCTAAATTAGTTTGGCTAAGTACTGGTGATACTTTTGATTATACTTTATGGGAAAAACAAAGTAGAGCTGAAGCAGAAGAAGCTGCTGATCGTGCTGATGCAGCTCCATAGGTTACAAAACGTAACTATAAAGGCGAAACATATATACCTATAGGTATTTCTACAGAGAAAGATGCAGATCATATAGGCATCAATTACGAAGAATAGTCTTTATATACAACAATTAAAATGCGAGATAGTGAATTTAAAGTTACTATAAAGCATTATAATGGACATATCTCATCTATATCTTATAATAATGGTAGAACTAAATCAGGAGAAATTAATTTTGAAAATCGAGAATTTAAGATTAACTTACAATTCAAGATTGAAAAAGATAAAATTACAGGTAAAAAGATTTTTACACCTGATTTAAATTTAACAAACATTACTAAGTTTATAGAAGCTGATTTAAATAAATGTTAAGTTGTATTAATAAAAACAGTAGTGAATATTTGAGACTTAAAAAAGTTTCAGGTATTCACGAAACTGTATTAGACCCAATAGTAAGAGATTTTATTACCAATCACGATAGATACCCTTATTTAGATGAAATACCCCAAGCTAATTCAGAACCTTATGTAAGAAATGAATTATTAAAAATGAAAGGCAATTCAATAAATACAAATAAATTATTAGATATAACATCTACTCATTCTTTAAATGATGCTATAATAGCTTTAAATAAAGAATATAGAGATTTAGAAATATCTGGATTAGAATTAGGAGAAACTTCTATAATAGATATTAAACATAGACCTATAAAATATTTAAATTAGAAATCTAATTTTAAAAATGAATATGATTATCAAACTAATAATAGTGATACTTTTTATTTAGATATGATAACAAGATTATCTAATTTATATGGAGTTGGTATATATTTAACTAATAATGAAGAAATAAAAAATGATGAAGAGTTAAATAAAATAACAGATTCTTATTCAGCAAAAGGATTTATATATAATGGAAATATTTATATAAATACAGATAATGCTACATTAGATACTCCTATACATGAACTATTACATTTAGTATTTGGAAGTATGCGTTATACAAACCCAGAATTATATCTTAGTACAGTTCAAAAAGCAGAGAGTTTTTCTTCATACGCTCAAATTAGCAAATTATATCCTAATAGAACTAGATCTGATATAGCAGAAGAAGTTTATATAACAGAAATGGCTAAGTATCTTTCTAGAGGAGGTAAATCATTTGAAAATGATCCTAATATAACTTATGAAATAGGTTATCATATGAATAGAATATTAGATTCTGCTTTAAATGGTAAATATTCTGTTGATTGCTTAGGAGATACTTATGATAAATCAATAAAAGATATAGCTGATTTAGTAGAATCTCCTTTATTAAACGTTCGTACTAATTCAACAATGTCTGTAGACAGAATACATAGAATATTAGCTAATACTAAATCTAAATTAATGTAGTCTAAAGAATTAAAAGAAAGTTGTTTATGAATTGTAAATATATATATAAAGGACATACATTCGAATCTGAAGTAGAATTAGATGATTATTTACTTTAGAAAAGAAAGTTTGAAGATAAGTTTGGAGATATAGTGTTCAGTAAATCTGCATTATAGTTACATACAGTTGATAAAGTAGATGAAATGAATAAAGCTACTATAGCTTTAAAAGAGGCATTTCAGTATAAAAAAGTTTACTTAGATGGAGAAGAAGTAGGAGAAAGATCTAGACCATATATAGGTGTTACTAGATTTCTCTCAACTATAACAGACAGTAAAGGAAATTATTTATTTCCTATATTTAAAGAAGAAAATTATTGGAAAGAAAAAATAAATACATGGACAGATTCGTCTCTTAATAGAGACGTACATGTTATATATAATCCTGATAAAAAAATTGGAGTCTTTACAAAAGAAGAAATTGATTTAATTTTTGATGGAGATATAAATAAAGCTAGGTATCTTACTAAAGAAGAAGCAGAAAAATGGAGAGAAATTATTACTAATAAATGGGAATAGCAAGCAAAAATGGGTACAGCTTTCCACAAAGTAATGGAAGTATTCTTTTCTAAAGATTCTAATGGTAATTACAATTTTACTAAAACTGATGAAGATTTAATAGAAATATTAAATAAAAAAGAAACAGGACTTGATTTTAATTATATAAATCTAGATATTATTAAACAATCTATAGATTTAGCTAGAAAATTAAAAACAAGTATAGCTTCATCATTAGGAGAAAATGAAGATACTTTAGATTTTTTTCCTGAATTAAATGTTAAAGGTCCTTTATCTGTAGAGTTATCCGAAGGAATTAATACACTAATTGGTAATATTGATATAGCTGTAATCGATTCTAAAGGTACTACTCATATATTCGACTATAAAACATCACCTAAATAGTTTGTAGATTATTCATCTGCTAAAAAATTAGCTTTTACATACCAATAGGCTACTTATGCAAGAATGTTACAACGTGCTGGTATAAATACAGAGGGAGCTAAAATCGGAATTATTCCTGTACAATTTAAAGATTTTAAATTAACTAATAAGGATGAGGCTTTAATAAATCCTAAAGAAGCTAAATTTAATTATGGAGGAATTTAGTATGATGAGAATGATTTATTTAGAGATTTAGCACCATAGATAAAAACTTAGGCAAGTATACAGAAACATATGGAAGATTATATGCCTAAAACTAAAATAATATCAGCTCCTACTGATGATATAATTAAATCTACAAAGAAAAGAATGGAAGAAAACTTCCCAGGATTTTCTTAGTATCAAAGTAATGCAGACGAATAGTTACGAGATAAACTTAAAAAGGAAGGTGCTTTTAAAAAGTAGGATAATGGTAAATATGAATATTCTTTTAAAGGAGGTTATTAGAAATTTATAGCTGATACAGAAGAAGAAATGTTCAAAAAAGTAAAAGAAGCTTATGCTGATATGGAAAGAAATACAGAAGATAGAGCTTCTATTTTATATACTGCTCTTAAATGGGGTTAGGATAATAATACTACTGATATTACTGAATAGTTAGGTAATTTAGTAACTAAAAAACCTAAAGCTAATTCTGATATAAACTGGTTTTTACAATATGCTTAGAAATACTGTAATCCAAATTGGACTGTAGAAAAAGAACCAGCAGCTCTTGCTTTTGGTATAGTAATTTTACGAAATAAACTTACCAATTAGATTGATTTCATATAGGTTACATCACAAAATTTAACATATTTACATAATTATAAAGATACAAATGGTAAATACGTTAAAGATAGATCTAATTTAACTTATGGATTTGAATCTAATATAGTCGAAGCGCACAATTCTTAGTCTTATATGTTACAAGCTTATACAGGCAATATAAAGCTAATGGAGTGTATGTTTGTAATCAACAAGCTAGCAGCAAAATTTCAAGATGGTGCAGCTAAAGTAGGTCATATACAGATTACAAATCCTTATACAGGTGATGCTATGTCAGCAAAAAATGAGGAATTATTATATTGCTATAAAAAACTTGCTAAATATACAAGTGTTGCCGAGAATGAGGAAGACTACATTTTAAATGGAAAAGTATAGTTTTCTGATTAGGTAGATTTATTTAGCGATGATCTTGAAACAGTTCTATAGTCAGAAGATAGGTTTTATGGTAAAGGTGATATAAAAAGTTTAAAAACAGGATTAGAGTCAGCAAGATCTAACGAAGAAAAAATAGAAGCTCTTACTAAAATTGCTAATTTAATATTATAGAAAAATAAAACTTTAATAAATGTTAATAGTAGTAATATTAGTAAGGAAGCACGATTATATAATAAATGTTTAATGGCTATAGCTGAATTAAGTGGTTTACATTTAAGACAACAAGTATCTGATAATGATAAGTACTTAGAAAATAGAAATATTAAAGCATTTACCGAAGGATGGAATGGTTCTTATATTGATAATCCAGGAAACTTAAAGTCAGATACTCTTAATATTCTTACTAAATTAGTAGCTTAGGGTTATTAGGCAATTCGTTAGGAAATGGCTAACTAGCTTCCAGATATTAGAAAAGAAATAACAGAATTAAAAGAATCTAAAAATTGGCATTCTAATATACAAAATGAAACTAATTTATTTAAACATATGCTTAACACTAAATATGAAAATGATTTAGTTTTAAAAAATCCAGATGATCCTATAGAATCTGCAGATCTTACTTAGGCAGATAAGAAATTTATGAGGTTCTTTTTAAAGAAAATAAATGAAAGACGTTATGCTGATATGTCTGCTGCTGAAATAGAGGATATGAGAATTACTGGAGATAAAAGATATTATGAATTACCTTTAACTAAAGCATCTTCTAGTTCAGAAGTAGCTGCTAGAGGTATGACAAACTTCTTAAAAAGAAAATTAGGATTATTAATTCGTCCAACTAAATTAGTAGAGGAAGCTAGAGCATATATGGAAGGTATTTTTGATCCAAAAGATGCCCAAAATTTGGCTGAAGGAACAAATTTATTTGAAATGAATAATATGTTTTAGAAAACAAATCAATAGAGATAGGATGCTTTAGATTATCATGGTAAAGATTATTTTGAAATGAATCTTGAAACTTTATTATTAAAACACGAGTTTGCTTATATAAATAAAAAATAGATGGATAAAATACTACCAACAATTAAAGCAACTTTAGTACATTTAAGAGTTCAAGAAGAAAACAATAATACTAATTTAAAAAATGATGTACAATATGCTAATGATTACTTAAAAGCAGTAGTACATAATATGCCTATAGATAAAACTATGAATGAGCTACAAACTAAAGAATTAGCTAAAACTGTTAAAAAAGCTGCATCTTTTATAACTTTAGGTTTTTCTGTTAGGTAGCTTTACTAGTTTATATAGCATTTTTGGCAAGATATATCTTTAGTAATAAGAAAACCAGACGGCACACACGCTTTTACAGCAAAGAATATGTTAAAAGCTATTAAAATCGTCTACGCTGATTTAACACATTATTCAGACACTCCTACTAAAGTTCAATTATTAAATGAGTTATATGGAGTAAATGATATGGATATGAATACTTACATAGAACGTATTCAATCTACTCAAGGATTACTTGCTAATATACAAAACTTTGCTTATAAATTTACTTCTAGACCTGATTACTATGGGCGTATGTCTATAATTATAGCTAAAATGATTGCAGATGGTACATGGGATGCTTATGATGTAATTGATGGAAAATTAGTTTATAACTTTAAAAAAGATAAACGTTTTTCAGATATTGCTAATGGTAAGAAAAATCCTAAACAATTAGCTTTATATTATGCTATAGGTAAATAGTTAATAAATGAAGGATTTACTTTATCTAATGGTTAGCCTTTTAGATTTAATACTGATAAAATAGAACCATTACCAGTCCCTTATTCTTCTCAAGAAATAGAATCTATGAAAAATATTACAGATGTTGCTTATGGTTACTACACACATGAACGTAAAGCTTTAATACATTATACTTTTTTAGGAAGTCTTATGATGCAAATGAGAACTTATTGGTCAGGTAAGAAAAATCAATATATGCAATCTGGTGGCGTAAAAGTTCAAGGATCTTGGCAACAAGCTACAGATGAACAAGGTGATAAAATGTATTATCAAATATAGGAAGGTGTAATTAGAACAGATTTACCTCCAGTTAAAGAATCTGAATTAAAAAATGATTCTGAAAAACTTGCTCCTTTCTTAGTCTGGAAAGGCTAGTGGCAAGAAGGTATATTTGTTACACTCAGTTCCATAGCTCATGATGTAACTCACGGTAATTAGAAATTTGGAATAGCAGAAACATTGCAAGTTATATTTGATGATAACGCTAAATTTAAAACTGATATAGATCCAGATTTACTAAGAATGTATCGTGCTAATCTTAGATAGATATTATATGATATACTAGTAGTACTTATTGTAGGAACTTTATTTGGAGGATTAATGGCATAGCAAGGTAAAAAACTAACTAAAAAAGCTAATGATTCTGGAAGTATTTCTGATGGTATGATGGCTTCTGCAATTAATTTAAGTGCTAAAATGCTTAGTAATTCTGCTAGTGATTTTGCTTTTTGGGATTCTATTGGTACTCCTTTAGGACAAATTACTCCTTTTGCTTTTGAATCAGTTAAAAATCAAGTAGCTAACTGGTCTAATGTAGCTTTTGGAGATAAAAACTTTTGGGGAGGAGTAGTAAATACATTTAGTGTTACTAAAGATTTTAAACCAGCATTAAATAATATACATTCTCTTAAAGATAATAATTAAAAAAAAATAAGGGGAACATAAGTCTTTTGACCTATGCTCCCCTATTTATTTTATTTAATTTTTATGTCCTAAATGCCATTTATTACATATAGGACAAAGATATGCATGCATACCTTGTAAGGGATGAATTTTTAATTCAGCCTCTTCTTCTGTTTCGTATTGTATTTTTTGTTTCCATTTATTACCTTTACATTTAGTCCAATGACATGGATCAGGATTAAATCTTTTTCTCGGTAATTTCATTATCTAATTTTTCATAAGTTTTTTCAAATATATCAGGTTTACAAGGATAATATTCTCCATTAATTCCTTTAATGACATAATCTCCGTCAGATACAGTCATTACTCCTTCTAGAGTATTAATTTGTATAGGTGTAAAGATAGAATTTTTATGTGTACCTAAATAACTTTTTGGTAAGCAATCTAAATTATTATAATCTCCACATTTAATAAAAGCTAAAATGTTCAATTCATTTGTACCTTTTCTATATTTATAAGCTTCAATAACTACTGGTTTTTTAATATATTTACTCATAATTTATATATACAGTGTTTTTAATTTTATTTCCAATTTTCTTTTCAATAAATGTTCTAGCTGATGCTTCATCAAAAAATTGAATAGCATATTCATTCCAAAAATTATGTGCATCCATTTCATACCAATATTTCCATTTAAAATATTTTTTATATTGTGGATAATATAATTTTTTACCATTATATAATTGATCTACTACAATTCTATATTTCATTTTAATTAATTTTAAATGCTTTTATTTTATTATTATTATAAATAATAAGAAAGGAATCTTTAACTATAACACTATCTTTATTTATAATATTCGGCTTTTGAATATTATTTTTAAAAGAAACAAATGGAGCATAAAGTAAAGATGTAATAAGTAAAACTATAGAAATTATGTATAAATATATACTAAACTCTTTTTTTTATAAATATTATAGAAAATATTCCTAATATAATAGCAAAAATAAATATAGATATAAATAATACTTCCATTTACTTAAATCGTAAAGTTTGAGCTAAATAATTAATGGCATCTAATTCTCCGTAAGTTAATGAAAATAATTTAGATCCATTTTTGCATTCTATACTTATATCAATTCCTTCTTTATTAAACCATTCTGTTACTTCAATACAATTAAGTTCTTTGGAATTTTTAAGGTAGTCGTATTTATTTAAATCATCTCTTATTGATGTTCTAGATACTGTCTCCATAGTAATTTATATTAATATTATTATCCTTACAAAATTTAAGTAATTTTTGTCCGTTATCTAAGGAAGCAATTCCATTCCATAATACTGTAATATTTTCAGATGGGATATATTTAATCATATCTTTTAGAGTTTCTAATACACAAATATCTCCAGCAACACCGCATACTACATACTCATCATGTTTACTTAAAAATAAAACATCAGCATTTTTTGATAAAATTATATAATTTTTAGAATAATTAAAACAATCTTTAAAAGCTGATAATTCATCAGTCGTTACATCCGTTCCTTTTAATACCCAAAATTGTGGAATATCATATAACAAATCCATATCAAAAGATAAATTAGCACCCTTAGTATATCTTACACAATGTTTTGGATATAAACCCCCATATTCTTTAAAAGAACAATGATTTTTAGGATGTATATCTTTAGAAATTATAGACCAACCAATTTCATCATAATGATCTTTTATATATTGTTCTATAACATTCTTAGCATGATATGCACCTTTTACTGGTAATTTACCATCATCCATAAAATCATTTTGCATATCAATAATTACTAAATTAACTAAATTTTTCATTTTTTATATATGTTATTGTGTCTTTAGCTTTTGCTTGTAATTCTTTTATAGATACTCCTATATTATTATTAATTACTAAATCAAAATTATTGTAATAATCTAAGTCTGTTTCAGATTTATGAGTATCTTCCTCAGATCTATCTGATTCCATTCTAATTAAAATTCCACCGCTATCTTTAATAGCTTTAGCTTCATTTTTAAACCTTACATCTGTAATAATTAAAATATCTGGAGCTATTTTATATTCAGATTCTAGTGTTAATTTAATCCAAATATCTGGATCTAATTGTCTAGTTAAATCTCCAAATTTTTGCATTAATTCCCTGTTAGTTATATTTAAAAAAGGTCCTGCTTTTTTATTTTTAGCATCTTGATTATAAAATATCCATTCAAATTGTCCAGATATTATGGCACAACATTGTTTTAATTTATCAGCAAAAGCTTTAGTTATAACTTTTATTTCTTGTTTTCTAAATAAATCTTCTAAAAGTAAAGCAAATGTATCTTTTCCGCTTCCTTTTTTACCACTAATTCCAATTATAATCATTTTAATACTTCATAATTTACTGTTAATATAGGAGTATTTTTATATCCTATCGCTTTAGTACAAGTACATTTCTTAAACTTTTTACCAGAATCACAAAATGGGCACACTTCATTAGGAGATATTTTTCTATATCTACGTTTCCATGGTGTATGCATCTTCTGGTACATATCTTTAAATTCTTTAGTGTTAATAATGTCATTTAAATTCTCTTCCACCTTATTTAGATTTTATTAATATTAAATACTTTTGTAGTATCCTTCATATTCAAAATAAGTAAAGAATCTTTAACTATAACATTATTTACAGTTTGTGTATTATTAGGGGTATTATTTGTATCTTTTGAACACATCATACCTCCAATAGCTATTATAGCTATTATACTTTGTAAAATTGTAACTCCTACAGGAGTATCATCTATAATAATTAAACTGTATATAGTTAATACTCCAGAAAGAAATAATATTATTAAAAATAATCCAAACATAGCATTTTATTAATTATTATTTTTATTATCAGTAAATACTATTTTAAATTCTCGTTTAATTACTTTATAATTAGCTTCAAAAAATGGATTAAATATATGTTCAGTCCACTTATCAAAATCAAATTTCCATTTATCTAATTTTGTTTTTAATTTAGTATAATAAATTGATTGCTCATTAGTAGGTTTATTAACTAAAAAATATGGAATATTTAAATCTCTAAAATAATGTAATTTAAAATCATCTACAGCTGCTTCTTTAGTAAAATATCCAAAATGATTTCCAACTATTTTATTATTTTCTTTTTTAAATATAAAATAAGCTTCTATTATCATTTAAGTTTAGGTACTTTTTCTATAATAAACTGTTGTTCATTGATAATATTTATTAATTGATTATAATCTATAGGAGTATAATTATTTTGATCGACTCCGACATCATATTGATTGAATTTTAATTTAAAAATTACATCAGAATCAAGACCATTTACTGTTCCATCATATAAAGTATGAATATGTCCAAATATTTGAATATCCCCATTAAAAGTTAAACAAGGATAATGCTGTGCATATATTATAGTTTTTTCTACTTGAATATACATACAATCATTAACTATGAGTTTATTATCATAATTTCCTAAATCAATTTTATCATGATTACCTCTAGTTAAGTAAATAGTTCCATTAAGTTTATTTATATATTTAGAATATTCCTTATATCCTACTTTATGAGGTAACATAAAGTCACCACAATGTATAACTATTCCATCTTCAGGAACTACCTTATTCCAGTTTTCTATAAGACCTTCATCCATTTCTTTTCGAGAATTATAAGGTCTATTACACAGTTTAGCTATATTAAAATGACCAAAGTGAGTATCCGATATAAAGAATAGTTTAGATGGATCTTCAACTGTTAATATTTTCATTATTATTTATTACTTTAATATATTATTTTACAAAATCTTCTATATTTCTACATAATAGAGATATCCATCCACAAAATGAAATTATATAAAGAGTTACTATTGACATTGTAAAAATACTACACGCACCTAGAATAAGCTCTATTAATATAATTATAGTTAATATAAATGAGAAAGTATTAAATTTATCCATAAACATAATTTTTAATTTTATTAGCAATAACTTGTATATCAGGATGTGCAGATTTAGCACAACGTAATTCGAAGAAAGCATCCCATTGATCTTTAGTCCCTGTTACAATTATATCTGTTTTTAGATCTAAAGGAAGTACTCCTCTAGCTTCTTCTGGTTTCCATCCTTCTTTTCTTAAAGCAAAATAATTTTGTTCAGCTTCATATAAAGAAATTAAGTATCTACTTAATCCTTTAACATTTTCATTATATATCTCACATGTTTCTCCTTTTATATTATAACATTCGTTATTATAAAAGTTAGAAGCATCACCTACTCTAATATCATTTTGAAATTTATAAGGAATTATATAAATTAATGATTTATTAAATTTTTCGTTAGAATAATCACAATATCTTGTGCTTTCTTGACTAAAAGATAATTGACGATGCCTTACAATTTCATTTGCAATAACTCTTGAACATGTAATTCTGAATGTATAACGAGGAATATGAAATTCTATAATAGGTTCAGCTACAATAAAATCTAAATCATCTTCCCATCCATTCTCTATAATTACTCTATAATTAGTAGTAATGTATACATCAGGTCCATCCATATAAGCTATAGAATATGGATTCTTATCATATTTATCAAATAAATCAGACTTCCATATATTCATAAAATTATACGAAGTTTCTCTAGTCCAAAGATATACTGTACCATGTTCTAATACTGATCTGTGTTTATTTTTCTTAAGCATATTAACAAACTTTTCTGCACTAGTATCAGTTATTTTATCTTCACTCTTGTAACACGTCCTTCCACATAATTCTATATGTTTTAATATGTCTTCTTCAAAGAATTTATATGGAGTTATATTTGTAACTGAGGATTTAATAAGTTTCATAATTAGTTATTTTATATGGTAATATATTATTCAATACAAATATTACATAATATTTATTTATATTTATCTTTTTATATAAATTTAAATCAATAAGTACATCTGTAAAATTATTTATTAATATAGGTATATTTACATTAATACTAAACATATTTAATGAAAATATTTCTGTAAAATCTATACTATCAATAATAGTATCTATATTTTTATTTACTTCTATTTTATTTACATTAAATATTTTATGTACTATTTCGTAGATTACATCATACTTTTTTAATATAAAATCCAACAAATAATTATCAGATTCTTCTATAAGATAGTAATTTGAATCAAAATGTTTATTTAAATCTTCAGTACTAATATAAGTCTGATACATATTATAAATATCATTTAATTCTTTATAATCTAAACTAAATTCAGATAAAAATTCGTCTTTTGTCATAGTTTATAAGTAAATTTAATTTTATATTCACTATTAAATTCATTTATTAATTCATTATAATCAACTTTATTAATAGTATAAGCAATATCAGAATTTTTTAAAAAATTTTCTATAGTTTTTATAAAATAATCAAAGTTAAATACTAATTCATTTCCCCTTTCTATATCTATATAAGAAGTATCAGAAAATAAATCATGTAAATTATCAATTTTATCCTTTACCGTAAAAAATACATCAAATAATTCAGGTAAAAATTGATCGGTATAATAATATTTTATATCATGTAAAATACTATATAAATTATCTTCTATACAAAGATCTCTATCAATGTATATAAATTCCTCGTATTCTGACAATAAAATATTATAATCATCACAAAATTGAATAATATCTTCATATTCTGGAATGATTTTCGTAATAAATTTATTCATATTCTTCTATATTAATTATTTCAGCTCTTTTAAAAGAATCATTAATAAGTTCTACATCATGTAATTCACATCTATCAGTTAAACTATAAATTTTATCAAAATCGCCTGTTTTGAATTTTTGTAAAGCTTCTTCTTCAGTATCTGCATATATTTTATAAATTTCTGTACTAATTGCTGTAACTGGAATTTTAGCTTTGATTTCAAATACTTTATTCATTTTCAATAATTTTTAAAGAATTATGGTCTGAAATATCCTCTCTAATATTAGTATATTCACTTCCTATAAAATACATTTGTTTTAGTAATAAATTTATATTTAGCTTCTTATTCAGAATTAGCTTCAATTTCATAAGATTCTTCAATTAATCCTTTTATTGGAAGATATGCACTAATTAGATATTTCATAATCAATTGCTTTAAATGCATAAAAATCTTCCCCAAAATTATTATAAATTAATTCTGGAGTAATTTTATTTATTTCTACTTCAATTTCTCCATAAATATTTTCTTTCCAATATTCATACTCTTCTTCATATTCTTCTTTAGATTCAAAATCATCTAATTGTGGACAATCTAAATAAGAATATTGTTCAACACATTCTGAAATATATTCTGGAAGAACATTATTTAAAAAGAACTGATGTTCATTAGGATCAGATTTACTTTTTATTAAACAATAAAGTGCAGCTTCACAAGCTGTAGGATAATGGATTTGTACTAGCCAATAATTTCCATTAGTTAATTGTTCTATATTCATATTTTAAGGTATATACAAAATAGTTGGATTATTTTTATGAACATCTATATTTGGATATTTATCCTTAAATTGTTTTAAATTAAAAGGTTTAGTAATTATATGATATCCATTTTTAGTTGGAATATAATCATATATTTTAAAATCATATACTTTATTTTGGTATTCTATATGATATTTTATAGGATCGCACTCATATTCAATAAATTCAGATATATGGCCATCTGTAGGCCCATCTACATCTACTATCCAATGAGGTTTATCAGATTTAATATATCCAACTACTGTATTCCAACATTTATAAATCTTTTTAAAATCACCATCTTTTGCACGCATTGCCATATCAGAAATACATTGCATTGTACATTTTCTATAAGATTTTGGAGCTAGATTAATATAAGCTCTAGCTCCAAAATATTCACATAGATCTATAATTTCCTGCTTTATTTTAGATAATTTTTCACTATTATCTATATAATAAGTCTTTATAGTTCTATTAGCTGCAACTAAATTTGGATGATCTTTACCTCTTCTAATTATTTGAAGATGATAAAATAAATCTGGATCATCAAAAGATAGTAATGTTTCTATTTGTTCAAAATTATCAATCATTCGTATATTACTCTTGTGGTAGTTTTTTGATACACTTGATATTTATCAAGATCTTTTTCTAACCAATCTGGATCAGTTTCCCATCCATAGTATGTATAATCTTCTAGAGGAACTTTATAATAATTTGTATCATAAGTAAATATACAATTATATAAATCTATGTCATAATAATGGTCTATTAATTTAGTACTTATTAATTGTATATTATGCTCTTTAACATACTTATCATAATTTTCTTGGAATAAATTCCAATCTTCTTCAGTTATATGATCTCCAACTTTATAATCAGCAAATGGTACTGCATATTCTAAAATATCATTAGTTGTATCAAATAAAATATAAATATCATCTGTAATTACACTTAATATAAATTTATTATATTTTGGATTCATTATATTTTAATTAGAAAATAAACCATATCCCATATTAATAGATAAACGATCATTTAATGAAGGTACTATTTTATAAGTAAATTCTTTACCTCCATATTTTCTTGTAAATTCTAAAAATATTTTTAAAAAATCTTCACTATATTCAACAGAATAAGATTCATCGTCTTCATCATAGTAACATCCTACTTGTTCTATAATATTTAAAAGATCAACATTTTTCTCTTCTTTTAAATCATTTATATAACCAAGACCTATCTCATATTCTAAATAATTATCACAAATTTCATCTGCAAAATTAAAGTTAGTAGATTCACAAGCTTTATCAAATAATTCTTCTAATTTATTTTTATCTATAGAACACTCTAAACCAAAAACATCAGTTATACAATGTCCACTATGAGATACATCACCAAATTCAATATTATATGTATACATAATTAATTATTTTTAAGTATTTTATCAATTAATTTTCCATCATTTAGTCCAGAACATTTATTTCTCCAAAGTGTTGTAAGAACTAAATTTCTTCTAATAGGATTAGGACTAAATTTGCCATTTAATAAATCAATACAAATATCTACTTCTCTTTCTGAAATTCCAAAGTATGTATCTGTTTGAACAAAATTTAACAGTTGTGATTCTAACATATCAGAATCATCATCCAAAATTACATAAGAATCTACTTTATGTAAATTTAAATATTCTTGTATTTCTTCTCCTCTACATGAACTTATATTAGGAGTTAAATCTATAACAGATTTTACAAATAAAGGATTTAGTCCTTTTAAATATATATACTTAAAAGATTCTAAATCCTTGCATCGTTTCCATGATGAAGATACTACAATTGTAGCTGAAGTAGCCTGAATAATCTTAACAATTAAATCAAGTTTATTCGGATCTATTTGCCATTTAGATTTAGGATGAGTGATAACACCATCAAAATCTAAAAATATTATTTTATTCATTTAATTTTCTATTTCAATATTTACTTCTCCGAAACGTAAATTACCTGAAAATATAATCTTATTATTATTTACAGTAATTACCTCAAGTGCCCAGTCTACTACTTCTAAATTTGCATAGAAATAATCTTTATCGTATGTATATTTTAGTTTATTTAAACACTCAAATACAATATCAAAAGATATTCCGCACGGTATATAGAAACTATCTATATTTCTAGAATCTATATTTTCTAAAATAGTACATAAACTATTAATGTTTATTTTATTCGCAGATTCTAAGTTTAATCTAATTTCCTCTTTAATGAACATACTTTTAATCTTTCTTTAATTTTAAAGCTAATACTACAATAAGAATAAATAATATTAAAATAGTAAATATTATTCCTATTCCCACAGAGATTAAAATTGGAGCCAAGATGAAATACCATGGCCAGTTAATTACGCCACAAACTTGTAATACTACAAATACCAAAGTTAAAAATATTGGCATACTAATTGTTATTCCATTATTTTTCATATTTTTATATAATTTATAAATTAATGTATCCAAAATAACCCAGTTTCTGCTTCTGCAGGAATTGGGAGTTTATGACAATACTTAGACGAAGCTTCTTCCATAAAATATTTTAATTTATCTGCAACAAATTCCATAGTATTAGGATATTCAATTAATGCTTCATCATGTATTAAATTACATATTTTAATAATTTTAAAATATTTATTCTCTACAACCCAATGAAAGAAATTGGTCATAGCTACCTTCAAAATAATAATACCACAACCTTGAGTTGGAGCATTTAAAGCAAGTCTAGACCATTTAGATGATCCTCTTCGAGCTTCTGAAGCAGTTTTATATATTTCAGTTTCTTTAAAGTCTTCCCATTTTAAAGAATGTTTAGCAGCTTCATATTCTTCCCAAAAAGCATCATCATTCTGCATTTTTACCCATTCTTTCCATCCCTGTAAATAGGTCCTATGTCCTGTAGCTTTACAAATTAGAACATAACCTAAATTTTTAGCTGCCTCAAAACCTTTTTCTTTAAATTTAGCAATACCGCTAAAACCTTCATTGTAATTTTGTGCTATAGCTTTAGCTTCTTCTAAAGTACAGCCTAAAGCATTTTGTATAGCTTTAGCAGAACCTCCAAACTGCTGACTGAACTCAACTGGTTTAGCTTTAGTACGTAGATCTGGTCTTAAATGTTTTATGTCTTTAATATCAATACCATTTAATTCTGCAGGAAAACAATGTTTAGCTGTTAAAGAATGGATGTCACCAGAACCGTGTAGATATTCATCAATCATTGATTGTTCATTATAAATATCCGCACCTAACCGAGATTCAAGTGCTGCATAATCGCATGAAGTCATTAAATTTCCAGCTTCTACAACAAAGCAAGCTCTTGTTTCTTTATCATGGGGTAAGTTTTGAAGCTGTACATACCCACATTTTCTTTGTTTAGTAGGAAGTTTCATTAATTCTGCATGTTTAAGTGCTTCTAAATCAGTATTAGTCTGTTTGCTACCACAAGACATTCTACCAGATGAAGCTCCTAGTTGCTTAAAGTTAGTATGTATTCGTCCTGTTTTTGGATTAATAGCATTAATATAATTTTGTCCATAAGTAGTACATACTTTATCTGCTGCAGTATATTCAAAATATACTTTTAAAAATTCATCATTAATTCCTTTTTGTTTAATAAGAACTTTTTCTAAAGCACTATCTTTTTCTTCTCCAGTTTTCTTATCTTCTGTTTTAGTATTAAAACCTAATATTTTAAAGAAATAAATAGTTTGTTTAGGACTACCCCAATTAATAACACATTGTGGCTCTGGATTAAATCCCGAAAATAAATTTCCTTGTAAATCAATTTTTATGAGTGGAATTTTCGTTTTACTTCTTTCATAAACAATATAAAAAGGAATAATATAATCTTGTACATTTATTCCTTCTTTATTTTTATATACTTTTGAACAAGCTTGGCTATTAAAACTTTCAAAATTAATATTATCTTCTATTCCGTCTACTCTATGTTGTATTACTATAGTATCGTCTTTACCTTGATGTTCTTTATAAAAATTAGCTACAAATTGATTTAAGGCTTCAAGCTTTTCTTGTCTTATAGCTTCATCTTTAATCATTTTAGCTTTCCATTTATCTACATCAAGCTTTATTCCACACCATTCAAGATAAGCTATTACAGGAACAAAATCACATTCGATTTTTACTGCTTTAGTACATTTTAATCTTCTAGCATCAATCATTTGTTTTGAGGCTATATCACATAGATAAACAACATCATTAGCTGCATATTTAATAACCTCTTCATCAAGTCCTCTCCAGATAATTTGGCCTCTAACAGTTTTATCTATGTTCACACCTAAACGTCTTTCTGCTATATAATTAAGAGCATAACTTATACCTCCAGGCTTACCCATTGGAGGGTAACCTAGATATAAAAGCTGCTCTACAATCATAGTATCATATACTCTTAAAGGAACAATACCATAATTATATAGCCAAGGTAAATCAAATTTTAAATTTTGACCAACTAACAAAGCATTTTCAAGAATTTCTTTATAAAATATAATGTTAATTGTGGTACAATCTACAACTATTTGAATACTTTTGTCTTTATTTCCAAATTGCGCAGTTAATAATTTACCTAAATGTTGGTCTTTACCTTTAGTTTCAGTGTCAAATTGAATTATATTATCTTCAAATTTATATAATAAATCTAAAGATTCTTGTACAGAAATTATTTTATATACATCTGATTTAAATAATCTTTGTTCATTTGTTACTAAATAAACCATGTATGTATTCTAATTTTACATTAAAAATATTATCATCTAAATCATATATTACTGAACTTACCTTATATTTATTATTTTTTATTTTTACTAAAGTACCTACATTTGGTACATAGTCAATATTTTTAGTTTCTGAATTAAGTACAAAACTATTAGGAGTATTATATCTAAATGTTACTATCATGGTTTTAATACATTTAATCCTAAATCTTTATACATCTTAATACATTTATCATCGTCTTCAAACACAGCAATTACATTATACTTATCTTTTATATAAGTATTATAATTTTCTAATTTAATAACCTCTCCTTTTCGATAATCACCTTCTTTTCTAAATATAGCTTGTTCATAATTAATATTATATTTAGATAACCAAGCTAATGACGTATTAGCTTCATCACCTTTAGATCTTCCTGACATTATAATAATTTTAATATCCTTTGAAAGATTTTGTAATAAAAGAACTAGTCCTATATTTGGTTTATCATTAATCATTTGTACAGCAGCATCTTTACCATACCAAGGACGATATAATGAGTAGTTTAAAGTACCATCAAGATCAACTAATACACAAGAAGGTTTGTCTGAATTAATTTCCTTCATTTTATCCAGTATTTTAGTATTCTGGCAATCACGAATGTATAAAGCATACTTTTTATAAGTTTTTCGTATTACTTCCTCTCCTACAGGATTAGTTCTAAATGAATCACGTTTAATACACTCATCTACAGATACATCAAAGAATTGTTTGTATTCTAATACATATTTATTAGTATTTTGATCATTATAAATTTTTACAATTTTTTCATAGTAATCTGTAGTTTTTGTATTTAAATTCATATCATCTATGATAATGTCTTTTTTATCAATCATAGCTTTATGAATAAAAGTATGTCTAATAGACGTTATAAAAGATTCTCTTTCTGGAATCCAATAAGGGCCACACATTCTACGACAATCATCATTATTCCATCTAACTCTATGAATTGGATCTTCTTCTACCCATTTTTTAGCAAAAGTTGTTTTTCCCGAGCTTTGTATTCCTTGTGTTAATATAAATTTACTCATTAATAATTTTTTTATAAATAAGTACTGATCCTAATAAATGATTTCCATCAATATAACATAATAACTCTTCTGTATCTTTACAATATACAGGTATACAATAATTAAAATAATCATTATCCTCAGGATGATATACTTTATCAGAATCATAGCTAAAGTTTTCTTTATTAAGGAAACACTCTACTATAAACCAAGGCATACAATTTAAATTTATTTTTTCTTCTTTGCCACTAATTACATCTAAAAAAGCCTCCTCAAAAATTTCACATTGATGGTTGTGTAATAATTTACTATATACTTTCCAATTCTTATCCATAATTTTAATAATTTTCATCCCAAATAGATACATCACCTGATATATGGTTACCTTTAATACAATATAAGCATTCGTCAGTATCTACTGAATAGATGTTTACACTATAATTTAAATAATTATCAGGTTCATATACTCTATCTAGATCATAGGTAATTTTTTCTTGATCAATAACTTCCTCTATTATTCCCCAAGGAATACCTTTTAACTCTACACATTTTTCTTTATGTGATAATATCAAAGATAAAGCATTTCTAAAGGCTAATAATTGATACTTATATCCATTTTCATTATCTGTTTTCCAATAATTCTTATCCATTAATTATATTTTTTACTTGCTTATTATATTTATTTTGAAGTTTATTAATAGCATTATTTTTTATTTGTCTAGTTCTCTCATGTGTAAGTCCAAATTTATCAGCTATTTCATAAAGAGTTAAAGAATCTCCATTGAGTCCAAAATACATAATTAGTATATCATGTTCTCTATCTGTAAGTAAATTTAAAATAGAATTAATTTCTTTTTGTTTAGATTCTTTAAATAAAGTTGCGTCTGTATTTTCTATATTTTGATTTGGAATTAAATCTATAAGAGTTCCAGATTCTTCTCCTATAGGATTATCATAGGAAGTTGGTTTAATATTTAAATTTAATAACTGCTCTACTTTAGATTCATCGATTTCTACTAAATCAGATAGTTCTTTTGTAGATGGTAATCTTCCATTAGATTGTTCAAATTCTTTACTAGCTTTAGTAATTTGATTTAATTGAAGAATTTGGCTTCTAGGAAGTCTTAGTAGTCTGGAATGCTCGTTTAACGCATGCATAATAGCTTGTCTGATCCACCATACTGCATAAGAAATAAACTTAAATCCTTTATTTATATCAAATTTATCTACAGCTTCTTGTAATCCTATATTTCCTTCAGATATTAAATCTATAAGAGGAATTCCTTGTCCTTGATATTGTTTTGCACAAGATACAACAAACCTAAGATTAGCAGTAACAAGTCTTTCTTTAGCTTTTGAATCTCCTTTAGCTGCTTTCTTAGCTACTTCGATTTCTTCTTCTCTACTAAGCATTGGAATTTTATTAATATCCTTTAAATAAGAATTAAGCGCAGTATCACTACGATCAGTAATACTACGCTTAATTTGAAGTTTTTGCATTAATACAACATGTTTTGTTTATTAGAATCATTATCTACAATAACACATCCTGAAGTTAATAACACTCCAGCTACAGAAGCAGCATTTTCTAAAGCAACTATTTCTACTTTAGCTGGATCAATAATACCTGCTTCTTTCATATCTACATATTCATCTGTTAAAGCATTATAACCTTTAGATTGGTTATTCTTTATATTATTAATAACTACTTGTTCTGCTACTCCTGCATTTTTACAAATACAAGATAAAGGAGCAAGTAAAGCTTTACTAATAATATTATCTCCAATATTATTATTAGAATTATTAGATTCTAAAGTATCAGATATTTGTACATAAACAACACTACCTCCAGGAACTATTCCTTCTTCTAAAGCAGCACGAGTGGCACATAATGCATCATCTACTCTGTCCATTTTTTCTTTTACTTCTGTTTCTGAATTAGCTCCTATATGCAATACAGCTACTCCACCAACAAGTTTAGCTAATCTTTCTTTTAAAGATGTATTATCAAGATCTTTAAAAAGTTGTTTTTTAATAGAGTTTATTCTGATATTAATTTCTTCTTTATTCCCATTACCATTAATAATAGTAGTAGTATTTTTAGTAATAACTACTTTATCAGAGCTTCCTAAGAAAGAAAAATCTATACTATTAATATCTATATCAAGAGTACTAAATTTAGCACCAGTAACAATAGCTATATCTTGTAATAAATCATTCTTTTCTTCTCCAAATCCTGGAGATTTAACTGCACAAATTTTTAAACCTGCTCTTAAATGATTAACAGCAAGAGTATTAATTACTTCTGAATCAAAATCGTCAGCAATTAATAATATAGACTTATTTTGTTCTGCTATTGGTTTAAGAATGTTAATTAAATCTTGTACTCTTTCAATCTTCTTATTAGTTACTAAAATAAAAGGATTTTCAAGTATACACTCTTGTGTTTCACTATTAGTAATAAAATAATTAGATAAATAGCCTCTATTAAACTGTAAACCATCTACAGTTTCGATATAAGTTTCTCTTGTTTTACTTTCTTCCATAGTAATTACTCCATCTTTAGAAACTTGTTTCATAGCTTCTGCAACAAGTTCTCCTATTTCAGGATCATTATTTGCGGATATTGTAGCAATATGTTGAATATCAGAATCATTAATTGGGGTAGATAATGCTTTAATATCTTTAATTACTTTGGATACTGTTTTATCTATTTCTCTTTTAACTTGAATAGGAGAAATACCTGCTGCAATATATTTTAAACCTTCCGCTACAATAGCCTGAGTTAAAATTACACTCGTAGAAGTACCATCTCCAGCATCATCTCCTGTTTTACTTGCTACACTTTTCACAAGCTGTGCTCCAACATCTTCAAATTTATCTTCTAAAGAAATAGACTTAGCTACAGTTACACCATCTTTAGTAATATGTGGTTTATTTCCATTTTCAGAAATAACTACATTTCTACCTTTAGGTCCTAAAGTTACCTTAACAGCATCTGCTAGAATATTAAGACCATTAATCATCTTAGTATTTGCCTTATTTCCAAATTTAATAATTTTATTCATAATAATTCTTCATGTAGTTTTTCTTCTTCCTTATCAATAAATTTTTGCAAAGTAGTTCTATTTTCTTTGTATTCTCTAATAAATTCTGGTTCATTAGCTACTTTATATATCATTGATTATCTTCGATATTAGTTTCACCTTTATCAAGATCTTTAGATTCAGCATTAAGAAATTTCCAACATTTTAATTTAAATGCATTAGACCAAAGTCCCTCTTTTTTAATAACTATACCTTCATGTGGTACTTTATTATTACAATCTGGAGAATTTTGTTCCATATAAAAATTCTTATCGTTAGATAATTTCTCTATAAACCAATCAGAAAAAATATCAAGATTTGTTAAATCTTTTAAAGAATATAAATTAGAAGCTTTTCCATAATAAAGAGTATTAATACATCCTAAATCTCTACGTTTACACCAATCAATTACTTGTAAAGGGGTCATTTCAAATATATCTCCATTTACATTAGTAATAGTAATTCTATAAACATAAATTTTAAACTGTTTATTAATTACATACTCAGTAATACTTGGAGTACATCCGTAATCGTATCCTTTCTGTATAGCTTTACCATCTGGAGTATATCCTACTATTTCATAATAAATAGTCATACCTTTCTTTAAATAAGGTTTAAATATTTCATTAGCATAATACCAAGGATCAGACCCATAAAATCCTCCATCTACTTTTTTATTATAATACTTATTTTTAATTACTTTACGTGAAGAATAAACATAATCATAAGTATCAAAAGATTCTCCTGTTAACCATTTAGCTATCTTTTCCTTCCAAGATAATTTCTTATGGCATAAAACATATGCAGAAATACCACTAGTCCCATGCCACTTACTAGATATATGTAAAATACTATCTGGAGTAATAACTTCTGGAACTTTCTTGATGATTGTAGTATCATAATGAAATTTAAATTGATCTTCCCTAATTTTATTAATTCCTTTTACTTTCTTAGTAGGTTGCGCTGAAGAAGATACGTTAGTTTTATGATAAGTAACTTTAAATTTTCTACTTACCCACATAATTTTATCTCCTTCTTTAATAGAATCAAATTCTATGCCATCATTAAGATTTTCTGGAGATTTTTGAAAAGAATCAACAATAAAATTATTTAAAATGTCTGCAGGTAGTAAAAATCCTTCAGAAACTAATCCTTTTAATTTTATACCTTTAACTTTACCATTCTTTGAGAAAAATCCTTTCTTAGTTTCATCTTTATTAAGATCTGGATTATCATATAGATTACAATATGATAAAATACTAGGGTTAATTTCTGACATCATTGGGAAATAAATGTACAAACCTGGTGTTTCATCTATTCCTACTATAATGTTATAACCATCTACATGTGCTACTTTCAACCTAGTAACTTCTGGATTTGGATGTGCATTAAAAGAAGTAATATTAACTACTTTAGCCCAATAATTACTTTCAAATTTTTTACTTTGTATTAGTTGCATCTTTTATAAATTTACTTAAATATTCATTAAATCTTTGTTTTGATGGCATTTGATTATTCCACTTATGTCCCCAAGAATCAGTATATGTAGAATATATACCTTTCTTTTTCCATATAGAATTATATTTATCTATTACTTCTTCCTTAGTTGTATTTATATTTATATTATTTATTAAATTAGTAAAATATAAATCTAAAAAAGATTCATTAGATAAATTAGTTGCTACTTGTTTTAAATTACCATCTTTTGTAATATATACTGTAAAGAATCCTGGACGTTTTACTAATACAGGAACTATTACAGTATCTTTACTTTTTCTAGGCATAATTACTAGTAGATTCTAATTCCCTCATAAAATTAGCAAAGGACTGTGCTAAAGATTCATCTACTCCTGCATTCCACAAATAATTAAAAGCATGAAATACTTCATGCCAAAAAGAATTAAGTACTATCTCTTTATGAAGAAGATTATCTTCATCACCATCATTACTTATTCTTACATTAATAGTTAAATTATTATAGTCAAATTGACCATAATTGTAGTTACCATCTTCATCATATAATTCATCATATTGAATTATATTAAAAAGATGATTTCCGATCATAAATGAAATAGGTAGATAATCTACCCATTTCTCTTTATTTCTTTCTTTATTCATATTACATATCCTTTTTATCACGGAATGCTATAAGACATGGCTGTAAAGGCACTCCATTAACTTCATCATTACCATTAGAATAATAAAAATATTTAACAGTAGCAATATGATCTTTATACTTACTATCAAAGTTCTCTACATACTCTTCTTTTGTAAGTTTATCTCCCATAGGTTTAGCCTTGAAAGATTTACCAAAAGATGTAGCACATATAAATACCATATCTTCAATTCCTCTTAACCCTAGTTCATATCCAGTTACTAGGAATTCTGAATCTTTATAGCGTTTAATTTTGAGCATATCATTAGTACGCTTACCAAAGCCATAAACTTTATCAGGATTACGTATTACTACTCCTTCCCAACCTTCTTCCACATATTTATTATGTAATTCCATAATATTATCATACCCAGAAACTTTTTCTTGAGGTACCATTTGTAGTTGTAATTCATCAACTTGCCATAATTTATAAGGATCAAATCCTAAATTAAGTTCTTCTTTAATCTCTTTAAGAATTTGCAATCTATCATAAAAAGTTTTATCTGGAACCATTACATCATAAATATAATATTCCAACCAATCACAATCAACAGCATTCTTTTCAAGTCTAGCCGCACCACTAATTTCTTGTAATTGTTTACCGTGTTTATATAATTCTCCATCTAAAACATAATCTGGATGTTTCTTAAAGAATTCTATAAATTTAGGATTTTGAGTAATATGCTGTGTCGAAAATTCGTAAGTACCTCCGCCTCTAGAAGCTGTAAGTATCTTTTTACCATTCCAATAGAAAGAAGCTCTAACACCATCGATCTTTCTCGACGCGTACCAATATTTTACTTTATCAATACTAGATTGCTTAACTTTATCAGATGATTTAGCTAACATATGTTTAGCAAAACCATTAGCATCCGTATTTACTTTAGGAAGTATTGAATCAAGTTCAGTTAAAGAATAATCTTCTGGATGCTTTTCTATTTCTTTATATCCTTTGTCTTTATATTCTTTAAGTTTTGCATTGTATTGCAGAATAGCTTGAGCAGTAGCATCTCTTTTAGCCTTACCTTCTGTTATAACAATATCAGGCTGATTAGTTTGTTTACCTCCGTATTGAAAGGTGGTGCGTCTAATTACAAAGTAATCTTCTTTTTCTTGTATTCTTTGTAATACAACACATCTAATTTTATTATTTGAATCTTTTTTAATTAAGTAACTTACTTCTTCAGAAGCATCAAATAAACTTAATCCCATTCGTTTTTGTATTGTTTTACATATTCTTTATAAGCAAAATCTAAATCTTCTTGATTAAAATGGATTACATCTTCACAATGCTTAAAGTCTGCAAGATACTCTTCTATAATTAAATAAGCAAAATCATCTATATCTAAAAGTTCATCTTTTCTTAATAGATTATCAAAATCTTCTAAAAATATTAATCCAGATCCAAAAAAATCTAAATAAGCTTCAGAAGCTATAGAAAAATTTTCAAAACTAATATCTTTACAATCTACAGTAAATTTAATTCCGTACATAATTTAATACCAAATATTAAAAATTATAGATTCACCTTCTTCTAATTGACCAAATTCTTGTAATACTGTATTACAAGTTTTTAATACTTCTTCTATATCTTTATAGTAGTTATTATCATAACTAGTACTTCCAAAGAAAAATCCTTCACGTGTTGGCAAAAGATCTTTTGCTAAAGTATGATCACGTAGTATATGTTCACATCTATCTTTTAATTCTTTAATACTTGATTTAGTTATTTCTAAATCTTTTAAATTTTCTAATTTAACATTAAAATAATTTTCAAAGAAAGGAATTAAAAAATTCACTTTTCTAAAATAAGCTAATTCCTTTCTTGATACTTTTTCAATATATAAGTCTAATCCCATATTTATTTTTTACCAGTAGAACTAAATCCACCTTCACCTCTTTTAGTGGAACCTAAATCATCTTTTGAAAATACTTCTTTCCAGTCAATACGTTCTACTTTGTTAAGAACTAATTGACCAATACGTTCACCGTCTTCAATATAGACAGTCTTAAGACCATGATTAATTAGAGGAACTCCAATATTTCCTCTATAATCTGCATCTATAGTACCTGGAGTATTAATTACTGTGATTCCTTCTTTTAATGCAAGTCCAGAACGTGGTCTAACTTGCGCTTCATATCCTTCTGGTAAAGCTATATAAAGTCCTGTAGGAATTAGTACACGACTTCCAGGTTCTAAAACGATCATTTTTACTGCATTAGTACTATTAGCTGGAATAATTTGTCCTGGACCATAAATTTTAATATCTGAAATAGATTCTATATGACTAAAATCAGCTCGTAAATCTAATCCTGCAGCCTGTAAAGTTTCATACTTAGGTAATTTATTATTAGAGTCATTAAATACTTTTATTTCCATAGTATAGTTCCTTTCCTTTTTTTGTTAATAAATCATAGTAAAAAATATCTAATTTACCTATTTTATCATCTGTCCATACATGCGAATCAATAATTTCTTTAAAAGAACGTTTATCAGTTTTATCTGTAAATTCTAATATAGATTCCCAATAAATATAAGGACTTACTAATTCTGTAGGACCTACAATAAAACGTATTTGCCATTTAAAAAATCTAAATAAAATATATGGAGGCCATTCAAATCTATAACTATTATATTTAGATTTCCAACCTAATCCCATACATTTAAAAAATATTTTAGGCATACGTATCCAATCTCCAAATTGCCAACTATATTTACCTATAATCCATTTATATTTAAATTTATAATACTTACGTACTTGCCACCAGAAGTAAAATGGATTATTATATTGATTCCAATATTTTATTCTAAATGCCATCCTTCAGAATCACATGTATGAAAAGAAGTATAAAAATTTCCCCATTCTATAGAAAGACAAACTATACTTATATCTTCTTTATTAGGGATACCATTATATAATTCATCCATAATACCTTCAGGAAAATCCCACTTAGAATAAAAATTAACAGTTATACTCTCTTCATTTTCAAAAGTATCATAAACTTCAAGATTATCTTCTAAAAAATTAGTTATATATTCTATATTCTTAATATCATCAGAATATATTCTTAATTCATTTTCACATATATTTGCCATTATTGCATATTTAATTTAAAAGTATCACTAATCATCCATTCACAATCTCCAGAATTTAATCCTAAAGAATCTATTAAATCTTCAGCAGTAATTTTAGTCTGATCAAAATCTCTTACATAGGTTACACCTTCAACATAATCAAGAATTATAATTTTTTCCATAATCTTTAATAAATTGAGTTACAGCATTTTCTCCTATTTCAGAATAATATGCTTTTAATACTTTACCTTTTTCTTCTAATAAAATAAATGGATTTAATCTTGCAGACCATTCTCCTTTAAGTTTAAAAGCTTTACTTTTATCATTGTGTTTATTAATATTTAAATAATGTAAATAAAAATTATCATTAATAACTTCTTCTATTTTATTTAAATCATTAATATTATCAAAAACTAAATATAAATCAATCATAATAATATATAAGCATTAGTTCTAGTCCTAGACATAGCCACATATTGTAATTGACGTCTAAATTCTTCATCTCTACAGTTATTAATATTACGCCAATCGATAAATATTTCATTATAGGAACTTCCTTGACTTTTATGGATCGACTGAGCATAACCATAATCAAAAGATTTCTTAATAACTACTCTATTATCAAATATTAGATCTATAGGAGTAGCAAATGAATCAAGTAATTCGTAATATTTTCCCCAAAGCTTTCCTTTTAATATTTTATTGTTACAATGTACAGCTTCTAGTCTTATAGATTCTATAGATGCAGCAATATGAATAAATACTTCTTCAGAGTTATTTCTAGATATCATAAATATCTTAAATTGCTTCTTATAATATGGATCCCAAATAGATAAATTAAAACCTTTAACTTCTATATTTGCAATAACTTTAGTAATAGGTTCAATTACTTGAACAATATAATCCATAGAATTATAATACTTTGTTCCTAAGTAACTTCCATTAGAATAAGCAGTTAATAATTCACCTATATTATATTCTTCTTCTTTTCCGAATAATTGATTTTTAATAGCTAAATTATAATTTTGTACTCTTTCATTAGTAAAAGCTAAAATTCTTGTTTTTAAAACATTTAAGGAAGAAGAAATTTCTCTAAATTTAGGTAAAGATAATTCTATGAAATCACGCAATTCTGAGCTAATGATGAGGCTTCCTGTCTTTCCTTGACTACTATCCAGAGAATCTATACTATGATGCCTAAGAGCTTCTAAGATAGGTGAAACAGCATTTTTTGAATCTTGCCTATAGATTTTTGTAAGTCCAAATTTATTAATAGTAGAATACACTTTTGAGTAAGACTTAGACTTCACAGGCTGTAATTGCATTTTATCACTTAAAAAAACTATTTTAGTATTAAATTGTGAACATTTTTCCTCTAAAATATCAAATAAATCATCATTTATCATAGAAGCTTCATCTACTATAACTACTCCATGATAAGGAATTTGATTTGTACTCTTTCCAGATACAAATTGTAATTCTCGTAAATCCAGTTTAAATATATCTAATTTAGGAGACAAAGCTAAAAGGCTATGAAGAGTAGTCGTATCTTCTCCTGTATATGTTCTCATAACTAAAGCAGCTTTATGAGTAGGAGCACATAGAGCATAATCATACCCTTCATCTATTAAATATTTAATAACATAAGAAATCATTAAAGATTTACCCGTTCCAGCAGGCCCAAATAAAGAAAAACTAATTTCTTTACTATTTTTTACAAAATCTTTTATTCTTGATAATGCTTCTTCTTGTTCTTCTCCTAATTTATATTTCGGTAATTTCTTTTCCTGAAGCATAACATAATTTACGTGTTTCTAAATTTAATTTAAATATATCTTGACAATCTAGACAGTAACAATTATTATGATGTATAGCTTCTTTTATAAAGGTATGTCCAAATATTTGAATATACTTAGATAATTCTTTATTAGGAGAACTTTCAAGAAAATAATGTAAATCTTCCCAAACGTGACTACCATAATTAAAAACTCCACCTCTTCTCCAAGATACTCTTGCAGCTAATTCTGGGTAATTAGATAATACATCACTAATAGATTCTCCTACTTTAAATCCAGGTTGAATTAGTTTCCAATAATGATTATTAAAACCAGCATGACTAAATATATAATTGTTAATGATATAACAATCTTTAAGATTTAGTTCTTTTAATAAAGAAACTATTTCTTCTTCATGTTCATAATCATATCTACACAAATAATCGAAGTTCTTTTTATATAATTCTGATATATAAGGATAATCATGATTTCCTTTTAAGAAGACACATTTATCCTTATATTTATTATAGAAATTTACTAATTCTTTAAGATTATTTATAGCCATTTCAGGAGTTATATTTTCATTATTATATGGATCAGTATAATCTCCTAAAAATATAATTAAATCAGCATCATTTGGATTTAATTTCTTCCAAAAAGTTCTACCATGAATATCTGGAACAATTAATATGTTATGCATTTACTAAATTTTTAATGTTATCTGTTATATCTTTTTCTAATATAATTTTTCCATCTTTTTTAATATAGTATTTACATTCCTTCATTTCTTTTATTGATTCATTATCAAAATAATCTGCATAATATTCGGAAGTAGCATCTATACTCATATCAAATGATCTAAACTTAAAACCATCCATATATTGTAATACTGCATAACTCCCAGAATAAACTTCATAAAAGTCTAAACTATCTTCGTCTCTTATTGTAACAGAATCATCATCAGTTTTAAATATTAAAGAACTCTTAATATCATTTATATTTTTTGAAACGCATAAAAGACATGCAAATTCTAGATCGTATTCATTAGGATGTTGTATTGAAAAATATAGCATAATTGATTAATTTTTAATTAGTAAATTGGAATATCTAGTTCACATATATCACATAATATTTCACTAGTGCGTTCCATAATATCTATTATTTCTTTTTTATCATAAAATAGTTGTTCTATTCTAACTACAATCATCATGTTAGTATATTCATAACTAATTACATCATAAATGTCATCATAATCTATGACTGTAGCAATATTTTTATTAGAATCTAATATTTTATAAACATATTCAGAGTAAACATCGTAATCCTTTAATTCCCAAAAGTCTATAATATCTCCTTTATTTAAATTTTTAGATGTATAAAATATGATTTCTTTTGTATTAAAATTTTCAATATTATAACTAATTTTATCTACTTCATAGTTATAAGTACTATTTTCTGCTAATTTTATTGTAAAATATAACATATTATTTTTTAATTATTAAATTTTCAAATATATCTTTAGGAAATATCTCTTTTTCTTCTTTAGTTAATTCGTCATAAGATTCTATATCTTTAATAGAATATTGAAGATGTCTTAACAACATATAATAAAATTCAACAGGAACTTTAATAGGTTTGAATAAAAGTTTATTTACTTCCATATTATACAACTAATTGATCAAATATATTTTTAGGGCAAAGTTGTTTTTCCTCTTCACTTAATTCGTTATAAGAATTAATATGTTTAACAAAATACTCAAAAAGATTTAATAAAGTATGATAAATTTCATAATAACATCTTTCTTCAAATAAAGATTTATTTATTTCCATTATTTACAAATTGTTTAATTATATTACTTACTAATTTACCTTCAGCACTAGGATACTTATTTTTAACTGTTTTAATAATAAGCCCAGAATCCTTCATAGAAATATCTCTATTTAAAGATTTAATATAATCTTCAGTAAATGTTATAATCACAGATTCATTAATTCTTTCAGGTAAAAATGGATTTAGTTCTCTAGCTTCTGCATTTTCTATTTTAGCTAAATCTTTTCTTCCATTTTCTTCATAAATTTTAGCAGAATTTACACGTTCCTTATACATTTTATTAAGAATTTTTAATTCTTTAGCTTCATCTAAAATTTGTTTAGAATGAATAACTTTACTAAATTCAGATTTAATAGCTTGTAATACTCTTAATTTATCCGAATTATTACTTTTTCTTGATTCTATAATCATAGAATCTAACTTATCATTTAGCATAATTTTATAAATTATCAGTTGAAATATATTCAATACTATTATACGGATAGAAACGATGATCATAATTCCCCTCTTTTATCCATATACCAAAGTTATTAACTTCTAATAAAATAACATTTTTATTAGAACTATAACTATTTCTTTTAAATCTAATATAAATACTTTTCCCTATTAAATTATCTAAAATCATTTAAATTAATTTCTTTTATTGATATTTATTATATCTAAATTATGTTTCTTGCAAAATTTAACAATATAATTAAGATCTTTTTCAGAAATATCTTCTATATCTTCAATTTCTACTTTATCAATATTGATATAAATATAAGCATCATCACAATTATATTGGATAATATCCGTAATTAATTGCTCTTCAAAAGAAAAATATTCAACATCATAATTTTCTAATTCATAATCTTTTGGAAGATCATCAGAATATTTAGTTAGGATGTCAAAAAATTCCTTTCTTTTTAGAATATCAGAATAATAATTTTCTAAATAATTCTCATATAATTTATCGTATTTAGCTTCCGTTTCTTTATTCATAAGGATTATATGTTGATTTGGATTTCAGTTCAGATCTAAGTAATTTAGTTGGATTTTCTTTACCGTACAAAGTATCCCAATAGTCAGAATTATATCCTAAGATTTTAGCAAGTTCATCGCCATTAAGAGGATCATCTGTTAGATCTAAAGTAACTACTTTACCTCCAGATAAATAAATATCTACTGAATCAATATTCTCATCATTACTGCTTTCACCTGAATTTCCGTTATAATGTTCAATGTATCCAATTATCTCTTTAACTTTAAAATTAAAAACTTTACGTGGTCCCATGATTAAACCTCCTCTATATTTTCTTCAGCGAAATACTCTTTATAAGTATCATTAGCTAATTGAAGTTTAATATTCAAATTATAAATATTTTCCTTACACTTTTGTAATTCTTGTGCCCATTCTGTAGCACCTCCTTGCTCAAAATTACCTGGTTGTAAACTCGTAGTATGTGAAGGAGCAAAGTCGGTAAGGCTCATTAATTTAAGTTCTTCCTGATTGATTGCACGTTTAATCGTAGCTACAATATCTTCTTGAGCCATTTTAGCTTCATTACTAATAATGCCTGCACGACGTTTTAATGTTGAATTACTGTTTGCACTAATTAATTTTTCAAACTTATTCATAATTTTAATTTTTAAAAAGTTAATATTTATTCAAAACATTTGTATGGATTGTGCCCATAAGCAAATGTTTCGTTATCATTATATAATAATTTATTATTAGTATCATATATAGATAAAGTAGCGTTATCAGCATACTTTTCTATATTATACGCATAATCCACTACATCTTCTGAAGTATAAAGTATATCACCTTCACCCTCAACTACCTGTTCTATAGCTTCTTTTAAATTTTCAGCTTCTATTTCTATAGTTGAAGTAACCATTACAGGTATAACTTCGGACCTAATTAATTTAAATTTTTTCATATAGTTATTGTATAAGTAGTAACATAATCACCACAACAATCACAATGATACTCATTAACAAGTTTACCATTACATTCTACAAAATCAGTAAAAATAGTTTGTAGTGATGCTAAATCATTAATATTATCAACAATTTTATGAATAACTTTTCTAAAGTCTTCAATACTCATATCAATACTTTCTACTCCATCTATATCAAGACTAGTAGCAATACAACCATCTGTATAAGTTAACTCCATAAGTACATAAAAATAGCTCACTATAAATTAATATAGTGAGCTTAAGTTATTTATTTATTTTAATTATTCTTTGATTTGAGGAACCTCTCCATTTAAGGTTCATATCTTTTTTAGTAATATCAAATCGTCCATCAATAAGAACATCTACAAAAGCATTTAATAATTTAGGTATACGTAATTCTTGTAAACGTTTATCTATTTCTTCTTTTGTATAACCAGTCCATACCCATACAGGTTTATTATAACTATGACATAGCATTAATAATGTTACTACATCGTTATAATCTCCATTAAATAAATGATAAAATAGATCTCCACCTAATATAGATACTCCAGTTACTTTCGGATTATTAAGATAGTTCTTAATTTCAGGAATACACTCTTTTAAAGGTCTACCTTGATTTGGATTCCATGTATGAGGACTCCAACAACCTTCGCAATGATTATTGCATCCAGCTACCCAAATAGAACATCTTATTCCAGGACCGTTGATAACATCATATTGTTTTATTTCTAAAATGTTAAGCATTCATTCCCATGATTTGTTTATATATTGCTATATTAGTATAAGCAATAGGATCTGGAATATAACCACAGACACTAACTGTGCCAGTTTCTTTGTGATAAACTATTCCAAGTCTTTTTTGCAACTCTTTATCAAACAATTCTTCATCCATAATTTATAAATTTTTTATTTTTAAACTGTTGAGTATTTACGTAAAGATTGATTGAATTTTTCATGTTCTTCGTCTGTTCGTAACCATTGTTGACAAGGTTTATTACTACTAATAGTTAAACTAGCAATTAAACCTAACATTTCTTCCCAACATAATTCATCAGCATACTTATCTTTGTAAGAAACTGTAAATGAATTATTTTCATTATGAATTATTTTTATACAATCTTCCATAATTATAAATGTTTTACTCTATTAGTTATATCTCCAGCTCTTCCAATAGATGTTCCTAATGAATACTCACCAAGATATCCGCAAGAGCGGAGGATAACATGTAATTTTGAAGGATCAGTACATCCACAATTAGGACAAGTACAATGAGTACCATCTTCTGATAATTCTATTTCACCTTCAAAACCACAATTATAACAAATTGAACATGATGTAGTATTTATCTCACAATAAACCATTACATCATATATATGTTTCATTAATTCAAAGATTGCTTCTGGATTATTACGAACATCAGGTACTTCAACATAAGAAATCGCACCACCTGTAGAGTATTTCTGAAACTCTGATTCAAAATCCATCTTACTAAAAGCATCTATATGTGTTTCAACAGGAATGTGATAACTATTAGTAATATAAGTTCTATCATTAACATGAGGGATAATTGGAAATACTTTTAATGCTTTAGCAAACTTCGTGGTCAAACTCTCGGCAGGAGTCCCATATAAACTAAGAGCTATATCATATTTTTCTTTATTGTAATTAGTTCTATCAAACATATGTTTAATAATACTAATACCTAAATCATGCCCTTCTTTAGTATTATAACTTATTCCAAATCGTTCAACACATTCTGCAATTCCCATATATCCTATAGATACAGAACATTTACAATTACCAATGACATCTTTAATTTTAGTTCCTGATTTAGCTCTATCTAATACTCCATACATATAAAGTATAGGAGCAATATCTACAGGAGAATCTACAATAACATCATAGATAGATTTTTGTGTCTTAGACACATAGTCAATCATATCTTCAAGTTTACCATAAAATTCTTCTATAGTTTTACTTTCAAGAGCTAAATATGGTAAATTAATTGATATTACACCAACATTATTTCTACCGTATATTTGATAATTACCGTTCTTATCCTTCCAAGGATGTAATATACTTCTGCATCCCATTGGCGGTATTACACATCCTTCTTTAAGTGCCTTCATGTTCTTCTCAGATATGAAATCTGGAACCATACGTTTTGTTACACATTTAGCACATAATTTTGCAAATTCATAATCAGGAGTACCTTCAATAAACATTTTATCAGTTAAACAAATTACTAATTTAGGGAATGTAGGACTAATAATATATCTAGAAGGAGACTTCATTCCTTCTATGCGTTGTTTAATTACCTCTTTACAAAGCATTAAAGTTTCTTTTTTATACTCTGGTTTCTCATCAAGGTATAAAAATAACGTTATGAAAGGACTCTGTCCGTTAGTACAAGAGATAGTGTTCAACTGATATAGTAAAGTTTGTATTGAGTCTTTAATTTCATCCTGTAATAAAGCATTAACTACATTAGGATCAGTAACTCTTAACTTAGCCATTTTCTTAGTTATCTTTTCTTTGGATACTTTAACATATTTAGCTAAATGTGACATAGTAATAGTTTGCCCTCCATAAGTAGATGAGCTTACAGCTGTAATAATTTGAGAAGCCACAGTACAAGCAGTTCTTAAACTCTTAGGTGGTTCAATGAATTTGCCATTCATTACAGTTCCCTTACTTAGAGTATCTTCAAGATTTGATAGCTCGCAATTAGTCTCATTTTGTTGTAATCTATAGTCAGTATCATGTACGTGAAGTATTCCTTTTTCATGTAATTCACGTAATTTCTTAGGCATTATAAGTTCATTATAAAGTTTACGTGAAGTTTCTCCTGCGATTAAATCTCTAATTACATGGATTTGAGTAGCATCTTTATTAGAATTTTCTTTAGATGCTTCGTTTTGTTTCCTATCAACTAATTCAGTAACAGTGTTGTAAAATTTTTGATTTAATTTAAAGTCTCGAATTTTATTTCGTTGTTCTCTATATTCTTTATAAGATTGAGCTATATCTAAATCTTCTAAATCATTAATTATAAAGTCTTGTATTTCTTCTACTGTTAATTCATCAGTTAAATTTTCTATCTCTGATACAATCTTGTTAATTTGTATTTCATCTGGCAGTTCGTCATTAGCTAAGTAACATTTTGAAATAGCTTTCTTAATCTTGTTTTCATTAAATTGTTCTTTTCGTCCGTCTCTTTTAATTACAATCATATATTAGTATTTTAAATTGTGAACTATAAAGATAGTCTAAATAATTCACAATTCAAAACTAATTAGATGCCTAAAATACTCTTTAGAAGTAGTGTTTTTTCGCATTTATTCATAATATCCTTATCTTTATCATTGCTAATAAGTTCGGTGAAAGCATTGTATACATTAAACATATTAGTATTAGAATCTGATGGTACAAAATAAGGAGAAGCTTCTTTTTCAAATAGAAGCTTATATGCATCAATTGCAGTAGAAGTTGCTAACTTTACATTATTAACTCCATTATAATAAGGCATGTTAAGACTATTTCTTATCCACATACCTAATTGTTCATTAATATATTGATTGTCTCTTGGGAAAGTATGATTATGTAACTTATCCAAAAATACTTTAATCTCACTTGCTTTATTAATTAAAGCATCTAAAGGACGATAATCAATGGCAGCTTCTGGTTGTAACTCTTGTACATCAAGATAATCTGGATTAAATACACATAAATTAGTACATGCCATATTCAATCCACCTCTATAGAATTTAACAACTGGTTTTCTAGTATCTAAACCGTAAACCATTCCTACTACATCTTGATGATTATCAACATTATAACTTTCTGGAAGTACAGCTTGTAACCATACTCTATTATAAGTAATATCTTCAAGATTTACATCGCCTTCTTTAGTAAGAGTTACCTGTGGAGGTAACTCTACTTTAACTCTAAAATCAGAAGTAATTTTACTCATTCTTTCTAAGAAAGGATTTACATAAGCTTCTGTTTCAAAATATTCTTTATCTTTAATTCTTGTTTGTTTTCCTTTTAGTAAATCGTCTAATTGAATATCCATTAATTATTACAGTCTAATTCATTAATATTAGAAATCTTAGTATTTTCTACATTAATATATTCATCTAAAACAGTTTCAGCTAATTGTTTAGAATATTCTTCTAATTTTTGAAATGCAATAGTTATACTAGCTTTTTCAACTATATCCATATTTACAGATAATATACCTTTATTTGTACTTATGTTTAAAGTATCAGAATTTATAAATATAGCTAGTTTATTATTAATAGTAAAGCCAGTATTATAACTTTTATATACACCTAAATTATCAATAGGATAATTACCATTACAAATATTATCACATAATTTAATTACTTTTTCTACTAAATTTTCCATGTTTTAATCATAATAAAATTTATATAATTATAAAAAATTTATATCAAATCTACAATATTCTGAAAATTTTTGTAATTCTAAATATTGTTTATCTGTTAAATTGCTTCTTTTGCATGATACTATACCTAAACAAGTATTATCAAATTTCACATTTCTTAAAATTCTTTTTAATACAATTGTAGATATGTATTTTTCTAAATCAGTGAATCCTGGATCATAGGATTCCCAATTTATTGTAATGTTATATTTATTTATAAAGTATTTATATTTATTTAGTATTTTAGAAAATTCATCATAAGTCCAAATAAAATTAACTTCTAAATACTTAAAATACTCTAATAAATTGTCTAAAGATATTATCCTACTCGCGGATTGTTCCGATTTGCATGTCATTACCTTGTATTTCCATAAAATTAATACTCCACTTAGTATTACCAAAGTTAGCTGTAATCCAATTACTGCTACCATAAAGAGAACCCACACTGATATAATCAAAAGTATTACCTACAGTATAAGCAAAACGATGTAAATCACCTTTTACTACATATTTATATTTACCAACAACATTATTTTCATTCATCCATTGTGTAAAATACAAATCTGTTTTATCGTTAAGAGTAAGCGGGAAATTCTTAAATTGGTTCTGGTTATCTTTTCCATGTGCAAACACAAATGTATGATTACCAACACCAAATACATCAATAGAATAGTTACTAATATAAGTATATATTCCCATATTCTGAAGGTGAGCTTCAAGAATTTTATTATTAAGCCATCCCGTGTCACCGTCATGGTTGGATTCACCAATACACAGATAAGTCATATTAGTATAATGAGTATTAGCTTGCAAATTTACAAAGAATTGTTTCATTAATTCTATATAATTCATTGAAATCTCTTTATCATTCCATACAGATGGCAATGGGTGTTCACCTCTTGTAGTTTCTTTCTTAAAGGAATCTACAGAATCTCCCAAATTTACTACATAAATATTAGTATAAGTTTTATTTGCAAACTTACTAACAATAACATCAAGACGATGTTGTATATCTTCTTTATTATATTCAACAATACTATATGTACCAAAAGCATCATTATATGCTCCAATATGCATATCAGACAACCAAATGATCAAATTCTTTGTATTAGGTTCTTTTTGTGTAAATTCACGCGGTTTAAAATTAGAATCTTTAATTTCAATACCTGCATCAATTACATTTTGAAGTACATTAGTCTTAAAATTATTTAATTCTTTAGCTAAATTAGTATTTAATTTACGTAAATCATTAATTTCATCTTTTTCAAGTTTCTTAAGAAAGTCATTTTCTTTTAAACGTAAGTGCATATCCTTGAGTTCTTCTTCTGAATATTCCTCAAACATATGAGGTGCAAAAGGAGAACAAGCTTTAGTAATATTAAATACTCTAAGAATGCGTTTAAAATCAACTAAAGAATATTCTGGAAGAGTGCGAGAAATTTCACGTTGAGTAATATTAGCACCATAGTATGAATAAAGACGATACACACTATTCATTTCTTCACGTGTAAGTTGTCCTACTACAGGAGATTTATCTCTACGATAAATTTCAAACTTATAATAAAGTACTTTACCTTCTTCATCGCGCACTATTTCTGTATTAGCACGATCATCCGAATCAAGTTTTTCAGAGTTAATAACAGAATTATTAGATTTATTATTACATTTAATATCAGATTTTAATGTTTTAATAGTATTTTTATAATCATCATGAACATCAGCATCATTCATAATTTTACTTACATTATTAGCATAAGAAGAATAAGGTTCATTAAAATCTTTACAATATTGTTTTACATTTGTATATCCTGCTTCTTTTATTCGAGTTAGAAAATCAATTACTTTATTAATAGTTGTTTGTCTTGTCATATTTTAAAATTTAATTTATACTCTTTCGAGTTTTAATAATTATTACTTTTTCAAGTTGTTATAAAAAATAAGGGTAGCCGAAGTGTTATCCTCGACTACCCTTTATATTGTTAGAGTAGATTACGCATTTTTTACTATGCCAAATACTACATAAGTACCAGCATGTGAACTCTTAGAAGGAGCATATTCAAAAGTAAATGCTTTAGGTTCACCTACTGTAACTTCCTTAGAATAAACAGCAATACCTTTACCTTTGAAACCGTCCTTAATAACTTTCTTAGCAAGTTCTTTAGCATCAACTTTCTTGCCAGCTACCTTACCAAGAACATTACCTGTTGCAATATCTTTCAAAACAAGAACTGTTTCATACTTACGCTTACCTTGTTCGTTCTTTACATCAGTAATCTTCCAAGGACGCTCACGACTGTCAGCAACAGCTGCATCAATAGTGATTGAGAAACCAACACCAGCTACATTCTTTGACTTCTTTGTCAAGTACTCACGATAGAAATCGTTTACATCAGAATCAGCTGTAGCTGTCTTCTTCCAGTTTTTGTAAGCTTGTGTAGCATCACCCATAATTTCAAATGGAGCCTTTGCCAAAGCTTCTTCCTTAGTTGCTCCCATCAATTCTACTCTCTTAAAATTCAATACATTTTCCATATTAATAATAAAAATTTAAACATTAATTCATAAAAATTATCTACATGTGTTTTAATTATCTTTACCTCATTTCTGAGGTTTGTGATACAATTATATACTCAAAACTTTTTCAGTCAAAGTGAATAAATGTTAAAATCACATTAAAATTAATTTTTATCTATTTTACTAATTACTTGGAAATCTGACTAACCTTTAAAAGGGAAGAGATTTATACATGATTTCTTTTATTTTTGCAGACATTTCCTTTGGTTTTAGTCCGAAAGTAGGAAATTCTTTACATCCATATCCGAAATCTTCGCACATAATAGTAAGTTTATATATATCTTTTTCTTTCCAACCAGTTCCTTCAGCTAACTTACATATAATTTGATAATAAGTAACATCAGGTTTTTTAGCTTGCATATGTGTAGTTATATAACAAATTAAAGATATCAATGCAAATTTATTATTAATATCTAAATCTATATAACCTAAGCTAAAGTTTTCTTCATAAAGATGTTTTAATTCTTTAAAGGACATACCCATTAGCTTTATAAAAAGCAACTAATTTTAAAAGTCTTTTAAGTTCATCAAATCCGAGATTAAATAATCTACCTGTCATAGGAGATACTTTAGTATAAAATTCTGGAATAGTCTGTACTACTAAAAAGTTACTTTTAATAGTTGGATTATCCATATTATAATACTTTTTAGCTACCATAGATAATAACCATGAGTACATAGCCATTTCTCTATAATAATGATATTTAGTAACTGCATTATCAAACTCTGGAAGAATTGCTCCATGAGTTTTCAAATCATTTACTAATATAGTATTATTTTCCTTATCAATAGTATAATTATCTAATTTAGATTTTAAACGTAAGATAAAAGGTTTTCTATTAGGATCATCAAAAGTTACTTCTACATCTAATAGAATTGCTTTTTCGTATCCATTTTCTGGATCTTCTATAATACCTTTAGGATTTAATAATGATTTAATATTATCATTTTTATTGATAGCAAATAAACAAGATTTTAGACGTTCTCTTGATTTAGAATCCAAATATATCTGTATTTTATCTGGATTATTATTTTGCTCGAACTTTAATCTATCTTGCCAATATGGAGTACATTGATTAATTAACTTATTAATTTTATTATCAGTTAATTTACCTTTATAATATCCAATTTTATCAGAAGCTTTATAAATAGCTTCTATAATATTACCATTATTTTTATAAGTTTTAAATACTTCATCAGCCATAAATCCAGCTTTAGCTGTAGGTCTATTAGCTAATTCATTTAATTCAAAACTCTCTGGTTGCAATACTAAAGTATGCATAGCTGAACCAAATACTATACTATCTGTATATATACCTAAAGTTTGATTAAAAAACTTTTCTGGAGATCCATCTTGATCTGGATTTATTCTAGAAAGACGTGAATTACTCACATAACCACTATATTTTTCTGAGAAATAAATTTCATCATCTATATCTTCAAATCTTAAAGTTTCTAAAAGTGGTTTAATATGAATTTCACTTAATTTCATTTAATATAAGTCTTCAAAGTTTTTAAATAGGTTTTGTTCTTTACCTAAGTTATAAACTTCTTCAATTTCATATTTATCAAGTGAGTATATACGTAATATAGGACCTGCATCTTGATTAAATGGAGTATCCATTAGTAGGCAAGGAACACCTCTTTTATTCATTGCTTTAAAATTAGATACAGAGTCGTCAACAAATACATCACAACGTCCTTTAATCATATTAGCTTTATTACCTTTTTGGTAATACATTTGATATACAGGACTACTTGTAAATCCATTACTATTCAACCATTGTTTAGTCCATTGTTTAGGGTTTACTCTTTTAGTACAATAAAGTTCTGGAATAAAATCAATATCCCTTAATTTAGGTAAATTTAACCAGAAATCTTTATTTTTAGATAAAATTCTTTGTACATTTCTTGTAATTTCGTAGCCATTTTTAGGATGACCAAAAATTGATAAATAAGTATTAAAGAAATCTGCTAATACTTCATCAATGTCCAAACCTATTCGTAACATATATTATTTATTTATCATTTTCTAGGTGTAACATGTAAGATAAACTTACATTATATTTATTTTTAACCACTTCTATCACAGTATCCCAATCCATATTTATAAATTCAGATATATCAGCTAATTTATGTAATAGTTCATTCAATATATAATTCAATATATATTTTCGAGCTTTCTCTTCAGAAGTGGTATAATATGCAAGAATCTGAGTTGGGTCTTCTTTCATATCTCCCCAACTAATTACATACCATTGTTGTTTCATTATATTTTATTAATTTTAGTATAAGCATCAAGTAACTTATAAAAGAAATCTTCTGGAATTATAGTACATTTTTCATTATTTGTATTAACCCATAAAATTTTATTAAAAGTTTCAGAATCTAACTCCTTTAATTATCCAATCATTTGTAGTTAGTTTTTTTATGATATTTAGCTAATAAATTATAGAAATAATCTTTTGGGATTATTACATATTCTTCTTTTGATTGATCTTGTTTTTTCCAAAATATAGATAACGGTCTATCTTTCAGTGGACATGAATTAGTTATATTAGAAACACTTGGCATATTACTAGTTGCTTTACATTGTATATAACAACTTAATTTTTCGTCAGTTTCTGCAATGTCCACTTTTGCATTATCTAATAATCTATTTTGAGATCTAGAAGTTACTAATCCTGAAAATCCCATATTAGTTAACTCATGAACTATTTGTAATTCATATTTATTTCCTTTAGATTTACTTTTCTTAGCTTGATATGACTTTTTAGTATGAGAATCTAACCATTCGCATAATATTCCATCTTTTGTAGGAGTAGATTTATTACAGCGTAGTTTAATAGAATTTACAGATAAAATAGGTCTGAATTTCTTAGGTAATTCTGGATGAGAATTAAAATACTCTTCAGTTCCTTTAGCTGCTTCTTCTAAAGATTCAAATTCTAATGTAGTTTTATCAGGATAAGTTATTCTACAAGATGTATTAAGTTCTTTCTACTTCATATTTTTTAAATTTTAAAATGCTTTCTTTAATAAATTTCAAAGTTTTATCTCTTCCATATTTTTTATGAAAGTCGCTTATATCTTTTGTTTTATAATGTCTTGGTATATAAAAATAAATAAGTTCTTTATGTTTATTTTTTATTTTTTGCATATTCTGCAATCCAGGAAGGTCATGATCATAAAAAACGACAATATATTTAAATCTCTTTTTTAGATCTTCTAATACACTATCAGAAATAAATAAATTCTCACTATTTGGAGCTATTGCATTAATCCCTAAGCTATATAAACACATTACATCTTTCATTGATTTTGTAATAACGCACAATTTACCTATTTTAGGAAGTTGTTTATAACCCTGAATCTTTCTAGCTGGCCAATTAGTAAGAAATCTATAAGTAGATTGTTTAGGAAAATAGATTCTCCATAATTCTAGTTTATCTTTTTTACCTCCATAATAACCAAACATAAAGTTATCTTTATATTCTGTTTTAAATAAATCTCCGTTTAAAAATACATTTTGACAAGAATAGACATTATACTTTTTTAATATATCTGGAGTAATACCATAACTTTCCCACCACTGTAGTTCAGCTATAGTAAAGTCTTTTACCTCTATTCTTATATCTGCAGGACCTTCATCTTTAAAAACAGTAGTACTTGGTTTAATAGGTTGAATTTCTCTATCAACATGCTTATTAGATAAGCCAAAATCTTCTGCTATTATTTTTAAAGCTTGATGATAATTAACGTGGAATTTTTCCATAACAACATTTACAAAGTTACCATAGAAACTTCCATTAAAATCCTTAAATATAAGTTCTCCAGATTTATTTTTATAAAAAGAACAAGTAGGAGTATTATCTTTTCTTAAAGGAGAACAAAATAATCCTTTAGCTACCTTTATTCCAAGATAATATTCCATATAAGTTTCCTCTGAATATTTAGAAAGTAAATAAGACTTAGTAATTTTTGGTTCAAATGTAAAATCTAATGTCATATATAAATTTAAAATTGAACCTTAAATATAAGCTTATTTATTTAAGCATCAAAGCAAGTCAGAAAAGTCATCATCTTCTGAATCCTGACTTTGACTTGTAGGTTCATCATCAATATCGTTTGGCATACTTGTAGGCTTAGCATTCTTGTATGCCTTAATTTGTGTTTCCTCGTATTCGGTAAAGGCAAGAATATCTTGCTTCAAGCTAATAAAATTATCACTTGTAAATGCCTTACCTTCTTTATTTAATGCAGTAATACGAGGCAAAGCTGGTTGAATACGACCATCACGATTACGTCCAACCAATTTAATAAAGCACTCTGTACCTACTTTTGGAGTAAGAATTTGCTTTAATGCTTTACATACATCATCAAAAGATTTAAACTTAGATGAAGCAGCTTGCATCTTCTTAAATCCTTCTGGATTAAGAACTCCTGCAAGTTGAGCAATATAAGTCATAATTTGCTCAAAACTAGAAGGCATTTCTACTTCATGCCCTTCTTTATTAGTATATGTATTTCTTTTAGCACTGTCTTCATTAGGAAAGAATGTATCTTCATTGTAGTATCCATTTTCTCCTTCAAACTTAGTTGTTAGTATTTTATATGTCTTAGAAGTATCTTTTTTTCCTTGAATTTCTCGTACCTCCACACCTTGAAACTTAACAGGATAAATACCCCAAGGCTTAAGACGTCTACTACCACTAACTGCTACTGTTTCTGCTAAAGAACCAAAATTCATCATAATTTATTTAAATTTAAAAAGTAAAATCAAAATCATCTGCATTAATTTCTTCATTATCTATTGTTTTACTATCTAAATTATCTAATAAATTATCTACTTCTTGCTCTGCTTCTTTTTCTGGAACTTTTATTTCTTCTGGAGCAATTGTCTCTTCTAAAGTAGCATCACCATTAAGAACAAATAAATTATCATTATGAGGATGAACAGTTAATACAAAGTTATGCCCATATTCTGATAACCTATCATTACCTGTACCCCTACAAATAACTGTATTTGACTTAGAAAGTTTATTACCTCCTTGTGTTTGGAAAGTAGCATTAGTTCCAATAATTGGAACCTTACCATTAAATCCATCTACCTTTTGATATTTAATATCAATTTTATCTCCAGCTTCTACTCCTAAAAGTTGAATAGCTGCATTATTTAAATGATACTTAGTATCATCTAAAGTGAGTTTAGGTGTTGGATCATTATCTTCTTCCTTTTTCTTTTTAGAAGTTGAGGCTTTCTTAGTCTTTACAGTGGAATTGTTAAGAACTCGCTCGTCGGTAATAATTTCACCAGTTGTTTCATCTACCCATTCAGATTTTACAGTAATTTTAACAAGTTTCATTAGTCTTCGTTATACTCCTTAATTTTATCAATAACAAAATTTAAATCATTATCTATTAGAGTATCATCAAACAGTCCCATAGGGGATTTAGCTGTACATGTTCCATCTGAATTAGTAAGAAACTTATATTGTATTTCATTAGATCCTTCATCCCGAACAACCTTAGTGAAAAGTACATAAGTGAAAAGACCTTCAAGTGTAATAACACTATCCAACATTTTGCCTTGAGTCTTAATTTTCCAGTAGGGATTAAGATTATCACCAGTATTCTCACTATGAGTAAGTACTGCTACATATAGATCATCTCTAAGATCCATTGATGACTTAAGAACTTCATAAGCATGCTTTGCCATGTCAGTAAACTTACTATAGCCTTTCTCATCTACTCTAGCCATAGCTTCGAAGGCTTGTAGATATTGAAAATCATCAATAATCAACACTTTAATATTAGTTAACTTAGTATTGATGAGGCTCATCATCTTTGCAATCTGATCTATATTGCTTGTAGTATAGAAATTGCCTGAAATTTCTTTAGTTTCTTTATTTACTTTAAAATCTGGATACTTTTTCTTAGCACCCTTAATTCCAGGACGCTTTCCTGTAGTTGATATAATAAAAGTAGTTTCTGGATTTAGATTTCTAATTGATGTGGTTTTACCACTACCACTTTCTCCTACTATAGCTATTAATTCTGCCATTTTTTTACATTGTAAAGTTAAATTTAGTATCGTTATTATCTTCTATTTTAACTTTATCTTTCTTATTAAATATGTTAGTATAGTCATGTATCTCATTAGCTGGAGGAAGTTCTCTCCAATAACTAATTTTACCATCAAAATAACAATAATCAGCCTTATTAGATGCTCCGTATCTATTTTTTAAACAGATAATAGCTTTGAATCTTCCATTCAGTGCTTTAATGTTATATTCATGATAATTTGCTAAATGATCTACAATTGGATCATATATTGATAAACAACAATCACAATCTTCATAAGGACCTCCGCTATCTTTTAGGTCAGAAGGCATAGGTTCCTGATAACCTTGCTTTTTTCTATCCATAGAAGCTGCATCTCTATTGCTTTGCATTAACATTACAAAAGACATGTTAGTTCTATTTCTAAGACTAACTGCATAATGAGACCATTTATCAATCTCATCTTTTTTAGATTTTGTGTATTTCAACAAAGCCATATGATCCATCATAGTTATCAATAGTTTATCTGGATCATTAGGAATATATTTACGTGCTTTACCAGCACCTTCAAAAGTTCCTTCTTTTTTAAGATCCTCCATTACTATTGCATATGCTCCATCTGCACTAACATTTTTATCAATTATATTTAATATTTTATCGACTTTCTCAAGCCAAGGAATACACTGATTAACTATTTTATAATCTTCTTCAGATAATATATAGTCTTTTTTTCTGGATAGTAATTCTTTGAATCCCAATCTCTTTCCAAATTTTTCATAAATGTATAAAGAAAGTAATTTAGCTAGTATAATTTCAGACTTCATCTCTAAAGAAAAGAAATTAATTCTTAATTTTCCATCATCAAGATGCTCCATAATAACTCTATAGAGATAAGCATATACTAATAAATTGGTTTTACCTATTCCAGATCCAGCAAAGATTAAAGTATAAGTTCCCTGTGTTACTCCATCAGTTAATTCCTCTAATTTAGGCAATCCAATAGAAGTACCGTGACTTCTACCTGCTCTTCCTTTATCAATTTCAGCTAATAATGATTTATAACTCATTATAAACTTTCTATGGTATTAAATGTAACATTACTTAACTTGCCATCTTTAATATCTTGTAATGCTTCCCATCGATGATCAATTACAAAAGATAAAACAGTCATATTTAAAAATCCTATATTATTAGCTTGTTCCCATTTAATTAACTCTATAATTTTATTATGAGTTTTTGGATTCCAATTAATAATTTTACTATAAAAACGATAAAAATCTTCCCGACTTCCAAATCGTTTAGAAACTCCATGTAAAGGAACCATGCCTCCATTAATAGTACCATATCTTGGATAAACTTCCATCAGTTCCTGACCTAAATCAAAAGATGCTTTATGCATATTTTTGGTTAGCACTTTATTAATAGCAATATCATAAGGATTAAATGGTTCTCCTTTATTAGGAATTTTATAAGATTTTAAAAGCAACCCCTTATTTTGCAAAGATTGTAAAGTATCTCTAAAACATTCTTTATTATCAGAAATTTGAAGAAATCTTTTAAGATAATCTTCATCTTGAGTATCTTCCTGCAATAAAAGAATAATCTTTAGTACAAATAATTCGGTAGGGGTTATTTGGTATTTTTCTTGAAATGCAATATCATCATCAATAGAATAATTAAATTTTTTCAACTTAAATTAGCTTAAGAATTGTTCACTAACATATCTCAAACTACAAAATATTTATTCTCCTCTCGGAGTTTTATTATATGTATCAAAACCTAAAAGAAAGTTTAGGAACAGGTTTCTTATATTCACTATATTCTTTTCCTAATAATACTTTCTTTAAATTTTCTTCATCAATAGTTATATACTCAGCATTTTTATGGGACCGTTTAAACCATTCAACCTCTGCTGTATTGTTTATAATGATATTAAACATTTCTGCTTCTTTTCCTTCTTCTGCTCTAATAATTCTTCCAAGTTTTTGGACAGCTTTTATTTCAGAACTATCTATACCTATATTAATAGCTACAGATAATCCTTTTACATCGAGCCCTTCTATAGCTTTTTTAATTGTATTTAATACTCCTGTAGGTTTTAAATTAAATTCAGATATAGTAGTTCTTCCTTTCTTTTTAGAAGTCTTACCACTATATACCTCTCCTACTGCTATAGATTCAGCCATTTTAATATTATTAGAGAAAGTAATGATTTTAGAATTAGGTCTAGCCTGTATAATCATATTAGCTATTTCTGTCTTTTTTAAATGATTATTTATAAAAGCTTTACGATCTTGCATAGCTCTCATAAATCCCATAGCATGAATAGTAATATTTTTAAACATATTAGATCTATCTTCTTCTAAAGCATTGTCTGGAAGTAATTGGTCTCTATAAGCTATTCTATATTTATAACCATCTTTTCCGATCATTTTCATAGCTAAATCGAAATCAAAATTAAAAAATTCAAAATGTGATGTAAATTCTTTATTAAGTTGTTTATATTTATCAATATCATCAACATCAATAAGAACTAAATATTCTTTAAATTTAGATACCCAACCATTTAATAAGGCTTCTTGTACAGTAATTTTATCAATAACTGGACAGTATTTAGCTATAATTTTTTCTCTTCCATCAAGTCTTTCAAAAGTTGCAGTTAGTCCCAATATCATCTTATATTGTACTTTTTTAAATACTTGTTTAAAAGTATCCGCAGCATAACGATGTTCTTCGTCTAAAATGAGTAAATCACAATGCCATGAATGTTTAACAACAGTATTAATAACTTCAACTGTACAATAAAAAGATAAATCATTATTAACGAGTATATCTTGCCATTGATTTTGCAGTACGTCTGTAGGAACAACGATAAGAACTCTAGATCCAGGTCTTTTAGACAGTAAAGTTTTAATACAATTAAGTCCTACATGCGTTTTTCCGAAGCCCGTGCAGGCTTGTATAGATCCTTTACACTTATTTTTAATCCAAGTTACCCTACATTGTTCCTGACGTTCATCCCTTGATACATATCCAAATAAATTCATTAACTAATATAATAAATTAAAGCTGAATATGTATCTATAGGAAATAAATCTACTAAATTAATTACGTTCCAAAGTAATACCTTTAATTTCAGCAACACGTTCAATTTTATTAATAATATCTTCCCATTGAGAAATATGAAAGCGCACCTCGTCTTCAAATCGGAACAATACTTTATCTCTTAAAACAAGAAGCTGGTCTGTTGTTAATTCAGAATATTTCTTAGTTTTAAGATTTAACATAGCTCGAAGTTCTGTATAACTCAAGCCATTTTCATTTGGATACAATTTAATATCTTTACGAAGATTAAAACGTTCCTTAATTATATCAATTCTGTTGCGGGCCTTTCCATCCTTATCTCTTTCGAGAAGTTCGTTCATTTCTTTATCGGTCAACCAAACACCCATCTTAGTAATAAAACTAAGAGAAATATGTGATCTATCAAACAAACCCAACACACCAACAGCACCATGAAGTACATCTTGAATCATGACATCCCTAAATTCCATAGGAACCCCATCAGTTAAAACAGTAATAGGAGTATTAGCATATTCTTCATGTGGAATACTCTCTTTATTTATTTCTAGAACTTCTCTAATATCGCTATTATAAAGAAATCTAGGATAAGGTTTACGTACGTTAGGAATATTTGTTTGATACTTATTTTCGAGCCAACGAAGATATAATTCTGCATTACATTTCTGTCTTTGTCTTTTGATTATATCAAGTAGAATTGTTCTGCCTGGATTCTTTTTATCGTTACTATATAACATGGACATACAATGAGCATAAAATTTATTAAGTTGCTCTGGAGTAGCATCCATAAGTCTGACTTCTTCTTGTACTCTTACTCCATTTACTTCTTTCTTTGGACCTTTCCAAATAAAGTTTTCTACATTGTTTTCATGTTTATTGATTGCTTGTGTTAATTTTTCGCCTAAAACTCCCATGTTTTTCTTATAATTTTTACATATCTTAAATATCTCATCTACATTATATATTTATTATCTATTATTTTTTCGTTAGGTTTACTAATAAAATTGATAAACCTATTTGCTGAAAATTTATAAGGGACTAAATTATAACCATCAAACCATTTATCAATCCCTTCATTTACTGGTTGATAAGTTAAAAATCCTTCTTCGCCAATCTTTAAACCTCTATGTTCCCAATTAGGATATCTTGTACACATTATATATTTATATAAAAAAGAGGCTTTATCATCTATATTTTTAAATATGTAAGTAGTGTATCCTGAGGAATCATGTAATATAGCCTCAACTCTTGTTAGTAGAGTTATGAATTTTGAATCCTCTACATCCATATTTAGCTATATCACATTTAAATTTATTCATATTTTGCATGCAAGGATAAGATCGACAATCTTTACAAGATCTTTCAGGAAATTTTAATTTAATTCCATTTTTATCCTTTACTACTTGCATATCAATCCTAATATTAAAGCAATTATTACTCCAATACCAAAACTTTTAGTTTTCTTTAATTTATTTATCTTTTTTTCTTGTAAATCAATAGTATTATTTAAATCTATTAATTGCTGTGTTTGTAAAGAATCATGTTTATAAGCTAAACTATCAAGTTTTTGATAATTTTGTATTTGCTGTTTTAGAAGAGGAATTTGTTTAGACCATTTTTCATGTTCCAAAAATATTAGATTAGTAGTTCTTAATTGTTGCGGAGTCATTATTAATCCTGTATCTTTGGATATAGTCTGCCCAAAAGATATAAGCGGAATCAATAGGCATACGCTTAATAGTTTCAATTTTCTTTTCATAAGTATGTTCTATTGTTTGTATTTTAGTAGATATTGTATCATTAACTTTATGCAAACTATCCCGCTTTTGGTAATAAACAGAATCTTTTTTATAATGATGTATTATAGTATTACTATTATTATAATTTCCATAGTACCAAAAACCAAAGAATATAATAACAGTAATACTAATTAATACTATTAGTTTGTTATATTGAAAACGTGTCATTACTATTGAACATAGCCTTTTTAGCTTTCTTAGCATTATATAATGCTTCTTGTTCTTCATAGTTCTGAATAGCTAAAGAAGGATCATTAGAAACTTTTTTTACAAAATTATTAAGGAGAGCATTAACTACATCTTTACTTATTAAAGCTAAATCATCAAAAGCTACTGTATAGCCTTTAACACTGTTAGCCTTACCATAAGCAATTTTCTTAGCAATGTCTTCATTGTAAGAATCATTTGGATTTCTTACAGAAATACCAAAATTGACATAGCGTTCCCATTTTGCTATAATTCCTTTAGAACATGCTTTAGTATAGATATGAGATTCGTTTTCAAAAAGATAATCTCCATCCATATTCTGGTAATATGATTCCATATCGTTGTTTGTTTCTGGAGAAATACTCACCATACAAACTGTAAATTCACGTTCCTTACCATCAAAATGCTTAAACTTTCCTGTTGCATACTGTACGATTTCTTTTTTCATGTTTCTTCTTTTTTTCTTTAGGTTTAGGCAATCTCTCTATATAATCTTTAGGAGCACCTATTAAATTAAATGATTTTTCGTAGATTATTTCTGGTTTCTTTTTATTAGGAAAATAATCTACTTTAATTTTTACAGGCAATTCATTACCGCTTTTATAGAATTTAGAATAGATTAATTCACATCTTTTTTCTTTACTAAATATTTTATAAATATTAAGTTCATAGAGAAAATAATCTAATTCTCTAAGCATTATTCAGATACTTCTTCTTGAGCTTCCTCTTTATTAGTATCTAAATCAAATTCAGGTTCAAAAACTATATCTTTTATAGCTATAGTTTTGTTTGTACTACCACAAGTACTACACTTGTATTCTCCTTGACTTGTAAGAAAATGGGTTGTTTTACAACCACAAAATTTACATTTAAGTATTTTTGCTTTCTTTATCATAATTATTAAATATTATTTTAATAAATCTTTCTACATATATATTATTACTAATAGAATAAGCACAGTTCCAATCACCATAATCGTAAATACGTTTAATATCAAAAGAATTTAAATTATAAATATCTATAAAATCAGAATCTTCATCATTATCTCTAGAATTAATTTCATAAATATCATTATATACAATACTATAGTGAGATACAGTATGATATTTACAAGGAACATCATCAATATTATTTATGATATTATTACGTAATTCTTGTTCAGAATAATTAAATATATTATAACCATATATACGTAAATTAAAATCGTATAATTCTCTTTTTTCTAGCTCTTTAGCAATGATATAAGCTACAAAACAACAACCTCCATAATTAATATCATACTTGTCGTTAAGTTTATCAAATAATATATTTAAATTTTTAACTAATTTTTCAATGGCCTTCATTATAAATCAATTAATTCTTTTTCAATTAAATGCTTTTCATTTGAATATACTTTATTAAATTCTTGTGGAGTAATTTCTTCAGAACATTTTTTATTAGTACGCCATAGAGCAATACGTTTTTTAGCCGATTCTATAGTAACTCCGTATATAGGATCTTTAAATTCTATTCTTTCAGTATCTTTACCTTTATTAATTACTTTAGAAAAAGTTAAATCCCAAAATAAAGAATCTTCTGATATTTGTTTAAGAATATAATCATTAGTTTTTATAATCATAACTTACTTAGCAGAATGAGGATGTGCGCATCCCCACTTTTTTTGAGAGCCTGGTTTAGTTGTACTATCTTGATGTCTTGAACTTGTTGCTTCCCAAGCTTTTTGGTAAGCTAATAAACCAGCTAATTTATGTTTGTATTTCATTATTCTTTTGTTTTTTAAAGTGATCACCAGCTGCATAAAGAGCTTTTACAAAATCTTCTACATTAATACCATTTACATTAAAATAAATGTAAAGAGTCATTGATATAATATATATTACTTCTAAAAGAGAACAATCTGAATCTTTAAAAAGGTCATCAATTTGACTTATTAGAATCTTCGATTTCTCTATTAATTTCTTTTCTCTGCTCAATTTCTTTTTTTACTCCTTGTAAAAACTTAATATAATCTAAAAATAAACTTTTATAATCTGACTTAGTAGCTTTACAGTAACCGCCAACAATATCATCTGTTAGTAAAGAAAGAAAAAGAACAACATCTGCAGCTGTAATTAACTTACCTTCTTCTACTGCTTTGTTTATTTCTTCTTCATAAACTTTACCACATTTACTAGCTAATTTAACTAAAAAATCAACATTCAATTTCATAACATGCTTCACTTGCTAATTTATCACATTGTTCATTATATTTATCCCCATTATGACCTTTAACATGCTTAAATTGTATAGGTGTTTTAACTAATTTTTTAGCTTTACTTAAAGCAATATCTAATTTATTCCATAAATCATTATTAGTTTTTCGTTGCCAGTTTTTAGTAAGAGTTCCTACTACATACATGCTATCAGTAATGATTGTAAGAGAGTCAATTTCTTTTATTATAGAATTTAGAGCAACTAATACAGCTTGCATTTCCATTCTTTGGTTAGTAGTATCTTTATATTTAGATGAATGCTCAAAAACTTTTTGCCCATTACGTAAAAAGACGATACCTATTCCTCCAGCATTTAAACTAGGTTTATAAGCACCGTCTGTATAAATTGTATAATTTATCATACTAAATACCAAGTTAAGTATTTTCTAAAAGCAGTTACTCTATCTCCTATTTGATACTCTTTATTACTTTTACATTTTACTACTTGCTTACTGATTAAATTATCTACATAATAATATTCTTTTGTTTTAGAAATTACTATACCAATAAAATAATCATCAGTATTATAATATATTAATGTAAGAGTAACTAATACAATCAATAAAAGAAATAGAAATATTATAATATAAGGATCCATTTTCTTTCTTTCTTAAGATTTGTATACCATAATATTAAAGACTTGCCATTTATTATTTCAAAATGTGGTTTATAAGATATTACTAATAATATTCCTATAATAAAAATAATTGCAATCATATATAAACGAAAAAAGCTAGCTTAAAGCTAGCTAGTGATTATTTTACAGAATCTGTATGTACTGTATCAATTCGTACAGTATCTACTGTCTGTTTAGAATTATTCGCAGTACGATTACAAGACGTAAAACTTACAGCTGTAAAAACAGCAGCAACAATCATAATTTTCTTCATTTTAATAAAAATTTTAATTAATAATAATAAATCTTATGAACTTTATACAAGTTCTTTTAATTTCGTTGTATAACTTTTATCGCCTGCATATCCAATTCTATCTAAAAAAGAATAATAATTTCCTCCTTTGTACCTAGATTGAATAAGTTTTTTATAGGCTTTAACAGATTCAGACCAATGAGAATAACTTCTATAAGTATTTCCCTTACGAAGTCCAAATAAATTATTTTTTGTTTTACAAACTTTTGAAGAAAAGTTACCTGTTTCAAGTTTAGCTTGTGCTAAAACAATATGAGATTGGCATACATTATTGTCTTTTAAAACTTTCCTCAAATTATTTTCGTTAAGAGGGAGTGCTCTATTTGACGTGAGTTTCTTAGTAATGACTTGTTTTTTAACAATCATAGTATCGAATACAACACTATCCTTAATAACATTCATCTTAATTTCAATTTGATCTTTTGCATTAGGTTCTTTTTTAGAATTACTAAAAATAATTCCTAATAAGATTCCTATGCAAAGACAGTAAATACAATGATAATTTACTTTTCTTTTTCTAATCATAATCTAAATTTTTTAGATAAGCGGAAATAATCCTGCGTCTATTACTTTTTTATTAAGTTTATAGAAATTTTCAGCATAAATTATTCCACATTTCTTAATTAACTTTTTCATTTTTCTAATCATCGCTATTAATTTTTAGTTAATACTTAGTATTAGGATGGATTTGGGGTTAAATTGAGGCTCGAACTCAAACTAATTGTGCCACAAACAATCGTGCTGACCATTAACACTACCTAACCCATTTATTTAAATTTACTTTTTCAAAAATAGTAAAATTAAATTTTTTATCAAATTGACTTAAATCAATTTTCTTTATCGTAATCTTCTAATTGTTTTAATAACTTGAAAGTCTCATCAATACAATTTAATCTATCCCAATTACGTTTATTATCATCGTAGTGCTTTGTATCAAAGCCAAATACCCAACTATGTTCAGATATAATATCAGTAGTTAAAGGAATTATATCAGCATTTCTAAAAGACTCGAAATGTTCACTTAAAGTTAATCCTCCATGTACATCTATAAAGTCTTCAACATCATCAAAATAATATCTTTCATATAAAGAATGAGTTATAGGAACAGCTACATAACCATTAGCATAACCACATGGTGTTTTATTATCATTTTTAATGATAAAAGGTACACATTTTAATTTATTATTCATATTTTATTATTTATAAGTTATAAAAATCTTCTATAGGATCTGACATATAATCCTAAACTTTATCATCATAAGTAATTTGAGTTTCTAAATTAGGAGAAGAATTTTCATAATCTACAAAATGAAGTTCATCACTGAATCTTTACAAGCAGTCAGCATAATCTTTGTCAAAATCCTTATTCCCCTTATCACCTGGAAACATTTCAGAACGATAATGTTCTATAATATTTCTATTATTATTTACATCTACAAGTCTAAATCTAGCTATAGTTTAATATCCTAAATCTTCATGATATTTTTGTAATGTTTCTTTTATACGATCAGAAGCTTCTTCTGCGTGTTCTTTTGTTTGAAAATAGTTGCCAAATTTATATCTATTATCATCAATAATATGACACCCTTCTGTATCTTCTAATACAATTCCTTCTGTACTAACATAGTAATATTTTTCGTCATACTTTGCTCTCCACCTAATATTTTCGACACGCTTCTTTTCAGCATTCCAGAGCAGTCCTTGCTCTTTCATTTTATCGAAGAGTAACTGTTTTTCTTCTTCAGTAGCATGGTGAAAAGCTTTTATAACCCAATAGTTATTCTCATTATCAGGAATCCAACAGATGTCAGCTTGGTTAGTAATATCATAATAGGAACGAAAATGACTTATATTATCTTCATGGGTTTCTTTAAATATTAATATTATATTACCAGAACTAAGTATATCTCCTTTCTTAAATTCTTTCTCAAATACTACATTTCCATCTTTGATAACTGCTTTACAACCTTCAGGAATAGGGATTGTATCATCACATTGTAATTCTATTTTCATACTATTTACTTTTTATGTTTATTTTTCCTCTTACTTGCGTAGGGTGTTGACCCTGCACGTGATTTACTCTTTTTGTTGGGTAGATAACTACAATCAATCATTTCTACAGGTTTTATAGGAATGACATATTCTCTTATTAATTCTTCCATATATTAATTTACTAATTTTATCTTTATTTATTTTAGATTTATATAAAAAATAAAGGGCACTCTTATGAGTACCCTTAGCATGCTTTGATTTTAACAGGTATGCCATTACCTAGGTTGTTTACATGTTGAACGGCCCTAGAAGTCATCTACTATTTTGTAGTCAGTAGCCAACTAAAGTGGAGCTGGAGAGATTCGAACTCTCGTCTTGTATAAATACCTCAAATAATTTTACATGCTTAGTTTTTTATAGATGTTACATCATCTTTATATTATTTAGCAATATGAAAATTTCCTTTTTAAAGAAGGGATAACTTAATTATAAATTTGTAACTTTTCTGTTCCTAAGCAAGTTACCAGCTCGGCAGTCATTAAGCTGCAATGCGAACAGCAAAGCTGTTCATAGGAATAACCTTAGCATTTAATTTGAATTGATGTCTTTCCATCAGTCTTTGCATGTTATTTTTACTTCCTTATACAATCAAAACCAAACAGCCCCAAATAAAAATAGGTGGAATATTTCCACCTATACGCAAGATATGCAATACTTTCTCGAATAGCTAATCTTGAAATACAATCTTACTAAAGATGTAAAATATGGGAATAGAGTCCTCACCCATAATAAGGTTGGCTCCAAACTTTCTACACATCAGAAAGTCTTAACCTCTTTACTAAATTATAACTGTTATTGCTAACAGACTTCAATATAGTCAAAAGCTTTAATAGTTTTAAGAATTAATAATTCTTTTATATGCTGCTTTTATAAATTCTTCAATTTTAGAATCATCATAAAAACAATCAATTTTATCACTATATTGCACACTTCTTGCAACATCATATTTCGATTCAATATAATTAAATACAGTTTGACCTTTTCTCCAATTTTTAGGTCTATTTTCAATTACTCTAGTTATTTCGTTTTTAAAATCTCCAAATGTCATGAATTTTTAATTTTATGTTGAATTATTAATAATATAATTACAGGAATAAATGTCCAACATATGGGCCAGATAAATAAAATAAGTAAAAATGAAGGTAAATTTTCTATACGATATTTACTTAGTTTACAATATTTATCAGTAAGGTATATATAAGGAAGAGACAATATAAATCCTACAAAGAAATAACAGAATATAAAAAAATAATATATTAAACATATTAAATAAAGTACTAATTAGTCTCTCCTACAAGATTCCAACTTGTAACCCACTTTTTAGAAGAAAGTTGCTCTTTGCAGTTGAGCTAAGGAGAGTTATAGTTCTTTGAATGAGGAACTAATAAGACTCAGCTACTTTTATTGTTTATTTTTATCAATAACTACGTAAATAGTATCAATAACACTTCCTTTAGTTTTATTATTATTATTTATAATTTCTAAAGGTTTTGAAAAATTCTTATCAAGTATTTCTACACCATCAACAAAGTAATCAGATTCACCTCTATTATGAAAAACATTCTTAAAACCCCAAACTTGATGATATAAAAGTTTAACTTTCCAACCTTTAAGCTGTGCTTCAGTAAGTAACTCTACAATAGAATCTTGATCGTTTCTATCATTATCTAATGAAAAAGCAAAAGGTTCACCAGCTGAGTTCATTCCTGTTTGAGTAATATTAAGATGTCCATCCCAAGAATCCCAAACTACTCCAGCTTTAGAAAACTTAGTTACTACGCCAACTCTTTCTCCATCAGAAAAATGTTCTTTACATGAAGTTAAACAAAATAAAGTACAGATTAAAAATAAAATTAGATTCTTCATTTTTTTAATATTATTTATTAGTAACAATTACTACTCTATTAGAAGTATTACTTGTAGCACCTCTTCCAACAGATTCAATAACATTTACTTTCTTTAATTTTAAGAATGTAGTAACTATTTTAGCACGTTCTTCAGATAGAGTTTGATTAAACTCAGCAGATCCTTCTGGAGAAGCGAAACCTTCAACTATAACATCTCCTTTAACTTTATCAAGAGTACGTAAAGCATCATTAGAAAGTTCAGAACTACCTTGTGCAAAGAATATTACATAAGTACCTACATTATTAACAACAGTATTAGTTTTTGTTTTAATTATCTCTGTAGGTTTCTTATTAAGTTCATTTCTAAGAGAATTAATTTCATTATTTAAATCACCAATATTATACAATTTAAAATTATGAGTTCCATTAGATGTCTTAAATTTATAAGTAATACCTACATTTACAAATAACTGAGCACCGTTTTTAGTAAATTGTACTTTATTATATTGTGTAATATCTTGAATTACATAAGGCATAGTATTCATAGGTTTATCATAGAATCCAGAAACTTTTGTTAATTGATTCTTTCCTTGATTAAGATTCCAAAATACTCCAGGTTCTATATAAAAACTTAAGAATGAGCATGGATTCCATACCATATCTATAGCCATCTTAGATGTAAGATAATTATTGGAATTTCCAAAGTTATGCAACCAACCAAGACCTGTTACAGTTATAAATTCTAACTTACGAGGAGATCCATTATAACCTTTAAATAGATTAGTTAAGTTAATAGTTGGATTTACACCTACATTAACTGCTCTAAACATATTCTTACCAATTTTAAGATCAAAATTAGAACCAAACCATGTAGTTCCTTCTACATTTATACCAATAACTGGAGTAAAGTCCTTGCCTACTCGAATACCAAAAGTTGGATTAAGTGGAAGTGCTTTATCTAAACTCATAGGAGTAGTAACACCGCCATTAATACCAATATAGGTATTATCAAGTACTTTAGTTGTTTGTAATGCTGTTTGAGCATTGGTGATGAGGCTAAACATAGTAGCCATCATAAAAATAATAAATTTTTTCATATTTTTAATAAATTAATTTTAGTAAATGTATAAATGGAATAGTAGATATAGCCATACATGATAGGTATAATAAACTATTAATAACCACATTATTTATTTTAACATAATCTTGCCACAAAGAAGTAATAGCTGCAAAATAAACCCATCCAAGAAATATTATTGGAATAACCAATATAGCTTGTATTGTATTCATTTTTATATATTAAATTTAATATCCTCTAACTATTTTAGCATACTCTAAAACATCTGGACCTATTTTATTGAGATAGTCTAATTTTTTTGCTTCTTTCTCTAATACTTCTTTAGGAGTATTTTCGAAATAATTTTTTAATTGATTTAAAAGTTTTCCCATAATTAAAATTATATAGTTGGTTCGGTGTCGAAGCCTTCATTACTTACATTGCTTTCCCGTTGTTTTCAACATATTGTATCCTTCTTTTAAACTGAACGAACATAAACAATCAGTCCATTATATAATTATATTTTAAATAAATTCATTAGTTTCACAGTCTAAGATAGGTTGAATACCTTTCCTACTAATATATCCACAAAAATCATTAAGTACTGATGGTTGTTTATTTATATCTGCAAATTTAAATATTAAACAAGAACAATTATAAGAAGTATAAGTATACCAAATTATTCTATTTCGATATAAACCGACATAATATCTAAAATACTCTTCAGGAAAAATATGTAATTTACCATCATCTTCAGGGTCAATATTTTGAGTAAGTGCATCTTTTATAGATAATACTTTATATTTTCTCCCATCATATTCCCATTCTCTGGTAAGATTATTCCAATATTGGTTAGTTAATTCATTAGCTTTTTGTGAAGTAAGGATTTTTAATTCTTTATTAGTATATTTTTTAGATAAATATTCAATAGAAATTCTACGATCCTCACCCATAGACCAATGAGTTAATTTTATAAAAGTATTTCTATTATAAATGTATTTGTAAATAACTCCATTAGTATCTATAAAATAAATTTTTTTGTGGAATTTACAATAATTTTCTAAATTATCCATAATATTTAAAAAGTAGGTAATCTATTAACCCTCAATAAAACCCTTTAGGTACAAAATCCCTACAACATTTTTGTTTTATTTTATTTTAACCTACCATGTATAAGTCCTTTACGAGTTGTATATTCTCTGGGAAATATAGAAATCTATTTAACTGTTCTTCTGTATGGAAACCAATCATTTGTTTTGTATCATAGTAGATGTTTGTTGCTATTTTACTATTGTACAATAACACTCCATACTTTTTCAGCCTAACATTTTTCCACTCTTCTTCAGTTATCTCACCACCATAATAAGGCATAAGCTGAGAGATTTGAGCTAAAGCTAATGCTGCTTTTGCATATTTTTCAGATATAAATACATTTTTATCCATATCTTCTGCAGAAATTACAGGTATAGTAATAATTTCTGACATATTATTTATCATATATCCAGAAATATTATCTAAATCATCCCAAGTATCTATTTTCTTAACTTTCTTTTTAAACTTAATACATTCGAAAGTTGAATTTTCTTTATCAATTTCATATCCTTCTGGGATAGTAATTACTAATTCTCTTGTTTCCATAATTTATTCGTATTCTTTAGTTAAAAAATTTTCAATATTATGTTTTTTATAATAGTTAGTTGCATTAGCAAACTGAACAAACTCCTTATGCTTTTTTTGCATAAGATTTACAAAATTTTTCTTACTCATAATTTTTTAATTTAATTAGTAAATTATTTTGTTGGGATATCCGGATTCGAACCAGGAATAGTGGGATCAAAACCCGCTGTGTTACCATTACACCATATCCCAAACTTTTATTGGTTATAATACTGAATTGATTCTTTTAATAAGTCTTGTATATCCTTAGGAAAATTATCAATATAATAAGTTTTATCAGAGATTTGAATAGCTTTTCTAGCATCGGGATTATTTTGCAATTCAGATATTATATCTTTAGCTTTCGAAATATCATTCATAAAAGAACCACATTTTGCTTGTAGCTTTTGGTACTCTTTTAATTTTTTATTATGAACTTTCGTTAGTTTATCATATTTAGTTGCTTTTTCACTAAGCTTAGCTAGTCTTACTTTATACTTATTATTTTTCTTAGATAAATTAGCTATTTGTTGCGATAATGCACTGTTAATTTCTTTATTTGCTTCTTTTTGTTTATTTACAGCTTTATTAATAGTAGTAGTGTCAATTCCTAAGTTAATTCTAAATACAGATATTAACAAATTCTTTACTTCGAGTAAAGTATTATAAATATAAATTTTATATCCAATAGAAACTATATATTGTTTACTTTCTTCTGGAATAAATATACTTATATCAAATCGAATATTAGAACGATCTGAACCCTGTATATGGTCAGAAATTCTAATTTTTAAAGAATCATTTGTAAGATATATACTTTCAGTAGATTTACTCTCTAAAAGCTTAAGATTTGAATTTTCTAAAATCCAATTCTTAAATTTAGTAATAGTTCCTTTATTCATTAAAACCATTTATTAGATAAATAATTTATAAATTTATTAAATAAAATACCAATATAACACATTAAGCACCCAAGTACTCCAACCCAAGAAAATATAAATGCAAATATAATAAACGGACTTTCTTCTTCAAAAAAATCTTCTTTGGTGTTTTACCATATAACTATTATTTTTACTATAATAATAAAGTACATGTAAAGATAAAAAGAAAGCAATAATATTTCCTAATATATAAATTAAAAATACTAACATAATTATTTAGATATTTTTTCCATTACTTCTTTATACAGTTTTTCAAATACTTTTGAAGACATTAAAGCTAAACCATTAATATATTCAAAATTTAAAGCTGGAAGAAAAGAGATACTATATTCTTCGTCTTCGTAATTTATACATAAAGCTTCTATTGTTTGTTTCTCTTTATTTATAGATAGTATTTTATAATAAAACTTACCTCTAGTAAGATAGCTTCCGATTAAACAGTCTATATTATTTTGTAGTTGTTTCCTCTTACTCTTTAATTTAGCTAATTTTATTTCTAAATCAGTTATTTCTGAGTTTAATTTAAATAATTCATCTTTATTCATAGTTTAATACTTAAAAAACAATTTATGATACCATTTTGTTTCATATCCTCTTTCTTCTAATTCTTCTCTAATGATACTAACAGGACATCGCCAAAGAAGCCATTTAGTTAAGTAATAAGGAAAATAACATACAAAAAGGTCTTCATCGTGACTATTTTCAATTATATCTTCCCATTGTTGCGAATCATACAAAGCAAAAATTTCTAACAAACTTGGTCTGTATTTTTCTATCCATTTTTTAAATGTGTAATAATCACTGTAATATTTACAGTAAATTTTATCAGCTGCTGCTATAATTTTTTATTTTAAATTAAGTAATCTCATGGAAAATCGAACTCCAATTACAAGGATGAAAACCTTATGTCCTGACCGTTAGACGATGAGGCTAAATAAAGAACAGGATTAATCCTAAGTAGAGGTAGCTGTTCTTTTAAAGAATTAATATATGCTCTACTAACATTAATATTCAACCAGATTAGATATGTAATCGCATATCCATAGTAATCATCCTCTAGTTTCGCCGTACAGAAGTTCCTATAATGTAATTTAGGCTGTACCCACTATTCCCTACACTCCTAGCCTATAATTACATAGACCCTTACTCAGTAGGTAGAGTAATCACAATATTGCTAATAGCAAATACAATATTGCTTATATAGTTTTTATACTTAACTATACAAAAGTCCCTGTTTTACGCGTTCTCTGGGTATTCGAGCAACTAAATTATATCCTCAACTTAGAAAGGTTAATTAAATCACTCATTCTTCACACTGCAAAATATTAAACGTGCTGTCGTTCACACTAAGCGACCGTGTCCGGAAATATTCCGGTTGTAGTCCCTGGGGAGTTTAACCATATTATAAAACTTATTACAACACATTGGGCATTTCTTACCACATTCATTAATTATATATAGATGAATTATTTTTTCCATATTTTTTATTTAAAAAGAATAATTATAGAAAAGACGTTTTCTAAGGGTTCTTATCTTCATTTAGTTTTTCTATAAACTTAACATATTTCTCATACATTTTTCCAGATAATTCACTGTCTTTATAAGCTTTTTTAATAAGTTCTTCTCCTGAACCTATAAAACAGCCAACATACCAAGTCTTATTAGGAACTACGTAATTAAAATAACGTAAGCTAGACCAATTATTTAAAAAAACAAAAATATCAGAATTTGAAGATATTTCAGTTTGTTTTGCCATTACTTGATTTAAAGTTACAGAATTATTAATTTTTACATCATATAAATAACTATTATTAAAATATAAATTACTTTCATTGCAAGTTACATATTTTAAAGAAGAGTCGATTACTGTTAAATTGGTAGCATATATATCATTATTATTTAATACTCCAGTCTTAAGTGTCATAGTATATGAATCTATATTAGTTTCGCAAAGATGTATACCATCTTTTATACTACCACATAATTTAACTTTAATAGTGGAATCAACAATACTACAAGCATCTTCTACTGTAAATACACCTCTTAATATAGAATTTGAAAAAACTTTAGCATCGTCTAGAACTTTAACTTCATCTTTAACTATAGCTACATCATATATCCAACAAGTATTTTGTTGTGAAAGATTTTCTTCAGATTGTATAAATCCTCCTAAATCGCCTTTCTTTACATTAGCAAATGATTTTAAAGCTTGTATTCTATAAACTTTAATACCATCAATTATTCTAAAATCATCTTTTAGAATTTTATATTTTTTCTTTTTAAAAAGATTCATAATTAAAAATTTTTATTATATATAATAATTAATTTGGACAAATGAAGATTTATAGTCATAACCATCATCATAAATAAAATCTATATGTGATGTATCAGGATGTGCTTCTTTCAAATTTTGAAGGTCTGCTATAATATCATCTATGGTATTATTGTTTTCAAATAATCCTGGGACATCTAAATATTCTGTATATTTTATTTTCATATTTTTATTCTCTATGTGCTTCTTTATAATCTTCCCATAATTCAGGTAAATTTCTTTTAAACCAATCACAATATGCGTTGGCATAAGCTTTTAATTTAAATGGAACTCCAGAATATTCAAGGGGTAATTCATTAATTAATATCATTAATTGAAACCATTCATATTTTTCAAATTCCCAAAAATGTTCAGCCATTAGTTCACAAGCTTCAGATGTATCATAAAAATTACATCTTTTTCTATAAAAATTTAAACCGTTGAACGGTTTTCTATATTTTTTATGTTCACTGAACATTAACAATAAATTACTATTTTGTGCTGGCTTACATTTTTTATCTGTAAGTAAATTAATTTCGTTAAATAAATATTTTTTAATAGTCTTCAGTTTCATATTTAATGTTATCTATATTATATTTAACAGCATAATTAATTAAATCATTCAATTGTTCTTTAGATATTTTCTTAACTAATGAAAAACCAAAATCTTCAGGAATAGTTAAATTATTATCTTTAAACCATTGCCATTTAGTTTTTTCACTATATGATACAATCATATAAAATAAATCATCTGGTAATACGTGTCCTTTAAACTTTTTCATAATTATTTAATTAATTAATTAATTTATTAAAATGCACTCACAGTAGGAATCGAACCGGGGACACCTGGTTTTGGAGACCAGTGCTCTACCAACTGAGCTATATGAGCATAGGGAAAGGGTTGAATAATTCTAGGAATGCATTATCATCTCCACAGTAGAACATTGCTCCTCTCCACATATTTTTACATTAACATATTTTTAATTCTATTTATTTTTGATACTAATCCTTTAATAAGTTTATTATACCTATGTAAGGATATTATAATTAATTCGTTATTATAACCTTTATTTAATTGTTTTAATCTTTCTTCAACTTTTATAAAGTTATCAGATTCGATTATTTCAATTACTGAATAATTATTATAATTACAAATTACGTATTTCATCAAGATAAATTTTAGCTATTATTTTAATAATATTAAGTAATAATTCAAAAATTAATACTAATATTATAATAATTAATAAATTTAAAAACATATTTAAAATATTGAGTTATGTTTAATAAATGCCAACTAAAACTAAAATAAAATCAATATCAAGAACATACTCTTTCTTCGAAAACAAAAGCAGTAATTGTTCAGATTACTTTTAAATATAAGTTTTGAAAGAGTATACATTCAATTTTAAGTTACAAACTTAAAATATTATTACTAAATTAGCAATAATTTTATTCATAGATAAATGACATCTATTAAACATATTCAATAAGATTAAGAGGTCAAGCCTCTAAGTTCTTATTTACCCAATGATTGTATCTTTTTATAAATACTTTCTAGAGAATTTGGAATAACAATCTTAAGATTCTGAATTCTTGTAAGTTCTTCGTCTTTATAGATATTAACTTCGTTTGCAAGTTCATGCATTTTTGTAAAATATGTATTATCAGCTGCCTTATAAGTATTATCCTTTTGCAATCGGTCTTGCTGCATAGCTATTTCACAAAGATGCTTCATCCCATTTAATCTGGCTTGAATTTCTCTATGTTTAGCCTGCAGCTTAAAGAAAGTACTATCCACTTCTTCTAAACTAATAGAAGGACTATACTTATACAATATGGTATCCCTTCCTTCTCCCTCAGATTTAATTGGGTGCATTAATTTCTCAGATAACAAACTACGTTGCTGATTAAGATTACCTCCAGGATGAATAAACTGACCTAAAGTTGCTGCTTCTGCTTCCAAAGAATAATATTCATTTCTTTCTTTAATAGGAAGAGAATCATAATATTCTTCAGCTGTTAAATAATCTGGAAGTTGAGGACGTTCAGGATTAGGTAGTCCTTTAAGTTGACAATAACTTGAAATATTAAAATTATTAATATCTGAAATTAAAGCATTCTTAGCTTTAATAGCCTCACGTAACCAAGCAATCAATGCTTTACATTTAGCAATATCTGCTAATATAACTTCAATATCATTTAAATTTTGTACACCTAAACTGTAAGTTTGATCTTTATCACTACCGATAAGTCCTACTTTACAATTAATGAAAGAAATGCTATTAAGATAGTTTTCATTTGAACTAATGAACTCTTTAGCAAGGTTTGCTACATGATTTGCACTTGTAGAAGTTAAACCACTTTCTCCAAAAAATACTTTATTTTCCATTATTTATTTATTTATTAAATTTTCTATAGTAACAGAGTCTTTATCACATGGACATACCCATGAAGATCCTTCTTTATGTTGGCTTGTATTATTCATACAAGGTTCATTATCTATTTTAATTGTTTTGATTTCTGGTTTAATATATTTCTTTTTTAATGTTTATAAAATGTTTAATTAGTAAATGCGCTTAGGATAGGACCTATGAACCTTTCGGGGCAAGCCTGCTGTCGTTGACTACCTAAGCAAATATAGTAAATTATTTCACAATAACTTACTACTTGTTTAAAAATGATGTATTTATATTCTGCTAGATTGGACAACGCTTTGTCCCGATATCATGTTAGAAATGTGGAGGTAAAGAGAATCGAACTCCCCACAATCTCCATGCAAGGGAGATTCTCCAGCCTTGGTACTCCAATTTAGTAAGTTCAAAACCCACATTAGAGTATAACAAACTTACTGTAATTATAAATACTATATTTGCAATTATAATAGATATAACTGTTTTCAGTTTTAGTAATCAATGTCTTACTTATGAATTACTAACTAGTACTACTGCTTGTACTTAGATATATTTACGGAATATCTATTACCGTTGTATTTTTATACCCGACAATACAATGACGTAATTATTATGTAAGAACTAATAATTGTACTCAAGCACGGATTCGAACCGTAATTCTACGATAGAAAGTCTCATGTCCTACCATTAGACGACAAGAGCATAATAGGCTTTAATTAAATTATTATTGCCTGTAGATTTTTATTTATCTTTTAAGTATTTTCAGTATTATATTGAATACGTTTTACACTCCAACTAATAGCATTAGCAACTAAATTAGATAATTGCCCAGCAGTTAATTTTGTAGCAGATTCATATTTAATATTATTATCCTTATACCATTGCCATTCTGTACTAATAAGGTATGCTTGTACTAAATACCATAAACCATTTGGTAACAAATGATTATTAAATTTTTTCATAATCTTTTATTTAAATTAATTGTGGAGATTATAGGACCTATACATCATATTACTACGATTACTGGCAGTTTAGCAAACTGCTGCCTTACCAATTAGGCTTAAATCTCCAATATAAGAGGAGAGTAAGAGATTCGAACTCTTGGAGCGTTTTACCGCCCTCTGGTTTTCAAGACCAGCGCTTTAAGCCACTCAGCCAACTCTCCAATATGTTGCGAAGGCAGGAATCGAACCTGCGACCATTAGGTTATGAGCCTAATAAGCTACCACTGCTCTACCTCGCGATTTGTAGTGGGACAAAATGGAATCGAACCATTATCTTTGGATTTTCAGTCCAACGCATTGACCAGCTTTGCTATTGCCCCAAAATGTATAAGTAATTAGACTACCATAATTGCAATGTATTTACTTTTATAGTTCTGAAATATCTTTCATTACCTAGGAAGATTATATGATATTTCACCCAGAAATATGTGATATAAAGTGCGCAATGACCCATATTGCTTAGGATGTCTCTGTACTGTCACCAGCCAAGGTTAATTACTTATACATATTTTTTATTTTATATACCAACCTTTATTACCATAAGCTAATTTATAAACTGATGCTTGTTGATAAGATTGAAAAGAACAAATTAAATGATCTTTTGAATCATATAATTTATATTTTTTTGCTGTGTTCATTTTCTTAAATATTTTGGATCTATATTTTCATCATAAATATTTACTCCTTTAGAGCTATAATCCCAAATATCGTCCACTTCAGAAAGTTTATTTGGAAGATCTGCATCAATTTTCATTTTATATTTGGCTGTTCTTCTGAACTTCTTGTGAGATCTTACTTTATCTTCTTTGTCAGATTCATGATCTGCAAAATGTTATAAACTTTAGATTTTTTATAACTTCTACTCATATTTTATGAAATGTTTAACAATTATAGACTCGAAAATAAGATTCTCAAATCTATAATTGTTAAAAGTTGTTAATGATTCCAATTAATTATCCAGTAATCAAAAGGGTCATTATATTTGATCACATTGTATCCTTTCTCTTTTAGTTCTTCTTCTATAGAAGAATAATCAAGTTGATCTGTAGGCACATAAAATACATGTGTCTGCTTATGCATTATTGCATCTTGTATCTTATCAATAATACATTCTTTTTCAAACTTAATTACTTCTTCTATTGATGAAGCATTAAATAAAGCTTGAGAATAAGCCTCATCAGCTGTTGGTACTTTCTTCGCAACAGCTGATTGAATTTTAGTATTTATTGTTTTGATTAATCCCATTAGAAAGATAATTTTTCTGCAGAGTTAGGTAATCGAGTTATAAGACGATTATTCATTCTCATAGCCATTAAAGTAAGCATGACTAAATCGGAATGTTGTTCTTCTATAAACTCTTTTGGAAATATAAGCATAGCATCTAAAGCGATAGCTGTAGCTAATGTTACTTCTAAATTCTTAGTTGTCGTTACTTGTATGAATACTCTTAAATTTTGGAGAATTTCTAAAGTAGATTCTGGAAAATTAACAAGAGTAGTGTCATTAATTACTAATGCTAATTTGTCTTGTATAAGTTCTGGGTAATCAGCCGTTAACTTATAGACTCTTTCCAATTGTTCAATAGCACCATCAATATTTGTGGCATTAACTACTGTAATAATATGGTTAGCTTTTTGTAAAGCTTCTTTTGTTACCTGTGGATAATCCTTTGGGTAAATAATAATAATATCACTCATCTTGTTTATTGGATTTTGAAAAAACATATATAAATAAATAGAATAAGGCTGTAAAAAGCCAGCAAGCATCGTTACTCATTATTAATTTTATTTTTAATATTAATTAATCCTAAAGACAATATTTGTTTATATTGATTTAGAATTAAATTTTTTATTTCTATATCATTATAAGAATTCCAATATGAAAGATTTAAAGTATTTAATCCAAAAATATTTCCTAAGAAAATATTATCTGGATCTAAATCTTCTCTAGAAGAAGCTCTAAAAAATCCATATTTAGAAATGCCTATACAAGAAGGAATATAATACTTTTCAAACTCTTTAAATATACGTTTATGTATATGATATAAGTCAATAAGATTTTTTGATGCAATTATATTGTCTCTAAGTTCTTTTAAAGTTTTTAATTGTTCCTTTAAAATTTTCTTATTTTGTTTCTTATTATAGCATATTATTCCTAGAATAATGATTAATATTCCTAGAATGCCTAAAATGGTTATTATATACATACTTTTGAATTTTATTCTTTAATATTTGGAAATTTTTCTTCTAAGAAGCTATTAAAATCTTTACCTAATTTACTAGCTAAATTGGCAATACATATTAATGTAATTACCAATAATATGATAAATAATAATAATTCCATATTTTTATTAGTGTTTATTTGTTTGTTGACACGAATTTTTTAAAGAAAAAATACACTATTTTCACAAACTGTGTATTTCATTAATGACTTTATTTTAAAATCATTTATTTAATAATTTTTAATTGAAATGATTACATTATATTTGTTTTTAAGAGAGTATTATACAAATCCTTATTTTTTAAAAAATGATTTTATTGGGGAAAGAGAGAATGGTTGGTGGGTGGTTCTGTGCGCTCACACAGCCTTCCCTTCACCATCACTCCCTAACTCCTCAATAAATAAACACTTTATAACAACCAACCTGGTGAGATTACTCTCACCAACGCACTACTCTTAATGGTCTATCTTGAGTGGAGTAGTCCACTTGGCATCAATTAATTCATATCTGCCATTTTTCAACAATACATTGAAAAAGCCTTCTTTTAACCTCGGTAAAATCGGATTAACAGAAACTAAATCAATGTATTGCCCTGATTTTATACATAAAGAAGAGTTACCTATAAGGTAACCCTTCAATGTGTATATGTTATGCATCGAGTTCTGGTAATGTAACATCAGAATACTCAAAGTTGCACACTTTGGTAGTCTGTGTCTGGTTCTCTGTACCATAACGTTTGCGTAGTACAGGTGTTACCTCAGTAACTTCGATTACTTTACCCTCGATTACTTGATCCCAACCTTTAGTAACATTACCATGGCTCTTATAAGCCTGGCAAACACTACCGTCAGCACGAATAATGCGACCTGTACGCTCACACTTCTCGTTTACTTCCACTACACTCTTGTTAAAGAATGATGGGTAAATGTTTACAATTCTCATAGAGTCTGGATCAGCTTTACCATCCTTCATCTTAAACACACGAGCCTGTTTGTATTCTGCAATGGCATTAGAACCTCTACGAACAGGAGAACTGAATACCTTTCCAAATACCTGGAATACATCACCCTTCTCAAGAGTCTCAATTTCTGACTGAATAGCCTTGCTACTGAAAGCATCCTGCTGCTTACCACCATTAGCTACTACCATTTCCAACTCTCTGTTCATTGCTTCTACTATTTGCATGATTAATTTGCCAAAAGATACTTTTAATTATTACTTATTGAATTTAGCGTACAATGTGATGTATAGGATTTCTTTTGGCTGTTTCAGCCTATACATAAACATTGTAGTCTTTCCGCTAAGGTAATGTAGCAGTTTATACATAGACTATTTTTAAGTGAAGAAAAGACTATTTTCTCTCCTCCCAGCAAGCATATAGAGAAAAAATAAAGGGAAAGCCGAAGCCTTCCCTTTATTCTTTAAGCTATGCAGGCATAGTAGGCATCGCCTACTTGCCAGATTTGTAATGATCGTCCGAACTCATCAGTTCTTGTTTGACCGATCCACTTATGCTCCTTATTCTCTATATCAGAGTAAGAGCAAAATCTGAGTGATTTATTATTGTACTGTAACATAGTTTATTTTATTTTATTAAAATAGTAGTTGAAATGGTCAGAAAGACATCTGGATCAGATGTCTTTCCTGTTGTTGTATCCAATGTTAGACCGAATCTTTTTTTAACTTGTACTCCCACTTTTTGACGAACCTCTTCGGTTACTTCGTTGGCACAGGCTACCACTGCATGATGACCTATTGTACCTTTCTTATCTTGAAGTAGTTCAATACTATTAATTATGAATGTAAACATAGTTCTATATTTTAAATATTAATATAAAAGAAGAGGTTGTCACACCTCTTCTAAGTTCACTTCTTCTATATAGATCGTAATATTTTCATTTGAGGTCTGGGCTTTAAGGTACCCATGATCATAATGAAACTCAGACACATTAATTCCATATTGAGAACTAATATCTTTAGCAAGATTGTTTAAAGTATGCTCTTGTGTATCAGCAATTATCTTAAATAAAGAACACTCCTGCCAAACATTTTTCCTCTTAATGTTGCCACAAACATGCTTTTATTCATAGTTGTGAAATATTAAATAAATAACTGATTGATATTTTAACATGCAAATGTTACAATCTTAATGAAATGTTCTATATAGTAAGCATTCATCCTTAGACTGTAGCCCATTGCAGACGGAGATCCGTCATGCAGTAAGCTACTTGCAACATAGCGAGTTTCTTCGTCTAATTGCATATTCTTCGCAGCTTCTTTGAGTTTGTGATAAACTTTCCATCCGTCTTCTAGGTTCCAGTAAAATAACTTACAAGAAAATTTATTATTCTCTTTATATTTACGACACAACAGTTCTATAAGAGCTTCTGTGTCAGGAGAATCTAATCCCCAGATCTTTAACCAAGAAATAGCTTTGTCTTTATCTGGGTGGTTTACTATTTCAGCACCTAGATTTATTAAGTTTGTTATTAATTTCTCTTTCATAATTGTATTTTTTTAAAGTGTTTATATTAAAAAAGAAAGAGCCTTTTAATGTCATGCTCAGGACAGAGACTTAGATAGATGCATACTGCAGAGCTGTCTCTTGCTCTGCGGTTAACTTTGTAAACTCAGCATCAGGCTGATCTGACACTGAGAGTGCGAGGGTACAACGTACCTTGTTGTACTCGTTGATGATCGCGGAACCGAATCCGCAATTCAGGTACTTGCCTGTAAGCACCTTGGTCCAGTGCTCGCAAACAGTCTTGTTGGTAGCTGCAGGATTAGCTGCCAACCAATCCTTAAACTCTGTAACGAATGTGCCTTCGTTACGGATAACAGTTTGGTCCTTAGCAGTTGTCATTCTGCCACCTTTAAAGGTAACAGGTTGACCTAATTGCCCCTTAGAGATCAAGGAACGCAAGCCAGGTTTACGCTCTTGACCTTCAAGTTCAATGCCAACGTAGCTGTTGGTTGAACCTGCGATTGTAAAGATGTCAACCTTTACAATCTTAAATGAGCTACCAGCTGACAGCAAAGATGCTGCTGCGAAAGTTCTCTCTGAAAAGTTATTTGCGATCTGCATAACTTTATGCACTGATTCGTGTCGTGCGCAACTTCTGGTTGTTAAAAGTGTACTTGCTTTTACGAGAGCAAGTGAACTCGGTGCCTTTTGTCTACACGTTGTGTGGCATAACACAACTCGAGAAGACTACGCCTCTTTCTTACTTTCTAAGTAAGCGAGGAAAGCCCCTCTATCATTGAACACGGCAACACGTCCGTCTGGTTCAATGATGACGATTCTTTTATCCATATTTATTAATGTTTAGGATAATTGAAACTATGCTACCTACTTATTCTGCGAGGTAGCTTCGCATAGCTAATTTTTTCTATATATTGAGTTTAGCAACTCAACTTGAGCTTACATCAGTTCAGAGAGACTAGCCTCGAGCAAGTCTTCGAAAAGACTGTAATCCCTGTTTTTCAGGTAATCCCAATCTTCTCTAAGAATGCCGCTGATCTCCTTAGGATGCCACTCTGATCTTAACTGTTCCCAGTTAAATTTAGAGTTGAATCCAGGTTGACCAGCAATAGCTAGACCATTGAAGTTCTTTCCGTTATAGCATATAACGAAAGTACCTCTTTTACTAAAGAAGTCCTTATCAGCTTTTAACTGATCATACTCTTCTTCAGTGAGGTCTAACTCTCCTAGCTTTCTCTCTTCTTCGCAGAACTCCACACGAGAAGTGTTTATCTCGATCTTAGGGAATTCATAGAACTCACTGAAAGAATCTCTTAATGCGTAGAATGCATCCTTCTTAGATGCAACTAAGTCATTAAATTCTTTCAATAACTTCTTTTCCGCAGGAAAGATCGAATAAACTTCTACCCATGCCCTTTTGAAGACCTGAAATGTACTTGCCTCACAAGCATCGCCGTGATGTATTGTGTGGAAAGTTTCATCCCCATCTTCATAAGCACAGACAGTCTTCTCTTCGAATTCTGCTCTGACTATAAGCTTTAAATAAGAATCACGTTTTGCCATGATTTTATTAAAGTTTATAAAAGAATTATAAACTACGGAGTGGACATAAAGCTACCACTCCTTTAGCTCAGCTGCAATTTTATCTACAACCTTTGGTATTGCCTAAACCAAAGTCCCACACGTCCTTAGTGTCTAAGGAAGCAAGGTACAGATACTATCTGACCTTTGTCATTCCTTACACACGCAGGATGCCCAGTGGCTGGTGCAACTACATCAACTCTGTCTGTGGCTGCAAAGACCATAGCAGATACGATGTAGTACACACCATCCTGAGGTGCAGGCAGTCCTACAACATCCCCGAAGGTCTGTGTGCAGAATCCATCTACAACCTCGCTGAACTGAGCCGAAACGCGTGCTATAGTACCAGAAGGCTGGTACACTGCACCATCGTTCAGCACAATAGCGTGTGGAGTAAGATTAATGAAATTCATTAAGTCTTAATCCTTTTTGAGGTGTGCGCAATTTAAGGCATGCGTACTTAGCCTGGATTAAACAATCTTTTAATGTTCAATCCCCTAAATTCATATAGGAGTTTATAAATGTAGACTATTTTCCCACGACGATAGGCGGGGGGCGACCGAAGGGAGTGGACTCTCTCTCATATAACTTATAAATTTTTTAATTATACTCTCGTTTATACGATATTATAATAAATTTAAAACGAACTACATTTTTAAAATGGGGGGGGAAAGATTAAATAAAAAAATGTTAAAATTAAAAATATAATTTGAAAATAAAAATAATATATTTACTTTAGCATTGTCTTGGTTACTGCACAAGATATGTCTTGACACAATCCCGATTTTGTCTTGGCACTATAATATTAAGGTTTGACACGAGAACCTTTTTTCATACTTAAGTACTAATAAATTTAAAATTTTAAAAATATGCAAAATGAAAAAATTTTAATTGACAAAAAGTGTCAATATTTATCAGATATAATTAATGAATTACCATCACACTGTCTTATTAATAAAGGAATCACAGGTTGTGGCGGAACAACTCTTGAAATCAATGCTAGGCGGAATAGTTTAATACTTAGTCCTACTAAAAATTTAGTAATATCTAAATCAAATGATAATGTTCTAGGAGTTACGGGAGATGTAGGTAATACAGTAATTAAAAATTATTTAAAGAAAGCATTAGAATATAAAAAGATTATAGCTACATATGATTCTCTTCCAAGACTTATGGAGTTAATTCCTAATTATCCAGATTATTTTTTACTAATAGATGAATATCACTTATTATTTAATGATTATAGTTTTAGAAATGATGCTATTGTAAATATTCTTCAAAACTTTAATAAATTTAAAGATTGGGCATTCTTAACAGCTACTCCGCTTAAGCCTGAATGTATTTTAGAAGAGTTAAAGGATATACCTCAAATTACATATGAATGGCAAAATTCTGTTCCTGTTAAACTAAATATTCGAGATACTTTTTATGTGCAGAAAGAATTATTATATATTATAGATATGTATAAAGATAGAAACTTACATATATTTTTAAATTCTATAGCTACAATAAATGCGATCATTAAAAAATTAGATAATCCAGATTATAGAGTAGTATGCTCAGTAAATAGTAAAAATAAAATACGTAATTATGCAGAAGTAAATTCAGAAGTAAAACATTTAAATTTTTATACATCATGTGCTTTTGAAGGATGTGATATTTACGATAAAAATGGATTATGTATAATATTATCAGATACTAATGTATCTAATACAGTATTAGATATAGCTACTAAAGTTAGACAAGTATGTGGACGACTTCGAGATTCTAAATATAAAGATGAATGTATACTTATATTAAATACAAATAAACATAGATATGCAGGAACTATTAAAACAGACTTTCTAAATTTAGTAGAAGATTCCAGAAGAAGAGGTATACGAAAAGCAGAACTTACAGATAAATTAGATGCTGATGATTATATAACTGAATTAAAATTATTTAGTAAAGATACTTATTATAATTTATATCTTAATAAACATAATGATAAGATATTTTACGATGATAATCTTAGAAAACTGGATCTATATAACTACGATTTAATTAGTGAAATTTATTCTGATAGTTTAGCAGTATTAAAAGAAGCAGAGGAATATTCATTTACACCAAATATTGCTACAAGTAAAATTAAACATGGCTTGCCTTTTATATATAATAAATTAGTAGAACTGAATAAATCAGAATATACTTCAGATGAAATACAGGAAATATTTAAACCTTTATTAAAAGAACACCAACTTACATGGAATAATAATACAATAAAATCATTTTTTCCTGAATTTAAAAAGACAAGAAAACAAGTAGATTATAAAAGAGTAACTATTTATAAATTTATATTATGAAAAAAGAAATAAACCAAGAAATTATATCTGTTCTTGAGAATCATGAACAGAGAATACAAAAGAATACTAATGATATTAAGTCGCTTAAAGAAAGAATTTTAAAATTAGAAAATTTAGTACAAAACAACAAAAATTAACATTTTATATTTGGTAATAAATTAATATTTATATATAATTGTAACAGTTAAAAATTAAATAATAAACATGCAAGAAGTATTACAAAATTTAATTAATAGTATTGCCGAAAATAGTATAGAAGAGGAAAATTATATTATTGATGGCATTACTTATAAAGTAGATGAAATTAATAAGGAAGACGGAACAATATCAATTAAGTTAGTTGGTGATGAAAGTGAACTTAAATCTGCTAAAGAACTTAAGGATTATTTAAATAATTTAGATGATGATGTTTTCAATAAAGCTTGTGAGCAAGTAGAAACTCAAACAGGTAAAACCCTCAATGAGTGGAATTTAAACAATACTGCAAGCGAAGTACTTGATATGTTTAAAACTGTAGTACATAACACAGTACGTGCAGAAATAAAACGCTTAGTAACGTATTTAAATGATTAATAAAGATAAAATATTTTCTGAATTAGAAAATAGATTATTTCAAGCAAGACATGCTTTAGCAATACTAAGTGAAGAAATTAAAATACTTAAGGAGAATATAAAGGATGGTGATTGAGTATTTTAATAATTAAGATTATTTAGCCAATAAATCTTTTATTTTATTAAGTGGGCGGCTCCCACATTTATTGTCCTATGGTGTAACGGCTAGCACAGGAGGCTCTAACCCTCTTAGTCTGGGTTCGAATCCTAGTGGGATAACTTTAATGCCTTGTAGTATAATGGTTATTACGGCAGACTCTAAATCTGTAGCCTTCTGAGGGCGTCAATCTGGGTTCGAATCCTAGCGAGGCAACTATGTTAGTATACCACTTAATGATTAAACTTTGTAAGTATTTTAATGTATCTAATGATGAAATTTCAGAATGTTATAAGAATAAACTATATCATAGTATAAAGAATATAAAAAGAATAAAGAAATTCTTTAAATTACATAAACTAGAAAATTCAAAAGAATATTTATTTTGGAAACAAAAATTATTGGATGAAATTAAAAATTAAAATACTTAAGAAACTTTCTAAGTTTTTAATTAAGAATTTATATACATTTAGAAAGTTATGTACAGATAATAAATGTTTAGACGAATCTTGGTTTTTAGATTATCAAGATGAGTTAAATAAACTATCAATAGATCCAGATAGAAAATGAAAAATCTTCTTGGAAAATATGTATTAGGTAGCAAGAAATTGCTGATAGAATTAATAGAAAAATAAAAGAAGATCTAGAAAAAGAAATTAATAAAGTTTTTCATAATTTTAAATTTAAAAAGAAAGGCGAACATCTTAATTGATGCTCGCCTTTATTCATTTATTATTAAATTTAGTTACTAAAGCTCCTCCTAGTAAAGTACCATTAAGTAATTTCCATACATAAGGCATAGATTGTTCATCTGTTTTAAATAATTTAATCATTCCATCTTTTGTAGATTTGCCTAGTCCTGAATTTAATGTTTCTAAAGCTTTCTAATATCCTGGATAAGATTGTCCTACAGATATTCCTAAATCATGTCCTAAATCTCTACCGTTCATAGCAGCTTCACCAGTCTACTAATGAAAATCATAAGGACCAGCCTCAGCCTTATCTATAAAAGCCTAATGAGTTTTAAATCTTAAATATTTAAGTTCATCTGGAGTTAACCCATTACCATGATAAGCAGCATGCCCAGATTCATGTCTTACAGTATTAAAAAATGATTGTGGTGATCCTAAATTTAAATCAACTTCAGCAGGATGTCCGGCCTATGCACCAAACTAACTAGTAGCACCATTACCCTGCATCTATTTCTTAAAATTAATTTTAATACCGTTCTACATTAGTGCTTTATAATGAGGTTTATCATAAGTAGGTGTATATTTTAAACCCATTCTTTTAGCTTCTTCCATGTTGTCTAAAGTAGATTCTAAATAATGAGGATTCGTCATCCAATCTTTAAAATTCTAATAACCTCTTTTTATATCAGATATCATATGTTGCTATGCTTCCTACTATTCAAACTAAGAGTAATATGGCATATTTTTATTATTTAAATTAGCACTTAATAATTTAGGTTCAACTATTCTGTAGTTTTTAAATAACTAAGTACCACCATGTATAGCCATACCTCCATTTAAAATATCTCCTAATCCAGAAACAGCAGCATTCCCATATTCCTTATTATTAATATATTTATATGTTTTTCTAACTCTATCTTCATTTAATAAATTATAAGATCCGACACCTGCTCTTGCTATATTTCCTGCAATTCCAGATCCAAACATGGCAGGTGTAGCTAACTATGAAATACCCTTAATATAATTACCTTTAGTAAGATTCTAAGCCCCTTCTCTTAATGATCCAGCCATTCCTCCTGTAATAAGATCAGTTAAACCCTAAGTTAAATCATTAGCTGCTTGTATTCTAGGTTTATTAAGATCTCGTTTTACAGCTTGTTCTCTAGATAACATCTAAGGCTAAGTATTAAATTCATTTCCAACAGTAACCCATCTAGCATTTCTTCCGTTAGTTACATAAGCTAATTTACTATTATTATAAGTAATTAAAGGTCTATCAGTATACCATAATTCTCCATTAGCCCCAGTAAAGGACTTATAATTTTTACTTTTATTATTTACATTATAACTTTTATGTAAATCTAAATCAAAAGGTTTTGGCATTATAATAAAATTAATATTAATATAATCTATAATATCTGTCCGACAAATCCTCCTAATACAGTAAATCCAAAATCTTTCCAATCCCAATAATTACTATATTGTTTATCTTTAAATTCCATACCTCCTGCACACCCAATAACACAAAGTATAGTAAAAATTAATCCAATAGGTATAGCACACCAAAAGTGTTTATACCTATTGGATTCTTTAAAATTTGTTATAAAACTCATTTTAATATTTTATTATTACTAGTTACTAAATAACCATATTTAAGCCCATTAAGACGTCTAAGCCATCCTTTTAAAAATATACTATTCTTACCTTTAGAAATATCTTGAAGGAATTTTTCTCTCATCTTCCAAATAGTATCAAATAATTGTTTAGGATTTTTACTATTAATAGCTGTTATAGTTCTGTCTCCGACAATTCCATCTGGATTTAATCCCAGTAATTTCTAAACTTTAGTAATAGCCCATTGACCAGAACACCATAACCAGTCTACTAATAAATATCTTAACCATTCATCTTTAATATTATCTGCTTTGTATTTATCCCAAAATTTAGTTTTAAATACTTTCCACCATTGCTCATCTGTCATTTTCTTTAAATCATCTATTGTTTTGTTTTGCCCAAATATAGATCGGAAAGTAGTTAGGGTAATTCCTTTATTAGTAGGACCTCCACTATCTTGAGGTATATTAGCATAACCTCCTTCCCAACTCTATATATATTTTATAAAATTAGTTATTTGCATTTATCCAATTATTAAATTTATTATTTAAAATTCCACCTAAATATTTTTTATTTACTTTTTTCAATATTTTACTTTTACTTTTAGGTTTCATTGTTTTAGGTACTGCTTTAATTTCTTTAGCTTGCTTCCACTGTAGTATTTTAGAATTATTAACTGTAGGTTGACTTTCTACATACTTAATATTTTTATTAGGAATATTTCCTACATTTGAAGTATTACTAACTGTTCTAGCTTTAGCTTCAGAAACAGGATTAAATTTAGAAGAAAATCTAAATTCTGGAAGCTATATAGTAGGTTTAGACTACATTATAGTATGTGCTACATTTGCATAATCTATAGGAACTATTTTACTTGCAATTTCAGCTTTTTTAGCATCATTAAGCTGTTTTAATATAGGTTGTACATATTTAGGTTTATCTTCCACAAACTCTAAAGTTAATTGTTTAGGTGCAGTTTTAGGAATTTTTTGTACAGACGGTTTAACAACAGGTTGCTATGTTAGTACAGGCTATTCTACTTTTACAGGTAATCCTTTAGGAACATGTACTATAGAATTTTCTTTAAATATAAATTTAGGTTTAGCCATTATATTCTAAGCTTCCTAAACAGGATTAAATTTCATATTATATACTACTTCAGCACCTTTATTTGGATTAAGTTTTTTTATTGTAGGTTGTATATACTATTTTGTACCTGCTGTTACTGGTTTAGACTCAACTATTGTTGGTTTTGTTACTACTGGAGCAGATTCTTCATAATAAGTACGTGCATTTTTAAAACCTTGTTTAACAGCATTAATCATAGGAGTAATATTACTTGGACGTAATCCTGCTTTTCCTGTATAATATGCTCCATTTGAATATATATTTTTAGAAGTATTTTTTGCTCCTTTAAGAGCAGCTTCAGTAAACCTCATAGCTTTTGTTCCCTGCAGTGTTCCTTTTAAAACTTCTTTTGTTGTGCCTAATCCTTTAGTTCCGATTAAAACAGTTGCTCCATTTAATGCATCGTTTATATCTTGAAGACCTTGTTTGTTGCCAATTATATCTGCGTAATCAACAAGGCCATGGTTATCCTAATCCCAAGGTGTAACAAATTTCCCATTACCAAATAAACTAGTTATACTTCTTAAATCTTTTCCTATATCGGTAATCTAACCATACTTACCTATGGTTTCATTCAAACTATCTGGAATAATAGCAGTAGCTAATGCCCCTACAGTACCCTATGCAGCATGCTGTATTCCTCTACCTAAATCTCCAAATATTCCAGTAAATCTATTTTGGAAACCCTAATTATTAGAAGGATCAAATCTAGAACTTAAATTACTAAAGTCTTGTACTAAGCCAGACCACCCATTTACTAAAGTATTCTTAAATGTAGGTTTTTCTTCAGAAGCAATAATATTATTTTTTAAATAATAAGTACCATTTGCATTAAATCCTATTTGCTATCCTTGTTTATTATATAAATAACCATCTTTAGCACCGTATACTATATCGGGGAGATCCTATCCTACATTTGTATACCATCCACCTTTTCCTCTCCATTTTTCCATACCTGGAGTAAAACCAGCACTATAAGATTTAAGTTTAGATGAACCTATACTCTATTTAGATTTTAAAATACCAGAAACATTATCATTTAAAAAATTATTATCGTCTGATAAAAACGCATAATCTTTACCATCTTTATACCTAAATCCGATAGTTTGAACATTACCATTACCATCATCATATACCCAATAATTATTTTTTAAATATTGATTCTAACCATTAGTATCTCCAAAATTAACTTCAGCATAATTTGTTTTAATATTAGTATCTGGATTTAAATACTAACCTAAAGGCTATGTACCATAGCGTCTTGTAATAAAAGGACTTACAGATTTTTGAGTTGTAGAATTTCTAGACCAAGTTTTACCTCCATCATTACTTACTACGTTATGATATAAATCTATTACATTTTTACTGCCAGCTGTTCCAATATATTTATTTTTATTATATATAAAAGATGTATTATTATTAATATCTGTATAACTTCCATCTTTATTTTTTTGTCTAACTGTATCTATATCCCAATTACTTATGCCATTATTAGATCTTACATATTTATTATTTTGTAAAGAAGCATTGCGTCCATATATTAATCCTTTAGATATAGCCTATTTATCTACATTTGAAATATTAGTATTAGTAAATTTACCTTTAGAATATAATAAAGTTCTACTTCCATCAGAATTTAATTGTACATAAGAATTATTAGAATTTTTAATTCTATTTCCCATAGGAATTAAAGATTCTCCTTCATTATATTTACCATCATCATTAGTATCCTTAAACCAAATACCCTAACCATAGTATTTATTTAATTTACTATCATAATATTTTTTAGATTTATCAAATTTTATTTGAGTCATATTTATTATACTAAACTATTATTTTGTTCTACATTAGTTTCATTTTCTTTTATAATATTTATATCTCTTTTATTTTTCCATATACCTGTAACACTATCTACGCCCATTAATGCTGCGCTACCTATAAGAACACTGTCTGCTAGTATAGGAGCTTGTATCTAACCAACTGTACAGTAAATACAAATACCTAAACATACTAACCAACCAAGAACTCCACAAACTCTTTTAGAACTTATAGATCCTTGAGTAGCTAGTAACATACTTTTTATAAAATTCTTTATCATACGTTATTAATTATCTAAGTTACTGGGATAAGCTAAGCTATAGGTTTACCTACTATTCCGTTTTGTTGTCTATATCTGTTTATAAAATTAACAGCATCCTATCTATTAGTTTTTAACCAATTAGTATATTCTGGATTTTTATTATATTTAAAAGTAGCCTATCTATACTAATCAAAATTCTAAGCATTCTTTGCTTTTTTATATGCTCCTGTGGTTAAACTATCTGAAGCAGCTTCTACCCAACTATTGAGATTAGGTTTCTTTTTTCCATATGAATAATATCCTTTAGGAACTTCTTTATTAGCTTGCCATGTAGCATCAAATGCTACTTGTGGAGATATTCCTTTATTAACAAGTCCGTTCCACATATTAACAAACTTATTAGGATCTATTCCATACTATCTAAATGTATTAGGAGCTTTTGGAATTATTATTCCATCCTATGCTTTTAATATTCCTCCATTTTTAGCCATTTTTGCAAATATTTTTTCTAAACTAGTTCCTTGTGCATCTTTATAATCATCTTGACCTGTTTGTAAATAATGAAGTAAAGAAGTAGGTCTAAACCACATACCATACATTAACTAAGTTATTGATTTACCTCTAGTTCCATATTTATTTATATACTACTATAACTAAGTAGCATGAGCATCATATAATTTAGATGCTCCCTAAATCTACTATTCAGCAGTATTACCATAACCATATTTTTGTTTAGTTGAATTTAAAAATCCAAATAAACCGCTAGCAGAACTTTTAGCATTTTTAGCATCTATTTTAAAATTAGATTCTTTTTCTGCAATTTTTAACAATATAGTTTTTTTAGTAGGATCATGTATCATATTATCAAGTATTTCTTTTACTTTCTAAGATCCTTGTTTATTAGAACTACTTATTTGAGGTATATTATTATCTGTAAATGAATACTACTAATTAGGCTAATTATTTTTAACGTTCTATTGTTGTTCCCATAATTCTTTATCTCTCTAAGCCTTTAAAGCATATTCATTTTGAACAGCCCTAAGATAATTTTCAGTAGCCTCATCTGCTATTATAGTATTATTAGAATTATTAATACTTGGTAAATCTGGATATTCAAACTACTGATCTATATTATCATATTTTGTAGTTTCTATCATAATAAACCTCCTAATTTAGTATAATTAATTCCATTCTATCTAGACATATCTAAGGCTGCAGTATCAGGACCAAAATGCCAATGTTTACCTGTAGCTCCAGTTTTTCTCATAATATTAGGAGTAGTTTCTTCTAAAATACCCCAACCTTTAGCTTTAAGCCATGCAACTATACGTGGATTACCATATATCTCCTTTCTAAGATTTTCAAAGTTACCATCATTAGGAACTATATCATAAGCTCCTGGAGTTCCATCAGAATTTAAATGACTATGATTACTTTTATGTCCATTTTTTGATATTGCTCCCTTTCTATAACCAGAAGAAACTTTTGCATTTACTCCTTCTTGTTTTAATAAATCTTCTAAACTAATATTTGGATTTATAGGATAATTTTCCTATACGCGCATATTATTTATAGAAGGTGGAGTAAATTTATCAAAAGATAATCCAGATATATCTAAAGTTTTAGTATTAATATTATTTAGTTCTGGATAATCTAATTTTTTTAAAGATAATACTACAGGATTATATTCAACCACTTCTATTTCTCCTCCATCTTGATGTTTTTTAATCTTTTTTCTTTTTTTCCTAGGACTCATATTATCAAAATTAGCATTAGTATCTATAACCCCTGGAAATATATCTGTTCTATGTACATTACCTCCTTTCTTTAATAAAGAAGCAATTTTAGCCGTAGTAAATAAATTCTAAATATTATATTTAATATTAGGATTTTTGTTATTGTAAATACTATTATTTACTGCCATATTATAAACGTATTTATAAAAATTGTTATAATTTATATCTCTAAATTTGATTACTGTAAAAATATTATTAAATTTGTTTAGTTCAAAATTTAGTAAGTTTATTTATTATATTTAGAATTAAGATTTGCGTAAAGATTTGAAAGGAAGTAAAAGCTTAATAAAAAGTATTAATTAAAAATTTAATGAAATTAAAATTAATAAAAAAGATTTGGGAATTTTTAGATAGTTTGGGCACACAAACAAAAACTGTAATTATAATTGGATTATTAGGATGGTGCCTCGGAAATTATATAATTTCTGAAAACAAAAACAGCATTAAACAATGGGCTGAATCTATGGAGAATGATAAGTAGGAAGCTGAAAAGTATACTCTTAAAATGGCTCCAGAAATAGATAGAAGTGTTTAGGCAATACTTGATAAAGATCCTGATGCTACAAATGTAATACTTTTAAGTTATCATAATTCAACTAGAAGTTTACAAGGTTTTAGTTACTAGTATTTAAATTGCCTTACTGAGAAGACTAGAGGCATAGATTCGCAAGAAACAAAAAGAGAATGGCATGAACTTGAATATGTTTATTATATAGATGAGTTATAGAAAATAAATAATTACTCTCTATTAAGAGTAAATAATATAGATTCTATTAAATATTCTATGCCAAAATTTTACAATAAACTTTTAGCAAGTAATGCTAGAGCTGCTGCTTTTTATCCTATAGCAGGAAGTAATAGTCCTATTGGATTAATAATAATACTTTATAAAAAGAAGAAAGAGTATAAGATGCCTTATTATCCAGTAGTTATAGGTCCAGAAATTTCTAAGTTAGCAGCAATACTAGATTATAATAATATAAAAAAATATGTAAATGAATAATATGAAAATAGACAAACAGAATGGAAGCATTGCATTCAGTGAAAATGACCATGTATACTGGAATACAGATACAAATGATAGATTTATTTCAGTAACAACTTTAATAGAAAAGTTTGCTCAACCCTTTGATAAAGATTTTTGGTCTGGATATAAGGCATTAGAAAAGTTAATTCCCTCAGATGCTTGGAAAATAGAAAGAAAATCTTTGTTGAATACACACAAAATACCTAAAGAACTTTTAAGTACGTATGATATTACTGAACTTGATTTTAATAAAGCACAACAAGGTATTTTAGATGAATGGGATAAAACTAATAGAGAATCTTGTGAAAGAGGTACTAAAATACATTCAGATCTAGAGCAAAGTATGTATAAGATGGGTGCTAATGTATCACTAAAGAAATTTGGTGTAGGAGGTAAATTTATATGCGATAAAGGAAGAACTGCGTTAGATTTAGAAAATGGAGTATATCCTGAATACTTAATTTCTCGTACTTCTCCTGATAACATGCTAAGAATTGCAGGACAGATTGATTTATTAGTTAAACAAGGTAATGAAATAACAGTCATGGATTGGAAAGGATTACCTTTAGACACAGAAATATTAACAAATTCTGGATGGACTACTATAGGAGCTGTAAAAGAAGGGGATGTTATTTTTGATGGAGACGGTAATCCTACACGAATTTTGCATAAATCATCTATACATAATAATCCATGCTTCAAAATAACTTTTGATAACGGAGACACTATAGTAGCTGATGAAGATCACCGTTGGGAAGTATCATTTAAAAATCAAAGTAAAAAAACACCTTATACTAAAGGAGTAATAACTACAAAGGAACTTTATAATTATATGCAAACTTATACTAGAAATTCTTATACAATTCCTAAAATACTAAATCCAAAACCTATTAATACTCCAACTAAAGATTTACTAATAGATCCTTATTTATTAGGAGTTTGGTTAGGTGATGGTTCAAAAGATTGTGGTATTATTACGCAAGCAAGTCAATCTAAATTATGGGATGAACTAAAACATCGTGGCTTTGATATAGGGGAAAATGCCCAACATAATCCTGATAGAGAAAATACTGAAATGAGGACTGTTTATGGATTAAGAACTTTATTAAATAAAATGAATCTTTTAAAAAATAAACATATTCCAGAAGAGTATTATACAGCTTCATTTAATCAAAGATTAGACTTATTAAGAGGATTAATGGATACTGATGGTTATTATCATCCTAAAAGAAAACGTTTTGTAATGTCTACGGGCCAAGAATGGCAAAGAGATTGTACTGTAAAATTATTAGGAACATTAGGTATAAAATCTACTGTTTTTGAAGTAATAAAAAAATGTAATGGTAAAGAATTTATTGCTTGGGATGTATGTTTCTCAACTAATGGATTAAATCCTTTTTTAATAAGAAATCAAGAAATTGAATTTCCAAAAATAGATAAAAATTCATTTAGAAATATTAATAAAGTAGAAATTACAGAAACTATTCCAACACAATGTTTAGAAGTAGACAGCCCTTTACATACTTTTTTAGTTACTAATAAATGTATAATTACACATAATACTAATAAAGAAATCAAACAACATAGTGGCTTTGATACTAAAACTCGTAGTTCTGTTAAAATGAAGTATCCATTGAACACTTTGGAAGATTGCAATTACTGGCATTATGCTTTACAGTTATCTACTTATGCATGGATGTTACAAAAAATTAATCCAGAATATACTATTAAAGATTTAATATTAGTACACTTTGATCATAATGATAATCAAACAGTTTATCATTTACCTTATTTAAAGAAAGAAGTAGAATCAATGCTAAAATTTTATAAAAAGTCTGTTTTTAAACAAGAAAAATTAGCCAAACTTAAACCGATAGAATATTAAGATTATCATCAGAAAATAGGATAATAAACAAACATTATGGAAGTTGGCAATATAATAAAAGGTCATGTAAATGAATTACTTGGTCTTAATAAGGATATATCTAAAATAAGAATAGATATATGTAAAAAATGTCCTTTATATAAGGATGAGTTCGGAGGAATATGTAATCCTAAATTATATATGAATCCTAAAACAAAAGATGTTAGTTTAGAAAAGAAAGATGGTTATTTTAAAGGATGCGGCTGTGTTTTAAAATATAAAACAAAAAATAGGGATAGTGTTTGCCCTTGTGAACAATGGTAATATGTAAAATTGAAGGATGTGGTAAAAAAGTTTGTGCTAATGGATTATGTTCTAAACATTATACACAAATAAGAAGATACGGAAAAATTTTTAAATATTCGTATAAAGATAAAACAAACCATATAGAAATAGTTGACGATCATGCTGAAATATTTTTAATAAATAGGGATAATGAAATATGTGGAAAAGCTTTAATAGATATAGAAGATATAGAAAAAGTAAAAGCTATAAGATGGCATAAATCAGATCTGCAAAGAAATACATATTATTGTACTTCTAATAATAAACAATTTAGAAGATTGCATAGGTATATTTTAAATATTACTGATCCAAAAATATTGATAGATCATATCAATCATAATGGGTTAGATAATAGAAAATGCAATCTAAGAATTTGTACAAACCAACAAAATTTATGTAATTGTACTGTCCCAAAAAATAATACATCTGGACATAAAGGTGTATATTTTTCAAAAGATAAAAATAAGTGGACTGCCCAAATTACATTAAATAATAAAACTAAATATATTGGACGTTATGATACATTAGAAGAAGCTGTTAAAGCTAGGAATGAAGCAGCTAAAAAATATTATGGAGAATTTTCCAACGAAAATTAAACATATAATAAAAGGTTTATTCAATTATACTATTGGAAAAAATAAAGAGCTTTCTTTTAATAGATTAAAGTATTGTAATAGATGTAAATATTTAGAGGTAATAGATAATCAAAAAATATGTGGTCTATGTGGATGTTTTATCAATTTAAAAACTTCTGTAAAAGAAGAAAAATGTCCTAGTAATAAATGGTAATATGATAAGAACAATTAATGGAAGAGACGTTAATACTACTCCGTCTAATAAAGAAAAAGTAGCAATCAAAGTAAGTTCAGAAGATTCTAAAAGTTTCATAGTAAATAAAGATCAAACAATAGATGATCTTGTTATAGAAAAAGAAAATAAGCATAAAGAAGATGTAAATGAATATTTATCTAATTTAGATAATTATAACAAACAATTAACAGATTATAGTAAAGACATTAACCTAGATACTTTAGAAATGAAACCTCTTTACGAAGGCATAATTATTTCTCCTTTTGTAGTTAATCCTTTTCAACGAATTAAAAAAGTTGATGGTTTAATTGTTGATCTTGGAGGTAAAGCACCTATTTATAAAAGTAGAGAAGATGGTGCTATGCATGAAGAAGATCCATTTATTAAAGTAGGAAAAGTTATGGAAGTAGGAACTAAATGCACTTATACTAAAGTAGGTGATATAGTAATGTGGCGTAAACCATCTGAAACTATAATACCATTTTATCGTAAAGGTTTTGTTCTTGTTAATGAACATAGTCTTATAGCTATTTTTAACTCTGGACTAACAGAAAGATTTAATAATAATGATAAATGATAAAATATACTTTATGCCTGGAGATATAGTAACGCTTAAATAGGATATTCCTAATAAACCTACTATGCTGGTAATAAAGAAAGAAACAACAATATTCAAGCATCTAAATGCTGATAAAGAACCAATTCTTCGAGGAATTAAATGTAGATGGTTCTCAACAGATAATAAATTATAGGAAGCAATTTTTAATACTAAGGATTTAATTAAACTATGATAAAAAAACCAGTACAAAAGTGGGATTAGTATAGATATAAACAAGATAATGCAATAGTTAAAAGAGGTCGTTATAATGGTTTAGGATATGCTCAAGCTTTTGCTAATGCTAATCCAGATTTAAATAATATTACATGGGATAATAATGGAGTAGAATCTCATGGTTTTGATAATGCCCTTGCTTTTTAGAAATGGTACAATGCTATGTATGGAAATGAAGTAGGTTATATTAAAGAAGATGGTTTATGGGGAAATGAAACAGCTAATGCTTTAAATATGGCTAAAACATTTAGATACGGTGATAAAACTACTCCTGAACAATTTGAAAACCATTCTTTTAATACTACTCCTAATGTGTACAATTATACACCAGAAATTGGAAAAAATGTATAGCCAAGACTTAATCAAGTAAATAGAGCTATTGTAAGACAAGGATTACGTAATCAATCTGGATCTTTAATGGATAGAGGATATAATGGTATACAAAATATAGATCAATTTAGAAACGCATTAATAAATCCGGGGAAAGATTTATTTATTAATGATTTAGCTATTAAATTAAAAAATAGAGGATTAGATGTTAGTAAAGATGAAGATTGGGAAAAATATCTTGCAGCTACAGGTATTAAAGGGCATATTGGAGCTAGAGATAGACGTAGAATTAGACTTGATTATAATAACGATAGTATGAAATATTAGAATGGAGGTCAATTAGACCAAAACGAAGAAATTAAAAGAGCTTTTGCAGAATTTTGTAAAGCTAATAATTTACAACCAAATGAAGAATCTTGGAAATAGTTTCAACAATATCTTCAAGAAGAAGCTAATAAACAGACCTAGATGGCAAAGCTTGGTGCTAAATTAAACTATATTAAACAAATTAAAGGGGAATGTCCTGAAGGTACTTATAAATATTATTTTAAAGCAGGAGGTCGTATATGCTCTGCTTGTCGTGGAATGAGAACTGCTGAAGAAGGTATGGAAATGCCAGCAGATAAAACTAAGAAAAAAGCAATTTCTTCTACAGTTTCAAATATGCGTACAGGTAATTCTAATGTAAAAGTTGTTCCTACTTATACTAAACAAGATAATGCACGTCAGTATCAACTTACTTCTAAAAGAGCTAAAGGTAAACTTACTCCAGCGGAAGAACAAGAACTTCAAGGATTAATTAAAAAATTTAATAGTCAATCTTCTAAAACTAAAGCACAGTTTGAAGTAAGAGAAGATAAAAAAGGTGGAAAGATGAAGAAATGTCTTAATGGAGGTAATATTGATTTTGTTAAACTTAGAAGCATTCTTCATTTAAATAAATAATTATAATGTTACATATTTTTCAGTACAATAATGCAAGTGGTTAGGTAGAATTGGAAAAAGGGCAAATTCTTTTAATTAGAGAATTTGCTGCTTTAATGGATGATAAGAGAAATGTTTGCACTGAAGATAAAACAGGTAAGAAACATTTAAGAGCTTACCGAGAATTTACATATATATACTTAGCTATAGACTGGGAATCTTTTTATAAAGATTACACAGAACAAGATAGACACCAAGAAGCTTTAAAAGATGCAGGACTTTCAGAAGAAGAATGGAATGATCCTACTTTTAGAGCTGCTTGTAGAAAATATAAAGAAATACAAGAATCTAATCGTACTATACGTATGCTTAAAGCTGCTTAGATGGCTGTTGATAAATTTATTATTTACTTTGAAACTGTTAATCCTATGGAAGTTGATGATTAGACAGGTAAACCTATTTATAAAGTTTCTGATATTATGAAAGAAATGTCTTAGATATCTAAAGTAAATGATGAATTAAAAATATTAGAACAGCAAGTTCAAAAAGAGCAACAAGAAGCCTCAGCAATTAGAGCAGGTGCTACTGATGGATTCTTACCAACAGATATGTAATGGAAGAAATTAAAAAACGTAAAAGAGGTCGTCCTAGAAAAATTAAACTTCCTGATGAGGTTTAGTCTATTATAGATGCTACAAAACAGGCCGAAGCTAAGGAAGAAAAGGAATTTATTTAGGATATAGAGAAAGATATAGTCAGAACTAATTTTGAATGGGATTACCCAATTAGTTAGACTATATCTTTTTTTGATAGAACACAATCCTACGAAATATGTGGATATAAACCAATAGATGCAATACACGGTCTCGATTTTAATCCTTCATGGTTTACAGAAGCAAGAGATAATTTTGAAAAGACAGGACATTATTGTCAATATCAATTTGGATCTAAATTATACAGAGATTTCTGGAATCAAGAATATAAAAGATGCCGTAATGGAATGACTGTTAATGGTTATACTATTACAGGATGTAATTATTTCTTTTTAAATTACTATCAACTTAAAAATTCTAGAGTAGAAAAAGCTGGTACAGCACGTAAAAATATATTTCCACGGTTTATGGTATGTTAGTATGAGTTCTTTCATTATTTAGAATTATGTAAATTATTAAGAAGAAATATATGTATGATGAAAAGCCGTGCTGTAGGTTTTTCGGAAATATTAGCATCTGTATGTGCTAATGAGTACTCTTGTTATAGAGATAGTATTACTATGATTACTGCTTTTGATTCTGGTAAATTAGAAAAAACTCTAGAGAAAGTATGGGGAGCTTTAACTTTCCTAAATGATAAAACAGATGGAGGATTTTTTAAATTAAGACAAGTTGTTGATAAGGCAGATATTAAAAGAGCCTCTTTTTATAAAATAATAAATGGACAAAAAGTAGAAGATGGATGGAAGTCTCAAATTGAAGGCATTGTTGCTGATAAACCTTCAAAAGTAAGAGGTGATCGTGCGGAACTTGTTATGTTTGAAGAAGCTGGATCTAATCCGACTTTACTAAAATCTTTTATTCAAGGAGAAGCTTTAGTAGATGTTGGAGGTAATAAAATGGGTATCCTTATAGCAGGTGGTACTGGAGGGGACTCGGGTGCGGCCTTGGATGGATTAAAAACAATATATTATGATCCAGAATCCTATCTTGTATTGCCTTATAGACATAATTACACTGATGATGGAAGTCAAGTATTTACTGGATTTTTTATTCCATCTTATTCTGCTTTAGATTTACCTGATATGGTAGATTCTAGAGGAGTTGTTGACCAAGTAAAAGCTAAAGAACATTATCAAAAACATAGAGACAGATATAAAGATCCTAAAGCTTTAGTAACATACTGTGCTGAGTATTGTTTTACTGCTGAAGAAGCCTTTGCCCTTGAAGGAGATAATAAATTTAATAAGGTTTTACTTGCAGATTAGTTAGCTTAGATACGTTTACATAAGCAAGGTCCTAAAGTACAACATGGAGAATTTAAATTTATATTTAAAACAAATAATGGAAGAAAATAGGATATGTGTGATAATATTACAGATGTTTAGTTTATTCCAACTAATACAGGCGAAGTTCATATAATATAGCAACCATTATGGTTATTACAATCAGAAGATGAAGAAGGAAATAAAATTTCTTATAAAGAAATGAAAAATTTATATGTAGCTGGAATTGACTCTATTGATATAGGACAAGATCAAACATCTGAAGCTACTAAATCTCCTTCTAAATTCTGTATTACTATAAAGAAAAGAGCTTTTGGAAATCAAGAACCAATGTATGTAGCCTACTATTTAGCAAGACCTGACGATGTTAGAGTTGCTTACAAAACAGCTATGCAAATGTTAATGTATTATAATTGTCAAGCTAATATAGAAGCAACTCGTGTATCTATGCTTACATGGGCAAGAGATAGAGGATTTTATAAATACTTTATAAATAGACCTCGTGCTACTTATCCAGATCCTAATAAAATACCAAGAGTAAGACAGGTAGGTTCTCCTGCAACTAATACTATAATATCTCATTAGACTGATTTAATTGCAGACTTTGTGGAAGATTATTCTCATACTATATGGTTTACAGAAATGTTAGATTAGTTAATTGCTTATAATGATGCTAATAAAACTAAATTTGACTGTATAGCCGCTATGGGAATGACAGAACTTGCAGACGAAGAATTATCTGGAGTTATACCTAGAGAAATAGAGGAAACTAATGAAGAATGGTAGGATATAGGATGGTATAAAGACGAAAAAGGATATAAGCATTTTGGAGTAATACCTAAATAGTTAAATACTTATGCTAATTTAAAAGTAAGAAATGATTATAGAGCCAGAACAAGTGATCCGAGAAACAGATGGTAAACTAAAGAATGAAATATTAAAACTTATATAGTAGATATACTGTGCAAAGTATATAGGCACTTTAGAGATATATAGGATTATTCCATTAGGAGTTATTGTTCGTTTTGGATTAAATTGTAATGAGAAGCCTATTTACATAGCAGCTGAGTTACCAGATGATAAATTTCTAAAATATATGGAAAAAGAAATTCGTTCGAGAAGATTTGATTTTGTTAAATACTTTTTAGGATATAAGGAATATCCTTACAATTGTCCTAAAGATAGAAGATGTATAAAATGCCATGAGTGATGAAGATTTAATTGAAAAGAGTAATAAAACTATTGCTGAACTAGTACAAGAAAAAACAGAATTATAGAAAGCTTATAATTATTATAATGGTGTACGTGATGCTGAATAGTTTAGATATTTAGAAGAAAATTATGGTATAGGCAATCCAACATCTGTAGAATTTACTCCATTAATTAGAAAACATATAGATGCTTTAGTTGGAGAATATTTAGGTATGCCTACTTTACCAAAAGTAACATGTAAAGATACAGATACTATAAGTAAAATAACTAGAGAAAAATAGATAAAAATAGTTACAGAAGTTGTTTCTTTTTTATAGAAAAGACTCAAGAATAAATTATTAGAATAGATACAAAATAAAAAAGATATTTAGGATGTTCTTATATAGTAGGATATTGAAAATCTTATCGAAGATCTTAATTATGATTTTACTTCTGAATATGAGATAGCAGCTTAGAATGTAATATAGTATATAATGTAGTCTAGAGAAACAGATTTTAAAAATAAACAAAAACGTTTATTATTAGATTTACTTATAGCTGGATACATGTGCTATCGTACTAAGCCTTCTGTTAGTAAAAATAATGTAAAAATAGATATTTTAGATCCTAGAAATACGTTCTTTGATATTAATCCAGAATCAAATTATCTAAAAGATTCTTATCGTTGTGTTGTTAGAAGATGGCTTACAAGAAGTTAGATTCTTAATGAATATGGCAATGATTTATCTAAGAAAGATATAAAAGATATAGTAGATACATGGAATGATTTTTCTTGGGATAGTGGTTCTTATTATGTTAGAACTACAGGAGGAGATACTATGGGAATTAGAGCTGGCGAAGAAATAGCTATAGTTGGAACTCCAAATGAACAATATAGATACAGAGATTTAATCCCTGTATATGAAGTAGAATGGTTAGAAACGGATAAGCACTACGTAATGCAAAGATATAAAACTATTAGAATTGGCTAGGATATACATATTCTTATAGGTAAAGATGATTCTGTAATAAGAAGTGTAGATAATCCAAATTATTGTAGTTTAAGTGTTAATGGCATCTATAATGCTAATAGAAGTAACTAGCCTTATTCTTTAGTATTGGCTTGTGCAAATTTATAGGATAAATATGATTTACTCAATTTTTATCGTGATAATCTTATAGCTAGTTCTGGAACTGTTGGTGATATTATTGATGTTTCTATGCTTCCTAAATTTTTAGGAGTGAATCTTACTGACAGAATATAGAAAGCTTTAGCTTGGAAGAAACAAGGTGCATTTTTAATTGATAGTTCTTAGGAAGGAAGATTAGGTAATGGCTAGACTGCTCCTAATACTATATATAATGGATATGATGACACAGTTAAAGTTTAGGCTATACAAGCAATATAGTTAGCTATGGATAGTGTAGAGCAAACATGCTCATCAATTACAGGAGTATTTAAAGAAAGGTTAAATGGTATATAGCAAAGAGATGCTGTTACTAATGTACAAACTTCTGTAAATAATTCATTTATAATTAGCAAGCACTGGTATCAATAGATGGATACTGTTACTGAAGAGATATTATTAGACGCTCTTAATGAAGCTAAAATAGTATTTAAGAATGGAATTACTGGAACTCTTATTTTAGGAGATAAACAAGTTAGAATATTTACAGCTTTGCCAGAACATTTTACTATGTCTGATTATGATATTCATATTACTAGTAGTTCTGATATGACTAGAGATACAGAACAACTAAAAGCTTTAGTTCCAGAACTTATTAAAGCTGGATAGTTAGATGCTGAGGCTATAATTGATTTAGCTACTACTAAAAGTACTACTGATGTTAAAATTAAAATGCATAAAGCAATACAAAAGCAAAAGAAAGAAAATAATCAAGTATAGTAGTTAGGTTAGCAGCTTCAATAGGCACAACAATAGTTACAATAGATGTAGTAGGAATTACAAAAAGCACAATAGCAAGTACAACAACTTAATTAGCAGAAAATGCAACTAGAGTAGGCTAAATTACAATAGACTTCTCAAATAGATATGTATAAAGCTGAAACAGATAGAACTTATAAAGAAGCTGTTGTTGCTAATGATAAACGTAAAACAGATGTAGAAATTATGCAACTTAGTGATGGTAATCCCTATAATGATGAAATAAAAGAATGATAATTTATATTTTATTAATTTATTTAATTTTATATATACTTTATTTTATAAAATTAGATCATAAAATACCCAAAAGTCTTTCACATACTGCTTATTTAATGCAAAATAAAAAGTTTTTCTTATATACTTTTTGGTCTATAGGAATTATATTATTATATCCTCTATCTTTAATAAATGTACCTTTAAGTTTATTATTTACTTTAGGACTTCTATGTGTAGGGATATCTCCTTGGTATAAACAGTATGGTAAAATTGCTCATTTTGGAGGAGGTTATTTATCTGGTATAACTAGTTAGATTTTAGTAACTTTAGTAAATCCTTGGATACTTTTACTATGGATTCCCTATATAATATATGCTATTTTTACTAAAGATAATAATCAAACATTTTGGTCAGAGATAGTCTGTTTTGTTAGTATATTTATAATATTATTATAATGAAAATTAAAATAAATAAATGGTTATGCCCTCCTGGTTATACTATAATTTTATTTGGCACAATATATGTTAGAGACTTAGAACATTATTTGCAATTAATATAGCCTAATAATTATATATATAATCACGAACATATACATAAAAAACAAGCTGCAAATAATTGGATTTGGTTTTATATAAAATATATATTATTTTATTTAAAACATATATATTGGTTAATATATAATATTAATGCTCCATATTATTTTCATCCAATGGAAATAGAAGCTTATAAGAATCAATATGATTTAAATTATGTATTTAAAGTTAATGCGGGTAAAGAATATAAAAAATATACTAAAATACCTACAAAGGTAATTAAAAAGTTTTATAGAGATAAACTTAACTATTATAATTTTATATCAAAATTATGACAAAAGAAGAATAGGAAGAATTACAAGGAATTAAAGATAATTTAACTTATCAGATACATATATTTAATGATTAGGGATATATAAATTATTTTACATACGGAGATTTAAAACTTAAAATGTTATATGAAGATAGAGCACGTTTTAAAATGTCTTTAGATGCATATAAACTATTAGGTAAACAAACTATGACTAAATATTTTTATGGTTATAAAATAGATTTTAATTTAAAAGATTATGATAAATTAATATTAATGTTGGCAGCATTAGAAGTTTATTATTCAGAGTGTTGGAATGTAACACAACAACATTTGGAATTTGTAAAAAATGCTACAAGTATTGACGAAATATATAACTTTGATATTACTGCTGACTACCCTTCACAATTAAAGTTTTAAAACATGATAAATCTTAAAGTAAATAGTAATTTAGAAAAAGTAGAAACATTATAGCCAGGATTAACTATTCCTATAATAGATAATGATACTTTAAAAGGAATAGATGCTTCAAAATTAAATGTAAGTGGTGGTACTGCTCCAGATTTAAGTGAAATTAATACAGAAATTACAAATATCAAGTAGGATATTAATACTGTTAAATAGAGTATAGCTGCAGGAAGTAATGGTCCTTGGGATATAGAATTAAATAACCAATTTATTAATGGTAATGTAACTATTTCTGGAACAGCTATGTGGGATATTAACTAGGCTTATCCTAGAATATATACTGAAGTAGATTTAAAACAAGGTGATATTATCACTATTCCAATGCCACTTAAAATGTATTTGGGTTGGAAAGCTTCAGATGGTACTTTTGGTCAAGCTAATTGGTTAAAAGCAGGAAAATCTTATACAGTAACAATAGATGGTAAATATGTAATTTTAGTAGATACTGGTGGTGGAGGTTTACGTACCAGTACATTAGATTCTTATGGTAAAGTTATGGTTAAAACATCTAATGCTAAATTATTGCCTAAATCTACTTCAAACTCTGTAAAAGACCATACACGTGATGATAAAATAATGCGCTGTATAGCACATCAAGGATATCATCTTAAAGAACATGCTAATTCATTAAAAGCTTTTGAAGCAGCAGGAAAAGAAGGGTGGAATTATGTAGAAACTGATATTTACAAAACATCAGATAACCACTGGGTTGTAGGACATGATGCATGGATGCCAGAAGGGTATACTAACGGAACTACAACAATAGCATCTGGAGACCATAGTTATAAATATGAAGAACACACCTTAGCTGAAATTTAGGCTTTTCATAGTGCTGATGGAACTAATAAAGTAGATACTCTTGAAGAGTTCTGTGCAGTATGTAAACGTTGGGGATTACACCCTTATATTGAAATTAAAAGTCCTTTAATGGGTGATGTATAGACTGGTGTTGGAGATAAATATGATAATAAATCATATATGACTAAAGCTCTTGATATTATAAGACGTTGTGGTTTAGGAAATAATTTCTCAATTATATCTTCTGGTAATTGGAATCTAGAGGAAACTGTAAAGTATGATAATACTATTAGAGTGGGTTATATTAATGTATTTGAAATGTATAATATTAATACTACGGATAAAAATTATTGGGATAAAACTGTTACTAATTTAAATAAAATTATAAGTAAAGCTGACGGTAAACCAGTTAATTTATTCTTAGACCAAAACTTATCACATATACCTACTTGTCCAGCTGAAAATATGGATTGGCTTATTGATAAACGAATTCCTTTAGAAGTTTGGACAGCTAATAATACTACAGATGTAACTACATTACATTCTTATATAACTGGAGTTACTGCGGATAATGTTCATATTGGCGAAAAATAGCTAATCTATAAGAAATTTTAAAATTTAATTAATGGAAGCACATTTCTTATTAGCAACATTAAACGGTTGTAAATTACAAATAGTAGACTAGACAGAATATCCTGCCTAGTCTTCTATTGATTCTTATTCTTTTGAAGATTCTGTAAGTTTAAATATATTATTGAATAATTCTTCAAAAGGAGAAAATATTATAGATAAAGAAATACTAGTACATAAAGATTATTGTAATAAACAATTCACTGTAGACGGTGATACTTTTACAAGTAAAGATATTTCTGAATTTTAGTTACCTAATGATGGTAAATTTACAGTAATACATATAATACTTCCAACAAAAGAATGGGTAGATAAATTTAATAAAGAAGAATTATTTGCTAAATATCCCTATTTATATTATTATGATAAAGGTATACATAAATCCTTAAATGGAGGTGCAATTTCTGAATTAGTTGATGTAGAATTATTAAGTCAAGTAAATATAATAGGAACTACTTTACTTAAATGTAAAAGATCAACATTTTCTATATGTTTTTTATTTAAATGCTATATTAATTACTGTAAAAGAGTATTAGATCAATAGATTTCTAAATGTATTACTAAAGACAAAGATCTTTTATTTAAAAGAGATTTTGTGTGGATGACTATTAATGTAATTAAATATTATATAGAATTAGGGTAGTTAGATGAAGCGCAAAGACTTTTAGAAGAAACTATGTCTTGTAATGGTTTTTGTAAATCTAATATGGTTAATTATCCTTTAACAAATAATACTGTATCAGGCTGTGGTTGTGGAGCTTAAAAGAAAAACTATATAGGATTTCGAATGTTTAATAAAATAGTTATAGAAAGGACATATGTGTGATTATAATTATATCCTTACAGAAATAAGTTATATTAATGATTATGAAGAATTGCAAAATCCTTACTATACTGCATATTTAATGAATTATGGGTGTACTTATTGATCTAGACAATATAACATAGAAAAAACCTATATAGAATAGAAAACAATGTGCTTCAGAAATACAAATAAATGATAAATATTTACTTATTAAAAATAAATTAAGAGAATTTATATCAAGTAAAGATAAAAAAGAAGCACGTGATAATTTAGATATTAAAGCCGATACTATTCCGTATAATATATCTGATTATGAAGATATACAGACAGTTAAATAGGCTTTAGATAAAATATTAAAAAAACCTTTAACTATAAATTCATTTACTTCAGATATTAATGTGTATGATTCTGGAGATTATTTAACTGGATTTAATATTTCTTGGAATATATCAAAGTAGCCTACAAAACTTACTTTATATATAAATAATGAAAAAGTAAATATAGATAATATAAAATCAGGAACTAAAAATATTACAGGTAAATTTATAGGAAACGTGTTAGTTAGATTAGAAGCACAGTCTTCAGATGAAGTAGTAACCCATAATATTACTATATAGCCTGTAATTCCTTTATATTTTGGAACTGATTCAGATTATACTAAAGATTAGAAAGTATTAACAGCCTCAACTTCTGGAACAATAACTATTACAGCCGAAACTGATTAGTTTATATATTTAATAACTCCTTTTAAAATAACATAGTTTGTTAATGGTTTTGAAGGTGGATTTGAAACACTTGATCCTTTTACTATAACTACTAAATTAAATAATACTATTAAATATTATGTATACAGAAGTGATTATGCAGGATTAGGAAAAACAACAATAAAATGGCAGTAGAAGTAATTAGTCAAATAAAATAGAAAAATGGTCTTGATTTTCCTATAGTAGATAGTAACGATTTAAAAGGAGGTTTATATAGTGTTCAAGATTAGGTAGAGTTAAATAACATACCAGAAGCTCGTAAAAAAGAAGGTATGTTAGCTTATGTTATAAATGGAGTTAATCATTGGTTTTAGTGGCTTAATAATTCTTGGGTTATTTTTCAACTATCTTTGACTCAAAATGCTGGAGGTTTTTATACAGTTCCTGATATAAGTTATTTAGAAAATCCTTAGTATAAAAAAGAAGGACTTGTATTACTGGTAGAAAGTAATTCTACATTATATATTTATAATGGAAATAAATGGAAGGAATTTGGTTATAATGATTCAATTCCTATTTATACATAGACTATAATAGATGCTAAAGGAAATCAACTTCCTGATAAGTATATATCTATACCAGAAGATGCAGACTTACATAGAGAAGCTTAGAGCACTACCTATCATTTAACTGAAAATTCTAATTATGTAGATATTTTAATGAGTTCTCTACGAGCACTTTAGGCAGAAATAACTAAAATAAAGAATAGTTTTAAATACGGATTATACTCATACACAGGCTCAGAAACAGCTATGTCTTCTGTAGTATCTGATATATAGAATGAATAGGATGAACCATTATGGGCTGTAGATGAATCTAATTTGTCTGGAATAGTATCTTTAAATATAAATGAAGATCATGGATTACAGGGAAATATAGATACTAGTGTAATACGTAAATTAAAAATTACAGGTTCTACTAAATGGCAAAATGAACTATTTAATTCTATAAAAGATAATCAGATATTTATATATATTTAGTCTTCTAATAGTAATATTAAAATTAATCTTAAATCTGGAAATAATACAAAAATAATAGATTTAAGTACTATTATAAACAAATAGTATGCTCAGAATATTATGGTTTGTATTAGCCGAAAAATTACTATTGAGAATGAAACTAATGGATCTAATTATATTTATATTACAGCAGATAACTTAACTACTAATGTTAATATAAATAAAGGTTATTTGAAAGATAATAGTTTAGTAAATTCTAAATATGAATTAGAAGATTCATGGAATTTAGATTCTATAGAATTTAATAATACAGATATTACTAAATGTGCTGTGTATTCTAAATATTAGAATTTTTCAAATTAGGTTATACCTAATAAACCAAATGATGATTCTTATAAATATAAAGTAGCTCATATAACTATAAGATCTATTGATACTTATGAACATTTAGTGGAGATAGCATAGTAGCTTCCAGAAAATGAATTAATCTTTGTTGAAAAAACTAAGAAACTATATATAAAAAATAATTATAAACTTCAAATTATAGGAGGATCCAATAACGTAATTACTCCTGAAGATAATGGTATGACAGAAGAACAAGTAATTAAGAAGCTTCAAGATATGGGAATAGTTACTAAAAAAGATGGTAACTTAGAATTATCTAATCTTGAAGATATTATATTCATTAATAATGATACTGGTAAGAAATTTAAACTTACAATTAATGCTGAAGGTAGTTTAGAATCTAGAGAAATTATTAATGATTCGTTAGAAAAACAAAGTAAAAATTTTACTTTTTTAGATAAAGATATAAGAGGTTTTATTGGATCTCTACGTATACAATAGCATAATACAAATAAAGATATTACATAGTTTACCAATGTAGTAAATACAGGACTTTATAGTGATAGAGTATAGATTGGATCTATATATAATCCAATGCCTGATGATACATTATATGGATGTACTCATACTTTTATTGAATTAACTAATTCTGCTGATGTAGATATTCCTTTAGAAGGATGTTATTTACATGTAGCAAGAACTGGACCAAAAGGTATAGAAGTATATCACTTAGCTATTGATGGTAAAATTCCTGCAGGAGGTACTTACCTAATTCGAGGGAAGAAATGGGGAAATGCCAAAGATAAAAATACATTTATAAATGTAGATTCTTATGATAAAGAATGGTATATTGATGGGGAACTTATTAGCTTTAATCCTAAAGATGGTGTTGGAATAGCTTTAACTTATGGCAATCCAGAATTAAAGTATACAGATTATCTTATTGAAGATAGTACTAATTACGTAACAACTCTTGGAATTAAAAAAGAATCTGCTCCTTATGTATACGATAAATCTTTTATAGATGCTATTTATTATGGTAAAGCTTACGTAGATTCTAGTGGTAATGGTTATTGGGCAGGAAAAAATGCTTTACCAGCAGCAAGTAATTCTATAAGTAAAAATGTATTTGAACTTGAACCAGCACAACAAGGTTATCAATCTTTAAATAAATATGATAGCTCTAGAAATAGATGGAGTAATGTAAATGACTATTAGGTATTAAATTTAGATAAAGAATTCATTGAATTTCCTTTCTCTGATGCTAAGTATCCTATTAAGAATTTTACACCTAAAGCTTCTTATTTAGGAAAAAATATATGCTCCGATAAATCACAGCTTGATGAAAATAAACCAAATATAGTATAGGTAAGTTTTGGTAAAAATATTTATACTACCCGTACATTCAATTGGGTATCTGTTGGCTTATTTGACGAATATGTTTTTATTAAGCAAGATAATGGATGGAAAAAGTTTGAATCATATAAAGCAAATAATCAAGGAGAAACTTCTACTACTTATCCTAAGAAAAAAGTATTTGAAGCATCTGTGTAGAAAGCTGTCTATGATAGATTTATGATTCGTTTTCCAGCAAATAAAACATTATGTACTTCACATAAATGTATTATTGATATAGTTGAAAATCCTGTAACTGATAAGAAAACTTATACTTATGTAGTAGGTAGATCTAAAAAAGATGGAACTCCTGATTTTGAACATTGTTCAGAAGAAATGACATTTACTTTATACCCTACTTCTTATAAACCGAGAGTTTACCAAATAACTGATTAGTAGGGATTTAATTGGATTGAATATCAAGTATGGGCAGCTGCTGCTAAAAAATTAAATGAAAGAATTAATAAGGATTGTTATGATAATAATATAATTCCTATTCTTATAGATACAGGAGATATGACTTAGAATGGCACTCGTATTAATGAATGGTTAGATTACTATCAAGGAGGTTACTGTTTATTTAATCATTTGGAATAGATGAATATAGTAGGTAATAATGATTTGTGCTCAACTATTCCTACTGATTTAGGAACAGGTGATGATGTAGGCAAATCTAATTCTTATTATTTTCATATATTTAATTGTTATGAAATAGACTTAGATAATCTTCCTATAGTAAATGATATATATGTTCCTTCTCTTTATTATTTTGATTCTACAGATTATAGATTCTTAATGGTAAATAGTGAACTTACTTATGAGAACTGTAGAAACTGGTTTAAATTGAATACATCTACAGGATAGACTGTTAATATTTATACAGGATGGTCTATACCAATGAGTTCTACAGAAACTCAAATTTATTATACATCAGAGAAGTTTACTCCTTTATATAATAAATTATTCAAAATGACTGATACTACAAAGAAAACATTAGCTTTTTGTCATGAAAGTCCATTTACTGTAATTACTAACGACTCACTTGTTACAGCGTAGTAGGGAACGTCTAGAAGTATAAGTAAAAATGGAGCATTAGTAGGAAGTCATTTAAATCAACTTTGTCCATAGGATAATGCTAAAGGTATTTATTGGTTTAGTAGATTAATGGAATTTAGACATATTTCTCTTGTTATTTGTGGGCACAAACATACATATACTTGTACATTCCAATTAAGAGAAAATTATAAATATGGTAATTAGAATAGTAAAGATAATGGACCTATGGCTATGACTGAATCTCTTGAGAATGATAATATATCATTTATAGATGGAGTTAAAGATTTAACTAAATTCCCTCTATCTAAACGAGGTTCTATTGGAGAAGGTGATACTAAATCATTCTTTCCTTATGTAGCAGTTCCAGATCTTACTGGAGGAGTAACTTATTTTATGTGTCAAGCAACAGGTTATAAATTAACATCTAATAAAGAATTACCTTCTACTAATTAGAAGTTTTCTATTGTTTTGCCTTAGACTACTATTAAAGATGGTAAGGATTCTCCTAGTGCTTAGTAGAAATTTCCTATGTTTGCTATATTTAACTTAGATAATACTGCAAGTACAGATATTAAATTAATTAGAATTAAAAATATATTTGCAGATAAAACAGTATTTAATCAACTAGTTCACAGTAAAAATCCTCCATTTTTTGAATATCTATAGGAAATTCAAGAAAGTAAGAATTATGGAGAATGGAAAACTGATGAAGCTATATTATTAACAGTATGAAATTAAAAGGAAAAAATATCATAACTGATAATGATGTTACTTTAACAGGAACACATCTAGGGGAAACTCTAGATGCTGTTCTTAATAAGTAGCAAATTGAAATAGATTCACTTAAAGGAAATGTAAAATGGATATACTAGAACGGCGGTGTAGGCGGAAAAGGCGGTTCTGGAGGAAGCGGTAGTGGAGATAACTGGTCTATATATGCTACTCTAGATAATACTCAACTTAAATCTAATAATATTATATTAAATGGTCCTGGGATATATAAATTAGTTGTAAAAATTAATAAGCCAGGAGGAGGTAATTTTAAATGTGATGTTTAGTATAAAAACGAAAATGGAGTACAAAATCCTCCAAGTTCTTATTTGAATATTGATAATGTATTCACAACTACATATAATATATAGCTAGGAATTAACGACACTATTAATGTAACTATAACAGATGAAAATGGAGAAACTAAATAGGTAAATGCTATGTATATAGTAAACCCTTATGATTTTTCTATTAAATATACAAAAAATAATGGACAAGAATATTATAGTGAAGATAATGATATTTTTATGGAAGATATTGTAGAAAATGGTTTAGGAATAAAAATAAATTATTCTATTGGTATCAAAGCTTCTGTACAATATAAATATTCTAAGTTTGATGGAACTACTACAGATTTTATTCCTTTAGATTTTGTATAGGGATCTGGAGAATCTCCTTTATTAAAAATAGCAGAAGATGCTTTCTATGCAGATAGTAGTAATGCAGGTTATTATACTAGCCATGTTATTATAGAAATTACTCCAGAAAATTAGTAGCCTATAACTATAGAAAAACAATTAAGTTGTAATTTAATTCCTAGAAATTTATATTTAAAAATTAAAATATCAACAGGACTTATTTATAGAGATGAATCTGAATAGAATCCTTATCAATTTTCTCCTGGAAATGTAACTTTTTACTTACAACCATATCAAGGAGTCAATCTTAATAGAAAATACACACTTGTTACTGAAATAAATGATGTTGTAGATTCTTCTAATTCTGGAATATTAAATGAAAGAAGCAATACAGAATATACATTCTTAATGCAGCAAGACGGTTGGAATAAAATTAAGTTTACTTTATATTCTAGTAATGGTCGTGATTTTTATTCTGTAACCAAATATCTTTATATATATAACAGTAATGCTAATCTTAATTTTGATACGTTTGCTAAAAATTCAATATTAAGAGTACATCATTTAAGTACTAATAATCAATCTGAACATTGTTAGCCAATATTTGAATCTAATGCTTATCTTTCTATGAATAAGTTGAACCAACCTAAAGAAGTTAATTGGACTATTAATTCTAGTTAGGATTTAAGTAGTATGCTTTTTAATATTGGATTTGAGTTATCAAGAACTGTATCTGAAGACGAACCTTTATTTATATTAAAAGATATAGATGGAATTACTAATTCTTTGGATACTAACTTTATATATATCTATAGAAATAAAATAAAGATAGGATAGTCTACCACTCTTGATATTTATTTTCCTGCATGCGATGTTTTAGGTGGAAATAAACTAACTAACTACCATTTACTAACAATACATAAGAAATATTACTATACAGCACCTGGAAGTAATACTAGATATTTTGAATTACTTGTTTATATTGATGGTAAATTAGAAAACACTACAATAATAAATGCTAATCCTACTTATAGTAAATTAGTATTTAATAATTCTACATATAATTGTAATTTCTTAGATCTATTACAATTTAATACTACTCAAGAAAAAGATTTAATATCTGATTCAGACGTTGCTGAATATTTTTACACATGGGTATCTAAATTTAATAAATAGGATTTAGTTCCTAATTTTAATGATATGATAGCAGTACATAATACTATACATAATAAATTTAAACTAGATTCTGGCGATAATAATAAAATGATTGAAATAGATATTACTGCTGTAAAAAATTTAGCTTAGGTAGCTGAAAGTCCAATTCTTTTATTAAAAGTATAGGATATTAAAAATTTCCAACAAGGCGAAGGTGTACAAAATTTCTTAAAGTGGTATTAGAAAAAATACAATCAAGAAGAATCTTCTGGTTCTATGGATGTTACAGTATTCTATAGCCAAAATAAATCAGGATTATAGGAATATACTATAGACGGAGGTAAATTTACTATTACTGTACAAGGATCTTCTACAAAGTAGAACTTTGCTAAAAACTTAGAATTAGGTGTAGAAAGTACTACTTCAGATAGTAGTGAGACTTATATTTATACTCCTAATTTTATAAATGAAAGTACACCTAATTATGAGGATAAAGATATTCATAATACATTTTTACCAGAAACTTCTTTTACTTTAAAAGCAGATAAAGTAGATTCTTCTCATTGTAATAATAATGCTATTGGTGCTTTTGTTAATGACCATACTGTTAAATTTAAAACAGGAGATAATGGTAAGTATAAAAATTATGTAAAAAACTGTTTAACAGGTTTTGCTTGTCTTTTATTTGTTTAGACTAATTATAGAGATCCAATATCTCAAGAAGTTAGTACTCATGTATATTATTTAGGTGTTTATAATTTTAACTTAGGTCGTAAATCTTATTATAATTTAGGTTATAAATCTACTGATAATCTAAAAACTATAGGTTTAAAAAATGGTTTTGGCATATATAAAATAAATAAAGATTTAAATAATAAATTTGTTGATGGATTAAATGTTGCTGAGGTATAGGATAACGATCCTTATTGGGATTTTTCACAATTTGATAAACTGATACTTTCTGGATATAATGATGCAGATAAAGGTATGTATGATGATTTTGTATCTAATGATACAAGTATTTCTCATACAAATGATATAGAAAAATTATCAGAATTTACTAAAAGAGTATCATTAGCTGGAGGATATGCTTTTACTTAGATGGGTAAAAACTTCGGAAAGCAAGAAGATAAGTATAATGCTTCTGTATATGATACTACACATATAGAAGCTGATAAATATAAATCAATTAATTAGGTTCCCGATTATAGACAACAATATACACGTAAGGTAGATCCTATTTTAAATAAAATAGTTTATACTGAAAAAGAGCGTATTAATGAAGCAACTAAAGAAGATTTATTACATTGTGTTGCTGGTAATATCGATTAGGGTATTCCTGCTTATGTAGATTACCAAAGCTTAATTGAATATTATGTAATATGTATGGCTTTTGGTATGCTTGATTCTGTTTAGAAAAACTTAAATGTAAAATCATGGAATGGGGGTAAAACTTATTATATTGCATTTTATGATATGGATACAGCTTTAGGTAAAGATAATGATGGTAAAAAAGTAGGATATTTTGCATATTCTGATTATTGGACTATTCTTACAGAATCTACTGAATTAATTGATGCTACAGTACAAAGAGATTTCCAACCTAAAGGTATTGTTAGTACTGTTTCATTCTTTGATGTACCTTCAAGTTATTTATTTGCTATAGCTAAATACGCATCAATAGTACTCGATGAAGGATCTGTTACAACTTTTCCATTGAAGTTATGGGCATAGTTTAGAAGTGATATAGTTGATCCTAAATTACATAAAGGGTGTCTTAAAAATGCTGATTACTTTATAGATAATTATTTTTCTAAGAGGTTGAATACTATAGGTCCAGAATTACTTAATTTTAACTATAGAGCTAAATATTTACCTAAAGAAGCTAATCATGTTAATTATATAAGTGATATAGGATCTTTTTAGGGACCTGGTGTTTATAAAGTAAAAGACTGGCTTAACAGTAGACTGCATATACTTGATGTATACATGGGATTAGCTTCAACATCCCCTTCTCACAGACTTATACAGAGATATAATAAGGCTACATCTAGTTGGGAAAGTCTTAAAATTTCTGGTACAGAAGTATATGAAACAGAATTAGATTCTTAGGAAATACCAGTAAATAATCCTGATATTATTATTTATAAAGATATATTTAGTAAAGGAGAAGATAGAAAATACAGTAATACTATTGATATTTCAATTAAAGCTTTAGATCAATCTTTCTTAGTAGTTGCAAAAGATGCAAGTGTTTCTAGATACTATTTAGAAGATTCTACTAAAACATATAGTATTAAATTTGATCCTTCTGGAGCATAGAATATGAGATTAGGAGGTTCAGATAGATGGACTTATATTTCTAATTTAGCCCCATTCTATATAGGAAGTACTAATATATACATTAACTCTTTTAATTTAAAGAATTTTAATTTTGATAAAGCCATATTATCTGGATCTAACTGTATAGGAGATTAGATAAGTTTGCCTGCTTGTGAAGAAATAATATTTAGTAATGCGTAGAATTGTACTAATGATGCTCAAATAAATAATCGTAATTTCCCTATTGTCAAAACTATAAATTTATCTACAAGTAAAATGGGAAATGTATCTATTCAAAATGTTCCTTTAGAGAAATTCTATGGTAAAGATATGAAATCTATATCTTTAAGTATTGCTAATTCTAAATTACAAGTTTTAGATTTATCTAATTCTACATTTGCTGGAGAAGTGTTTTTGAATAAGGTATTAGGTAATCCTATTCTAAATAATTTACAATGTAAAAAATTAACAATATATGGAAATGGGCAAGATTTAATTATTAATAATAATTATTTACTAGAAGAACTTAATGCTTATGGTTTTAGAAAAATATATGTAGATAATTGTCCTAAATTAAAAACTTTCTAGTGTGTTGATAAAGGTTAGGATAATACTATCTTATAGGATTTAAAGATTACTAATTGTGGTACCTCTTATACAAGTCTTCTAAGGCAAGATCTTGATCTTAGTAAATGTAAAGCTTTAGAATGGTTTTCGATGTAGAATACTAAAGTATTTATTACTTTATCTATAAGTCACGATTTAAAATTATATCCTTCTGCTTTTGAAAATACTAATCTTACGCATATAGACGGAGATTATCATATAAAAATAATTATAACAGGTCCTGATACATTTAAAAATACTCCCTACAAATTGTCTGATATAGAGAATTTTATTATTAGTATAGATAATAATTGTACAAATATTTCTAGCATGTTTAGTAATGAAATAGGTACAGGTACATTTGATATGGAATCTGTTTAGCAGTTCATACAATATGCAGAAAACTTAGAACATGTAACTAATATAAATTATTTATTTTATGGTTAGAAGAATATTAATACTACTTTAACGCCTGTAAGTTATGGTACTGGAATAAAATTAAACAGGTTTAAAAAAGTTAAATCAGCTGTTGGAGTTTTTGCTAAAACCCAATATGATATGATTAATAAAGATATGTTTAAAGATTTTGGAGACGGTATTGTAGATATGAATGGTTTCTTTGGACCCGATAATTAGAATAGTTCCGAATCTAATAAATACATTAGAGTATTGGAACATACAGGTCTTAATGATATATTATTAAAAATTAATTCTTTGAATCTATTTTACATTTATCCGATGTATAGAACTATTAAAATAGTTAATACGAGCAATTAGACTGTAGAAAATCCTAATGTTGTGGAACTATTTAATAATTCTGATGTTAACTCTTCAAACATATAGTCTATTTCTAATTTTAATATATTCTATGACTCTGTAAATAATATTTATCCTAATTATAATAATTTATTTGATTCTCCTAATTGGTCTAATCTAAGAAGTTTATTTAGAAGTTTTATATCTATAAAAATAGATGACTATAAAAATCTTAAACTTAAGAAACTATAGTTAAATAGTGTATCAGGATCTTTAGTAAATATTTATACTAATACGTTAATAGATATGTTTGAATTATTAAATTGGGAATATTATTTAACTAATTGTAGTAATTAGGAGGATATAGGAGATGCTTTTAATGGAACTACTAAATATATAACTAAGTAGAATTGGGATAAAATATGGACATATATTTCTTAGAATAGAAATTTACCTTACAGTATAAGTTACTTATTTACAAGAACTTACTTAGTTGGAAATAATGCATCTATTCCTGTAGTATTAAATAACATACAATCTTTTTATTTTACTTTCTTAAATTTAAGAATTATAAATGATATAACTGGTGTAGAAACTAATAGTTAGTTAATTAACTTAGATACTGAATATATGGATATTGATAATTATCCTATATATTTCCCTAGAGCAGTAAATTGGTATGGTGCTTTTCATAGCTGTAAAATATTAAAAGTACCTAAATATAATTTCTTTAATAAACGTAAAAAAGTTATAACTCCTGTATATAAAGTAGCTATTGATGGTAGTGGAATAAAATCTAATTCTCATACTAAAATAAATTTAATTACTTACACTTATGATAAAGTAATTAATAATCTTAAGTAGACTTTCGAATCTGTACAATTTAAGGAAAATACTTATAATTATTAGTCTTTCAATTTATCCAATTCTGTATTACAAACATTAGATGGAAATGATTTAACTGATACTGAATATTATGAAAAAGTTAATTCTACTATACTAAAAACATTAAGTCCTAATGAATATGATTACGATATATTACATCCTACTACATGTATTTATGAAACTACAAATTATACTAATAAAGATAATTAGCAATGGATTAATACTTTAAAAGTAGGTTGGAATTAGGGAGAAAAGTTAGGATAGTATATTCTTCCTCCAGATTTTTTTGCTGGGTGTACAGAAGAGTGTAATATATGTAATACGTTTAAAGATTCTAATTTAATTGGATCTCTTCCACCTAATTTAGTACAAGGATTAAAAGCACCATCTGATAGTACTGGTTGTTTAGTAGGTTTAAATATTTTACCTACATTCTACGGAGAATTTACTTTTAAACATAATAATCCTAACATTAAAAAGAAAAGAGTATATTCATTTGTTCCAGAAAACTTTTTTAACATGGGTAATATAAATAATTTAATAGGAGTTATTTATAGAATACCTAATAATTAGATTTCAGATACAAGTAACTAGGAAATAATTAATTATTATTATTTATTATTAGACACGTCATTTAAAATTTATCCTACATTATATACAGATAATAATAATTTATATGGATTTATACAATATTTTAATTATGGCGAAATTCCTATTAATGTGATGTTTAATACTAAACTTATATCTAACAATACTTGTGGGGAAGATGGTTGGAGTATAATTTAGACTAAATGTGATAGTTTATTTAATAATTCCTATATGCAGGCTGCTAGTGGTAATTTATTTATTAATCCTGCTTCTAAACCTATTAATTCTTGGATTATTAATAATTATCCTATTATTAATATATCTAAAAGTTCTTAGGGCTGTATATTTCCTATTGCTACAGTTAATTTAAGAAATATAATTAAATATAATCATAATTAGGCTATATATATTAAAAACGTTCCAACTACTTCTAGAGATTTTTATAGTTATGGTACTTAGAATATTATTTTTAACTAATATATATATTAAAAGTAAGTAGAACAGTTCTACTTACTTTTATTTATTAAAATAAAATAATATATTTACATTATGGATAATTTAATAAAAACAGAAAAATTATTTGGAGGAAATAAAGTATTAGTAGGAACTCCAAGTGCTGATTTAGTATTACAATCTTTAGGAAAAGTATATATTTAGTCAGGAAAAAGTATTAAGTTACTTTCAGATATTATAAAAGAACTTGCTAATATTGATACTTCTAAAGTTATTATTTCAGATAATCCAAATATTAAATATGAATCAGAGGGATAGTTAGTATTTAATAGTGTTAATTAGACTTTATATTTAGGAGTTAATGGTTAGCTTATTCCGATAGTTGAGGCTCAAGGACATGAAGGTAATTATGTAAAGAAAACTGGGGATGTAATGTCTGGAACTCTTTATTTAGATTCAGAAGATACTCCTCTAAAAATAAATTCTAATTAGTTAATTAATAATTTAAATTCTGAATATTTAGAAGGTTATAAATCAACAGATTTTACATAGAAAAATGAAAACGAGACAATTACTGGAAAATGGGAATATCATAAACCTCAATTATTTAAGAAAAAAATTATTGTAGATGATGTTATAGGTTCTCCGAATTATTAGTCTGGATTTTAGGGTTTTGGTTGGCAATTAGATTCTGAAACCAATACATTAACTATAGATAATTTAGTTGTAAGAAAAATTTTAAAAGTATTTGAATTAGTAGTAAATAAAATTAGTGCAACTAATGGTTCTTTATGGGTAACTAATTCTACAAAAATAAAAAATGTTTTCTTAGTAGAATCTTAGATAAATAATAATAATTTTTCAATACAAAAAGGACAGTATCTTTTAGGTAGATCTATATATAATGGTAATTATCTAAAAACTAAATATGGAATATTTCCACTTCCTGATAAAGAAAATAATAAATATATAATAGATAGTTTAAATGCTACTATTACTAAATGTAATTCCGATTATGAAAATACAGGAAAATACAAAGTAATAAATATATATGATGAATATTTTAAAAAATATTAGTTATATTTTAATAATAATTTATTTGTAATAGAGGTAGATGAGCCTGTATTTTCTGTAGGAGATTTACTTAGATGTTAGAAAATGAATGGCATTAATGTAAGTAGCTATAATTTAATTGTATTACAAGTATTATGGGGAACTGGTAAAGGTCAAGTATGTTTAGTTTAGTCAGATTCTTCTTTATCATTATAGCCTGAAGATACTCTTGTTTAGTATGGTAATATTAGTAATACTAAACGATAGGGATCTTATTATATAACATCTATAGAAGACAATTCTCCTTATTCCTTAGTAATAAGTGGGGCTAATACTCCAGATTATGCAGAACCTTATAAAACACCATTATTTAATTTGGACGGAACAGTTTAGTAGAAAGATGGAAAATATTTATATACATATATAAAACCTGTTAAAGTAAGATTAGGAAAACTTGATGGTCAATGGGATAATTTCTATTTAGATAATAATGGTAAATCTAAAATTAAAGGTTGGGGACTATACGGACAAGATGTATTTCTTACAGGTGAGTTTCATTTAAATAATGGAGTATCTGTTGTAGATTTTACTAGAGAAGGTATATTATTAAGTTTTAAAAATGCTGGATTAGAAATTAAAGAAATAAGTCCTGGAAATAATGGTATAATATTAAATGCAAATTAGATTTAGATAAATACCATAGATTCTTCTGGTAATACTAAATAGGCTGCTTTATTTAAAGATGGTTATATTAGTGCTGATTTAATAAAAGCTCTTAAACTAGAAAGTAAAGAAAAGATTAATGGTGTTTCTGCTTGGGCATTAAATGAAGATGGATCTGGACATTTAGCCGGAAATAATATTACTTGGGATACTTCTGGAAATGTAGTATTTACAGGCGAAATAAATGCAAAAAAAGGTAAAATTGCTGGAATTCAAATTAATAATGGTTATCTTGGAACTAAAGATAATAATAGTCCTGCTAGTTTATATTTAGATTCTTCTTTATTGGCATTTAATAAAATTTTAGAAAATAGACCAAAAATATTATTAAATGGTAATGAAGATTATTAGCATAGAATTACTTATATAGGAACCTAGTTTGACCCTCTTACAAGATCTTATTTATTAAGATTAGAAGATAATTTAAAATATAGTTAGTCTAAATCAGGTTTAGTAATAGACATAAGAAATTCTATAGAAGATAATAAAGCTATTTCTATATTAGGAGGAACTATAGCAGGATTAAGACTAGCAACACATACAATTGAAAATGATGATGAAACTTTAGATAAATTACATAATTATGTTTTATTTAAAGGTAATGGAAATTGGGATGTATATTTACCAAAAGTAGAATAGTGTGATTTAGGATTAACTTATATAATTTCTAATGTAAGTACAAATAATACAACAAGATTAGAAATTAACTGTAATAATAGTAAGTTTACTTCGTTTTCAAACGAGAGTATGCAAGATGTAAGTATGACGTAGACAGATACTATTATTTTAAATAATGACTTTTATAAGAATTTTGTTTATTTAGAAAAAGGTTAGACTGTTTTAATTATTTTAACTTCAATTTTACATGATGGTAAAATTGTGTGGACAGCTAAATATTTATAATATGAAATTAAACATAAAAAATAGACTTATGCTTTTACAAATTCTACCTAATAAAGGTAATCTTTTAGATATGGTAGAAATAATGGAGTTAGTAAAGCAATTAAAACTTTCAGATGAAGAAAAGAAAGTAATTAATTATAGAATAGATAATTCTAATAATATTTACTGGGATCCAGATAAAGATTATGAAAAAGAATTTAATTTAAATTCAGATAAAATTAAAATATTAAAGGATACTATTAATAAACTTGATAGTAAAAATGAAATTCCTTTATTTTTAGTAGATTTAGCTTTAGAAATTAAAAATCTTAAGTAATAAATTATTTCTTAGCAAAAATATTGGAATAGTTAATATTTTATAATATCTTTGCTAAGAATAATTAAAATAATAATAATATGGCAATAGGAATTGATGATTTAGACTTTGATGATGATTTCTTGAATAATCCTAATAATGCTGCAACCGAACCAGAACCTAATAACCCTTAGGACCCTGATAACGATAATGCAGATGATAATCAAGAACCTCATGCGAAAGAAACAGATGTTGTAACAGAATTACTTAAAAGATAGGGCATAGAAGATCCTAGTAAAATTAAGTTTGAAAATGAAGATGGAAGTATTGAGAATTTAGATTGGAATAATTTGTCTTTAGATGAACAAATAGCTATTATTAGCCATAAAGAAGAAAATAATTCTAAACCACAAGATTCTACATCTTCAAATAAATTAGATTTAGATTAGGATATTTTAAGTTTAGCTCAAGAATTAAAAGATAATGGTATGACTGTTGATGATTTTATATCTTATATTAAAAATCAAGGTATGTAGGAATATGCAAATTCTATGCAGCCTATGTATAAGGTAGATAATTTAACAGATGATGACCTATTTATTATAGATTTAAAAAATCGTATTCCTGATATTACTCAAGAACAATTAGACACAGCTTTAGAACAAGCTAAATCTAATGAAGAGTTATATTAGAAACAAGTTAAGGGCATTAGGGAAGAATATAAGCAATATGAAGAAGAAGAAAATGCTCAAAATCAAGCTATAATGGATGAAGAGCAATAGCAACAATATAATGAGTTTGCTACTAATATTGCTAATACTATCGATTCTTTAGACAATGTTAATGGAATAGATCTAGAACTAGATAATGATGATAAGTATGAACTAGCTCAATTTATTTTAGGCTAGGATGCTTCTGGAGTAAGTAATTTAGGCAAAGCTTTAAATGATCCAGAAACACTTGTCAAAGTTGCGTGGTTCGCTTTGAAGGGAGCAGATGCTATAGATAGCATAACTGAATATTTTAAAAATGAGATTGCTAGCGTTAGAGAATCTTCTTATAAAAAAGGTTTAGAAGATGCTAATAAGAAGAAAGAATCTAAAACGCGTGTCGTTACTACAAAACCTTATATTAAAAAGGATTCAAATAAAATTTTAAGTATTAACGACTTAGATTAATAATATAAAAAAGTTTATTTAATAATGTTAATTGCACAATTTACAACTAATCGTCCTACAATGGGCGAAACAAGAACATACGAAGATTTTTATAAGTTCTTAGGTTCAAAGCCTCATAAACTCGGTGTAGTTTCTCGTTTATATCCACATTTGACTGCATCTTATTTGACAGAATCTCTTAGAAATATTTTTTATCAGAGTTCTAAGTCAAGTAATAAGTATCAATCTATTGATTCTCTCTATTTTGAATGGGAATGCGAAACAAACTACATTAAGCGTGTAGAATTTGCTGCTGAACCTACTGATACAGGTGAAAATGGCAGTGAAATTACATTTGCTTTCAAGGAACGTTACTACGAAAAGTATGATATTTTTAAGATTGAAGCTTCTGAATAGCAAGTAATTGTATTGTATGAACCTGTACGTAAGGCTGACGATTATTGGGAAGTTACAGGTCGTTTGATTGATAATGATTATAGTTCAGTTTTAGATACTACTGCTTGTATGCCGGGTATGACTACTCGTTTCCAAAGTGTTGCTATGCCTGAATTACATGAATAGGGTTATACAAAATATCAATCAAATATTGAAAAACATCGTAATTATATTACTACTCACCGTGTAGATGATAGCTATTCAGCTCTTTATGCAGCTCATGAAGATGTTTTTGTTAGTATTGCTGAAGGTAAATCTAAAGATTCTTTGTCAGAATCAGTATATAAGATGAATAAAAAAGAGAAAGATCTTCTTGAAAATTTCTTATACGTACGTAACAATGGTTTGTTGTTTAACAAGTGTAATGTCGATGTTAATGGAAAATCTACCATTGTTGATCCAGATACAGGACGTCAAATTCTTATTGGTGATGGTTTAATTCCACAAGTAGAACGTTTTGCTAGTAAGTATGCTTTCTCTAAACTTTCTGTTAGTATTTTTAATACTGTAATAGCTATGATGGTTGAGAAGGCTGATAATCCAACAGGTAATAAATTCTTGTTTATTGTTAATGAAAGAGGATTTATGTTGGTTAATCAAGTACTTGGACATTTCCTTGCAGATTATAAAACAGATGGTACATTTATGTATTCTAAGGCAGCTAATGGTTATGTTGATGTAGGTGCAACATTCCAGTCTTATGAATTTATGGGCAACCAAGTATCATTTAAAGTTGATAAAACATTCTCTCGTGAATACGGCTAGGATAAAGCATATATGCTTTGCCTTGATTTAACTTCAGATTCTACAGGCAGTGAACCCCCAATTCAGATGTTTACTTTGAAAAACGGAGACTTTATTAATAACCGTTTTGTAGGTGTTGGTGGACTTGACGGTTTGAGTTCAGGCGAAGTTTCTAGTCCAGTAGCAGGATCAAAGATAATTAACTGGGGTTATTCAGGTATTGGAGTATTTAATCCTTATCGTAGTTTTATCTTGCGTGAACAATAATAATAAATATATAAGATAATTTTTAAATATAAGATAATGTAGAGAAGCTTTATACCTTCTCTACATATTTTTAATATAAAATAATTAATGAATTAATATGAACAACGAAAATGTAGACCCATCAAGAGAAATAATTATTCTCCGTAGTGTATGGGGTAAAGTAGGAATGAAATATTTTATCCAACCAAGTAAAGATCCTAAAACAGGTAGGTATCCAGACTGTGTAAGACGAGTGGATTCTAATGGTGATATGATTCTCTCAGATGCAGATAGAAACAGCGGTAAATATTTTATTAAAGAAGATGAAACATTTACTGTAGAAGATGGAACTGTATTTAATCTTGAAGATGAATATCAAAGAAATGAATGGGAAGCTATTAAAAATAGTCCTCTTATTGCTCCTAGTAGATTTGCTAAAGATAGTAGGGGAGATTCACTGATTGATGGTACTTTAGATAGATCTTCTCGCAGACCTCGTTATGGTGTAGCTGAACTTTATGTATATAAGCCAGGTGCTATTGCTACAGCTAGAGTATCTAGAAAGAAACTTATTCATAAAGCAATTAATTTTATATTAGAAGAGGAACAAGGTCTTACTGGATTAATTACAAAAGCTAAATTACTTGGTAAGAGAATGCATAATGCTGCAGCTTCTGATGTAGAAGATTTCTTAATTAAAACTGCAGAAAAAGATCCAGATAAAATTATAGATATATACACAGGTTCAGATACTCAACTTAGACTTTTACTTATTGATGCTGTTGATAATGAAGTAATCAGAGTAAAAGATAGGGTGTATACATATGATACTACTATCTTGGGTGCTTCAGACAAAGCAGCTATTAGTTGGATGAAACAACCTAAAAATCAACGTGTTCTTGAATTAATTCGTAAAGACACATATCCTCATTTATATGAACAGGAGGATAATAAAGAAGACAAAAAATAATAATATATGACAGCTAGGCAACTTTGGTTGGCGCTTTTAACAGAGTTAAACAAAGTAAATGCGCCTGCTATCCTTTTAGAGGATTTTAATTATTGGTCTAATGTCGCAGTATATAAGTATATTAATAAAAGATATAATATATACGATATTAATCAATAGACTACAGACGATTTAAGAGTTTTAAAATCTACTGTTAAAATTCCAATAGTTCCGAATTTAAATACTAATAAAGATGAATTATATAATGATCTTATATAGGTAGATTTGCCTAGAGATTATTTTCATTTATTAAATTGTATTTGCGAATTTTAGGTTTTAAAACCATTAAATAAATGTGATAAAGAAGGAAAATATTTACATTATAAAGCTAATAGATTAACTGCTGATATGTGGGGAGAAATAATGAATAATTATTATATGAAACCTACATATAAAAGACCTTACTATTATTTTAATCACATAAATACTTCAGATAAAGAAATTAGTAATTCTAATTCTTCTTCTATAAATAGTACTGCTATTCCTACTAATGAAGTAAAATAGGATTATAGAGGAACAGATTTATTAAACACATTATTTGAAGGTAAAGATACAACATACGATAATGTAAGAAGAAATAATAAATTACGTTATGGTAATCCTTCTAATGTAAGAATGGAATTAAGATATGGTAAAGATAATAGAGTTAAATTAAATGCCGTTTATGTAGATTATTTAAAAACTCCTCAAAATATAATATTATCTCAAGATGAATTAGATCTTGTGGATGATACTTCTTAGTTATTAGAATTTCCAGATTACGTATGTTTAGAGATTGTTAATGAGTTGGTTCAAATTGTAATGGAAAACGCAAGCGATCCTAGATTACAAACACATATACCAGTTTCATAGTCTATCGTATCTCCAACTCAGGGATAGACAAAATAAAAATTTATATTTTAATTTATGTTTAAATTTACAACGACTACTGTAGTTAATTCTTTAAAAGATTGGACTACTAAAAAAGATTTACTTACTCCTGTAAGTACCACAGATCCAGATGGCACTATTCATAATTCACTTATGGTGAAGCGTCATCTAGAATTTAAGAAGGAAAATATTAAAGCAGCTTATGTTCGTGAGTATCAAGCTGAAGTTGTGCCAAAACTTGAAATTACATTAGATGATGTTGTAGCTAAAGCAGCTGTTAAACCTCAGGTATTTAGACTTAATATGTATATTGGTCTTACAGATTCTTAGGACTCACGTTATGCTAATAACGATGTTTACAAAGGTCGTCCAATTATGATTGAATTTCCTGTAAAGAATGGTATGACTGCAGATCAGATTGCAAATTATATTGTTAAGATAGTAAATCGTTATCATTTCTCTGTGTACGAAGATCGTCTTTTTAATATTAGTAATGCTTCTGGTAAATTAGTTATTGAAGGTATTTCTGGTGAACAAGTATTTAAGAAAGTAATTCTTGAAGTATGGGATAAAGAAGAAAATGATTTCATAGAAATGGATCACTATCTCCAAAGTGAAGGAAATGTAACTACAAGTAAAATTCAGCTTACTCAAGTTAATAATCCAGGCTTCGGTACTTATCGTAATATTATGAAGAATCTTCGTTTGCCTTCTGCTGCAAATCTTCGTTTTGGTCATATTTTAGAAGACGAAGCTCCTATCTTAGGTGCTGAATATGATCAGTTTACTATTTATTACTGTGTACACCGTGGTATTCTTGGTTCTGATGCAGTAGGTGATGATGTAACATCTGTTACTTGTCATGTATTCTTTGTAAAGAGAGATACTCCAGGAACTGTAAATGCTACTTGGTTAGAAAAGTGGAAGGATGTTCTTGATTGGGATGATGCTAAAATTAAGGCTAAAGTAGCTGGTACTGAATTTGAAGGTTCTGCTGGGGAAACTGACTTTGTAAAAGTAGGTCCTAAGACAGATGGTAAAGTTCAAGACATTCCAGAACCAGACGAATTTAAAAAGAAGTAATTTTAATTTAATTATTATTAGGCGAGGGAGACTAATGTCGCCTTCGCTTTTTTCATTTATATGCAAATAGAAAAATTAGCATCAGCTATTAAAAATGATTTAGTTTCAGGATTAAGAGGTATGCATAATACTATGTCTTTATCTTTGGAACAATTAGAAGATGAAATAGTTGAAGAACGATTATAGATAATTAAAGAATATGCTATAAAAGGAATAGCTCCTGTAAAAGATTTACTTTTAGCTATTAATTGTGTAGAAGTAGATTGTAAAGATTTGGATAGATGTCCTTGTAAATAGTTTGGAGACCCTGTAGCTCATTTTGAAATACCTCAAATAATTAATGATTTTGGAATGAACTCTATTAATTATATAGGATCTACAGATAGGCAAGTTCCTTTTATTGTTTACTATTCTTAGCCATTAGCTTTTAATTATTATCATAAATATAGAAAAAGAGGTAAAAATAAACCAGTAGTTTATTTAGATAGTACACCTAATGAGAATGGTTTAATAGATGGTTACATATTTAATGCTCCTCTACTTAAGATGATCTCAGTAGTAGCTATTTTTAAAGATCCTAGGCAATTAGAAGGATTAAGTTGTTGCCAAGAAAATATTGATGATAATCTTAATTTTTTAACAGCAGATATTAAGGAACGCTTAACTAAAAAGAAATTATATTATTATCGTTAGTTAGCTGCGCCAATTACACCTAATACTTAGCAAGCTGAACAAGGATGAATAAATTTCACTCTGCAACTTATCAAGCAAAACTTCTTTATGGGGTTGAATTGCCTCCAGAAGATGCTGAAGAAATAGGTTTAATAGCTTATAATTTTATAGGAAATAAGCGAATGAAATTATATAGATATTGTGCTAAAGTAAAATGTGAAGATAATTCTGTAGATCTTCCTTGTAATTGCGAAGAAATAGAAGCAATTACTTATGATTTTGAAGATTGGAATTATACTTCTAATATACACAATTACGGAGATTATAACTCTAACTTTGTTGAAAATTATAATGAATATTGGAAGAAATTTAAAAATAATTTATACCAAAGAGGAAAATATGTTCACTACGAAAGAGTTGGAGATACTATTTATTTAGATAAAGATTATGGAGGAAAAATATTTATATTATATTACGGGGAAGTATTAGATGAAGATGGTTTACCCGAGTTAACTGATAAAGAAGTAGATGCTATAGCTTGTTATATAGCTATGACTGTTATTTATAAAAAATCGTTAGAAACTAATAATGCAACTCAAACATAGTAGGCATTAGCTCTTAAAAGAGATTGGAATACTTTATGTGATGCTGCTAGAATACCTTATCATATATCACAAAATGAGATGAATGAAATACTTGATGCTAAAACATCATGGAATAGAAAAGTTTATGGTAAATCATTAAAACCTTTAGTATAATATGGATATAACAAAAAACGGAGTACCTTAGTATGGATACTCAAATTAGAAATATACAAAAACAGGACAATTAATTTCTAATGAACTTCCAGTAATTTTAGATAAAAATTCTCCTATAATATAGTTCGAGAGTGCTTATGTAAAAGATAAAATAGTAAAATTATTTGGAGGAAAGGTAATTCCTAACGAAATAACTGAATAGGAAGCAGCATTGGTTAATAATACATTGTTTAATGAGAAATGTGTAAGATTATTTAATGAATATTCTGAAAAGATCTCATTTAATGAATTAAAATATTTTACACAAGTAACTACGCTTCCTGCTAGAATGTTTAAGAAGTGTAAAATAAAATCTATAGAATTTCCAGAAAAGTTACAGCATATTGATGATTATGCTTTTATTTACGCTCAATTTGATAATATTGATTTTACAATACCTAATAGTGTTACATCTTTAGGAATAAATGTTTTTGCTTATACTAATTTAAAGAGTATAACTGGAAATAATATTATTTATACTTATGGAAATGTGGTATATAATTGTCCAAAATTAGAAGAAATAAATTTACCTAAATTACAAGAAGTTAAACTGCATAAACAATATCCTAACGGTTTAATTTTATTTAGTACTAATCCAAAATTAAAAATTCTTAATTTACCCGAATTTCAAAAATTTGAAGGAAGAACTACTAAATTATTTTTAAAATGTCCTGCTTTAGAAGAAGTAATATGTCCTAAATTATAGACACTAGCTATTAAATTACAAAAAGATTCAAAAGTTAATAAAATTATTTTAGGAAATAAAATAAATAAAATAAATTGTTATTATAAAGAAGATTCAGTTACAGCTCCTGCAATTATTAAATTTGGATTTAATGATGTAGTACAAACAATATATGCGAATAATATATTTACTGATGGTACCTTAACTAGATATAATAATAATAATCAAGGTTTACCTATTCCTGTTGAAGATTTATCTAACGTTATCTTTCTTAAAGATAGTGTAATTGATGGGATGGCTCACATTCCAAATATTTATAACAAAATAAAAATAAGTACAGAAACTTTTGAAGTATTAAAGGACAATTTAGAATATAATTATATTGATACAAATTTAGGTTTTTCAGAAATACATATAGTTAAATCAAAAAGTAAAAAAATAGAAAAACTTACTTTAGGAAATTCCGCTTGTCTTTAGAAATTATTTTTAGAAACTGATATAAAAGAAATAGATAATTTAGCTTTTAAATATTGTCCTACTTTAGAAGAAGTCCATCTTAATCAAGAATTAGAAAAAATAGGAAGTTTTGCTTTTGCTTTTTATTCAGGTTAGTATCCAGCTACTTATGCATTACCAGAAGGAAAAGTACATTATTTACAATCTTTTAATATTCCTAAAAATGTACATACTATTGGAGATAATCCATTATTAGGACAAGAACAATTAACTAAAATAACTCTTACTTTAGATCCAGAGAATAAAAATTTTATTCTTGAAAATGGTATATTATATAATAAAGATAAATCTAAAATTATTTTAGCTACTTGTGATGTGCAGATTGATAGAATACCCAATACTGTAACTGAAATAGGAGCTGGAGCTTTTGCTTTTAATAAGTATACAGGAGAACTAACTATACCAAGTTCTGTAAAGAAAATAGGATATTTAGCATTTGCCTTTAGTAAATTTTCAAGTATTAAATTTGAAGATAATATAGATAATATTACCTTTGAAAAAACAGGAAATAGAATTTTATATGTATTTAATACTGTAAATAATATAACTTTATCTAATTTTTATGGCATGAACAATCCTTCTTTCTTTATTGGAGGAAGAGTGGCTAATAATTAGGAATTAAATATACTTAAACTAGATGCTAATATTAATTAGAATGATTTTGTAAAAGTTACTCTTCCAAATACTTTATATTCTAATGATTTTGATTTAGTAGTACCTGTTGGAATTAAAGCTTGTACTTATAAAAAAATAAACGATACCTATGTAAAGAGTAAAACATATGAAGAGGGTAAAGTTATTCCAAAAGGTGAAGCGGTTACATTAGAAGGAGAACAAGGAGAATATATTTTTCCTGTAATTAAAAATTAGATGGAGGAAAAAGATAAAGATAATGTATTAATAGGAACAGATAAAGATATAGAAGGAAATGGAAAATATTATATCTTTAATAATGGTTCTATTGAATTGAGTAATGGATTAAATTTAATTAAAGAAAATACAGTTTATATAAAAGAGGATTAATATGAATTATGCGGTAGGTTGTGCCTTTAATTAGGACGAAATGATGATGAATCTTAAAAAGCAAAAACTTAAAACAGTTAAAAATAAAGAACTTATTAAAAGAATTGCTAGGGATGCTATTAAACTAGTTTTAAATGATATTATAGATAATAATGTTACTTTTTAGTTACCAACGGGAAGTCGTAAATCTGATATTCATGTAAGAAGAATTGATGGTAAAGAATTTATTAGAGCTAGATAGAATGGAAAATTTCAAGATGTTGATTTTCTATCTTCTAATTTTAGTGGTAATTAGCTTGTACTTAATATGTATGATAGAGAAGGTCGACCTACTCGTATAAAACCTATTTATCTCAATAAAGAATATAAAAATAAATTAACTGATTATACTAACTTAGGGAAACAATATTAGTAATGATCATTAAAACGAGTAAAGATTATATTGATGATCTTTAGAATTTATATCCTTAGATTGATAGAAAAGATCTGGAAAAGATTATGAATTATCAATTTAGGTAGCTATATTTACATAATAGTTATGGTGGAGATACATTTATACAAGATAAAGAAATATGGATGTATATAGGATTTCTTAGGAAAGACTCTGTATCTTACTTTAACTATTATGCTAAAAAACTAAGTAAAAAGATAAGAATCCTGTATAAAAGGAAAAAAATAAAATGGAATGGTTATTATTATTTCACTATGACTGATAGTTAGTATCAGGAATATTTATCGTAGCAAAAATCTAAAGGAAGAAAAAGAACCTATTTTAGGATGAAGCATATATTTATGTTTAGAATAGAAGATGAATGTAGGATACGTTAGCATGAAGCGAAATATGTATTTAAAATTAAATCTCCTTATGATTTAGGTTTTTTAAAATATTATAAAGAAGTTAAATTAAAGAATCCAGAACTTATAGAAATAAGATCTCCATTAAAATTTAAAGATATATTAGTTACAAATAATAAGTTTTTGAATTATGAAAAGTAGTCAAACTAATACTTTTACAGGAGGAATGTAGAAAGATTTACATCCAATGACAACTCCTAATAATGTATTAACTGATGCATTAAATGCTACTATTACTACTATGAATGGTAATGAGAATGTCCTTCAAAATGATATGGGAAATGCTAGAGTAGAAAGTGCTTATCTACCTGAAGGATATATACCTATAGGTATGAAAGAATATGGTGGAGTTATTTATATAGCTTCTTATAATCCAGTTACATAGAAAGGTTAGGTAGGAAGTTTTCCTTCGCCGGAAAGAAATATAGAAAATATAAAAGGTACTGGATGTAATTTAGATTTTAACTCTTTATTAACATCTAAAAATTGGGATAATAATTATTCTGAAATATAGAATTATTCTATTAAATTAGAATTAGAAAATGGACGTATTTTTCATCCTGGAGATATGTTCAGTTTAATAGCTGACCTTAATAAAATTCCTTTCACAGTTACTAATCAATTAGGAAATAAAGGAGAAGGAGATATATCCTTAGGTTTATATGTACTTGATAGTAGTAATAACTTAGTAAATATTACAGATAGTTTAAATTTTTACTACCCTAAAAATATTCTTGATTATAAAAAAGGAGATTTAATAGAAGATATAAATAATAGATATTTAGGAACATTTATAAAACCAGAATTACAAGCTTCTGAATCTTAGGTAGATGGAGAAAGATCTTATACAGATTATAATACTTTTAATAGTAAAATATCAGGAAAAGTATATTTAATAGCTACATTAAATTCTATAAATTCTATAGATGTAGATATTTCTGGAGAAACAGTTAAAGAAAATAATAAATATACAGCTACATTAAATTTAAATATTGACTATAAATATAATTGTAAAAAAGAGAATATAGTAGATCCAATTATTAATATTTATAAATTAACTTCTAATAATTTTAAAATTAGGGTACCTTATACAAAAATTAAAGAAGATTTTAATAATTATAAAATAAATCTTAATTTTATTCCTGATGATAATAATTATTTATTTATAGATGTTATACCTTAGCATAGAATTAAAGACACTATAAATTCTATGCAAAGTCTTAAATCTACTTTAGAAATGGATTTAAATAAACTTAATTCTGGAGAATTTAAAATAAATACTTGGAGATACTATAATAATATAGTAAATGGAGAATCTAGAACTAATTTAGTATGGGGACTTGAGGCTTATCCTAAAAAATCTTAGAAAATAAAAAATATAAGATTTAAATTTATAAATTTATTAAATGGAGATAAAACTATCTTAGATATATCTGGAAAAAAGAATTATTTTGGAACTTTTAATGAAAGTCTGGATCTTGTTAATAAAACTTTATATGCAGTATAGTTGTATAAAGTATTAGACGACGAAAATAACACAGAAGAAATTATAGGAGAAAGATTTATTCTTACTACTCCTTTATTAAATAGTTGTTTCTTTGCTGAAAGTTCTGATTATTTACAAGATTATGCCAATATAGTTGATGGTAATGGTGTATTTATTAAGTATCATACTGTTAGTATAGATGGAAGTAGTACTTCATCCTTATTAAAATAGTTATTACCTACTACTACAGAAACACATATACCAATAATACAAAATAATACAACATAGAATATATATTAGAATAAATATACAGAACAATTTAGTTCATATCTTATAAATTATATTCCAAAATTAAAGAATGAGAAAAATTATCCTTTTGAATTAGATAAATAGAAAGTTTCTATAAAATTAGCTGTAGAAAGTGTTTCTTCTGAATAGGAAGGAAATAATATTACATATAATATATATGATAATAATACAACTAATGTAGATAAAAATAATAATTATATGTAGTATGAAGTGAAAAATGTAAACAATACTGATTTAAGTAAATGTATTAATTTCACTAATCATTTAGTTTCTAAATTTAGTGGTAATTACCAACCAAAATCTAATATACTAGTTAATACTATATTTAAAGCTCCTGAAGTGGATGATCTTTTTGGTTTAGGATTTAATGAAAAACCTTGGTGGTTAACTAGTCGAACTTGGGTAATTGATGAGACAGGAAGTGAAGAAACTGGATTAGGACAAATATTAACATATAATAAAAATACGGATAGTGATTACTCTGGAAACGTTGTTTATAAATTTTATCAAAATAGAGATAATGGAGATAATAATTGGCATATAGAAATGGACGAAGATGAAGGAAATGTAGTATATAATAAAATAGTAAATTATTTAGTTTCTAATAAAAGTAAACCTACTGTAGCTTTATGGTCTTCTTATGGAAATGTTAAAGTAGATGAACATAATAGAAGTTGGAATGGGACAGGTATATCTAAAACAGATACTAGTAAAAGATTTTTTAACTTTGAATATGCTTGGTGGTTAGGAACAGATGGATCTTATTATTTACTAAGTAATGCTCTTATTCCTAATATACCTATGTATATAGACTATGATTAGTTTAGTGATAAATCTAAAAAACAATTTACTTTACAAAATAAAATTACTAATGCTTTAAGTAATATATATATAGGTAATTATAATGCATCAGGAGAAACTAAAACATTATATGTATTAAATCCTACTGAATATAAAGATCTAACTTATGTAGTTAATTCTAAAGTTAAAATTAAAGTAACTCCAATTATAAAAAATTTAAATCCACAATAGGAATATTTTATATATAACAATAAAAATTATTGGAATACTATTAAAAACAATTATAGTACAATACATCCAGAAGTATAGGATATTTCTAATATTTCTTAGTTATAGTTTTTTAATTTTAATTTAAAGACTACAGATTATCAAGATCTTTATATTAATGATTTAAATTTTACTTTAGAAAGTAAAGGATTTGAAGATTTATTAAATGATATTTAGAAAATAAATAATACATCTGAAGTTTCTGTAATGTTAGAAACAAAAAACGGAAATGTTTTCTTGTATGATGCTAATAATAGAGAATTAGATGTAAATAAAATATATACTCTAGATGATGGTAAAATTAAAAGTATAGATACTGTACCATCTATGAAACCTATATATTCTACATTTACATTAGGAAATGATGGTTCTGGTAATAGAAGTTTATTAGTAAGGCCTCAAATAACATCTAAAGTAGCTCATACTTACTATAACTGGGATCAAGCTAATACTGATTCTTATTTACATTTTTATTTTAGCGATATGAACTCTTTCGCTCTTCCTTTATCTTTTTTACCTGAAACTGAAAGTATAAATGCTAGAAAACTTACAAATTAAAACTAAAATAAAAGCTATAAATCAAAAAGGATTTATGGCTTATGAATATAATCCATTACATAATTATAGAATTACTAAAACTGAAGTAAATTAGCAAAATCCATCTAAATCGAAGATAGCAGGATAGATTGTAGATTTAGATACAAAAGAATTACAATTTGATTTAGAACATCCTGTTGATATTGAAATACAGCCTTCTTATGATGGTTCTGTTAATTTAATAATGAATGATGGTATTAATTAGCCTAGATTAATTAATTCAAGGTTTAGTAAAAGAGAACTTAATACTTACGAAATAATAGATAGAGTTGGAGATAATGATACTAATATTTATGATTAGGGATCTCAATTTAATTAGGATGTGTCTTTATATAAAAAAATAAATACAATTCCTAAAATTAAATTTAATGAAATAATATCTGTAGGTAGTTTAAAAGTAGGTAATTATGTATTATATTTTAAATTAGAAGATGCTGATGGAAATGAAACAGATTTTATAGGAGAATCTGGAATAATTTCTGTATTTAAAGGTAATAATAAAGATCCTTTTTCAATAGATGGTGGTATAGCTGATATGCTTGCTTATAAATCTATATCAATTACTGTAGATAATATTGATACTGCGTATGATTATTTAAAAGTATATGTTGTAAGAACTTCTGCTACATAGGATGCTGCAAGATTTACAGAAGTATTTAAAATAAATAAAAAATATGTAGTAAGAAATAAAAAATGTAATATTCTTATTACAGGAGAAGAGTAGAAAGAAGAATTGTCTATCAATGATATTAATTTACAATATTTTATAGCTTCTTCTGCAAAAACTTAGGCACAATGTTAGAGTATGTTATTTTTAGGGAATGTATCAAAACCTACAGTACCTTTTAATAAATTAACTAATTATAGTTTAACATTTTAGCCTTTTATTAAACGTTACAATAAAAATGAACTTATAGGTAATGTTAATTTAGATACCTACACAGATGATTCCAATATAAAAGAAAATTATGAATATTATAATGTTCATAATATATATTATCATGTAGGTTATTGGAATGAAGAGATTTACAGATTAGGAGTAGTTTATATTTTTAATGATGGATCTCTTTCTTAGGTATTTAATATTTTGGGAAATAATAATCCTAAAATAGTAGAAAATTCTTCACATTATACTTCCGATTTAAATTGGGATAATTGCACTATTAAAAAAGACAATAAAATAGCGGAATTAAAATCTTTTGAAATAGATGAAGAAGATTTTACAATAAATAATCAACATAAAAATCTAAATTCTAAAGGAGTTATAAGAATTAATGATACTGATAATGTTGATTATGAACCTATATATAGTATAGGAATAGCTATAAATAAAGATATTCTTAATTTATTTAAAAATGAAATTAAAGGATTCTTTTTTGTAAGACAAAAACGTATTCCAACTATATTAGCTTAGGGTTTAACAATGCCTAGAGATTTAGAATCAAATTTACCTGTAATTAATTTTGGTAATAAATATTTAATAGAAAGTTTTTTAGATAAAAAAACTCGATTATTATCTCATGATTTTGAAAAGCATTTACTTGATCTTTCTTAGGACTAGAAATGGGAAAAACGTAAAGATTGCACAGTAATATGCCCAGAATTTGAAACTAATCAACCTTATTATAATACTTTTTTTACAGGATCTTCTTATCCTATTATGAAAAGTACTATACAATATAAAAATAATACATTAAATAGAAGTTCTTAGAATACTAGATTTTTTATTACTGATAATTTAAAAGTATTAAATAATAATTATAATTTGTACCAAACTAAAATAGTTTCAATTACAGACGAAAATCCGCTAGCTAATATTGATGATATTGGGTTTAAAGGTGTTGTAGGAGATGGATCAGATTATAATTCTTATGTATTTGCAGGTAAAGATAATCGTAAAAATTCTAAGGCTAATAATTTAGTAAGAGGTATATTTTCTCCTTATTTAGGAATAGTAGGCATTTCTAATATTGCTTATAATACATTAATCAATATATATATTCCAGAATATTCCTTAGGTAAGATGTAGGATTATTTTAAAATTAGATACGAAGATGGTAATTCTTATTATCCTATTAGTGATCGATTTGATGTTGAAAAATTATATAATGATTGGGAAGGTTATGAATTAAATGGAGTAACTTATTGGACTAATAATTTTTTCAGAGGAGATTGTTATACTTGTCCATTTACACATAGATTAAATCGTAATTTTTAGAGTACTGTAGCTCCTACTAATGATGTTATTGTAGATGAACATTGTTGGGCAGATAATTATAATTTTGAAAAAACAGAGAAGAATGATAAAGTAAATTTAGGAGACATAAATGCTGTTAAATTAGGATCTTGGATTACTATGAGAGTTAGATCCTCTACTAATTTATGTATTCGTTCATTAGACGAATCCCATGTTAATGAATCTAGTATAATGGGAAATCCTAGAGGTTTTTATCCATTACAACAAGCAACTGTAGAAGGTAGTTATAAAATAGCTAATTCTTATATAGTAAATGATGGTTTTAGAAGTACTACTGGTGTTAAAGAAAATTATACTTAGCCAAATGTACCATATTTAAAAAATAATTTTGAAAACAGAATTATATATTCAGAAGTAGCTGTTAATGATGCTTTTAAAAATGGTTATAGAGTATTCAATTTTACTAACTTCAGAGATTATAGTAGAGAATATGGAAGCATAATAAAACTTATTGAACTGCATGGTAATTTACTTTGTGTATTTGAGCATGGTGTTACGTTAATTCCTATTAATGAAAAAAATCTAATTAACGGTAGTAGAGAAGTATTTATTAATAGTAATAATGTTTTACCTATGACAGGGCAAGTTCTTAGTAATATGTATGGAAGTTAGTGGTCAGAAAGTATAATTAAAACTCCTTATTATATATATGGTGTAGATACAGTAGGTAAAAAAATATGGAGAACTAATGGAGAATCTTTTGAAATAATATCTGATATGAAAGTGAATAAATATTTAGTAGATAATATTTCTTTAGGAGAACGTGAAACTACTCCAATTATAGGTATTAGAAATGTTAAAACTCATTATAATGCTAATAAATCTGACGTAATGTTTACTTTTTATGATAATACTTATGGGTATGAAGAAAAAGTATGGAATTTATGTTGGAATGAAATAATGTAGTAGTTTATAACTTTTTATTCTTGGGTTCCTTCATATTCAGCTAATATAGATAATTAGTTTTATTCTTTTGATAGAAATACTTCTAAATATATAGCTAAACTCTCAGGTGTAGATGGATTAAGTTTAACTAATCCGTATATAAATCTTAATTTGGAAACATAGTTAGTAAATCCTATATTTTAGCTTGAATTAAAAAATAGATTCATTCCTAATAATGTTAGTATTAATTATGTTCTTGAAGAAGGTGATAAATATTCTCTTAATAAGTATTTTAATATAGTAAATACAAGATTAGGTATTATAGAATTATTATATAATACTTATAGAAAAGATCTTATAGAATATTTTAAAATACATAAAGTAGGATATTTAAAAATTAAAGCTATATTAACAGAAAATATTTAGGGTACAGAAGATGTACAAAAATCTTCATGGAGTGAATATCTTAAAATAAATAAAGGTTATTATGAATTTACTGTAGCTATATCTTCTGAAGATATAAAAAAGAATTATGGAAACACTAATCATAATATTCCTAGTTTAACTACTGATTTGTGGAAACATGGAGCAGCTGGAATTTATGATGTAGTTGATACTATTAAACCAACTAATTGGTATGGTTAGTAGCATCCGTTTGAATTTGAATTTGTAGTAAATGGATAGGAAGCAGATTCTTAGATATAGAAAATATTTAATAATTTAATTATACTAAGTAATAAAGCAGAACCTGAATCTTTTCATTTTGATATTGTAGGTGAAGGATATGATTTTAGTTCTGATAAATTAAATATGTATTATAGACAAGAAGCTACTAAAGAATTTTTTTAGTTACTTGGTTCAGATATAGTATTTAATAGAGATTATATAAAATTAACTCCAAGTAAAAATAATAAATCTACAATATTTAATCTTTACTATAATAGAATAGATACTTATGATGAAATATATGATTCTTACCAATTATAGTAGAGATAGAATTATGATTATTAGAATTTATCTGGAACAGAATTATTTTGGGATAGAGATTTAAATGAATTTAGAGTAATATCTCATGTTAAAAATATGCCTTTTAATAAAATAGATAATGATAATAGATTAATTGGAAGATTAAGAGGAAATTCTTAGTATAAAGAAGATAGATGGGACATATAGATACCTTCTATTAATTTTATAAATAAAAATGAAGATCCTTGGATATATCCTCCTCTTATATTAAATTACTTACCTAAAGATATTAATATAAAAGAAATAGAAAATAATACATTTAAATTACCATCACAATATCAAAATCTTAAAAAAGATGAAGTCATACTTCCTTATCCGAAATTAAGTATAAGAAAAGAAACAAAAATAAGAGATAAATATATTAAAATAAGGGTACGTTATAGTGGAAAAAATTTAGCAATAATTACTGCTATACATACTTTATATACAATAAGTTATGCATAAAATATATATTAAAAAAGGATAGCAAGGATTAAATACATCAGCATTAATAAGTAATCTTTCTACACCTAATACTGGATATTATCCTTGGATGTCTACTATGCAAAGATTGCCTATAATGTATTAGTATACTTAGCCTCAATAGTATTCTTTTACTCCTAATATGAATTATCAAAATTATATTAAATAGTCGTAGAATAATACTGAGAAATTTAATAGCTTTTATAATTAGAATTTTACTTCTAGTATTTCTAATGCTTTAGGTTAGTCTATGGATGCTATTGCTTAGAGTAGTTCTTCTCCTTGGGTTAAAGGTATTACTACTGGTATAGGAAGAGTAGGTCAGTAGCTTATAAATAATTTAGGTAGTTCTACAACACAAGGAAAAGAAGGTCTAAAAAATCTTACTTCTACTAATGGATTTAATATTGCAAATTTAGGAGGAACAGCTTTAAGTGTGGCTAATCAATTTGCTCCATAGAAACGTGAGTATTCGGGAGATAAAGGAGAATTAACTAAAAATCTAGATGCTGCATACGATAATTTATCTGATGCCATATCAACAGTCCCAGGATTCGGCACAGCTGCATCATTAATTATGAAAGGTGGTGCTTTAGCAGGTAAATTTATTAATAAATGGGGCGGAGGTACTGATGGAATGTGTGTTTGTGCTGGCACTAAAGTATTTACTAACAAAGGAGAATTAAAAAATATAGAAGATTTAAATTAGAAAGATGGAATTATTGGATGGTCAGAAAAAACTAAAGAAATATTACCTTAGAAAATACACAATGTAATTACAACCGCTGAAAAAGAATGTTTAGAAATAACTTTAAAATCTGGAGAGATTCTTAGATGTAGCGTTGATCATCCAATATTAAGTCATACTAAAGAAAGGGCCGAATCCCATACTATTAATGGCAAACGTATTGCTTATAGAAATTGGGCTTTTAATCGGGCAGATTCTTTACAAATTGGCAATTATGTTGGGTTAGCTAATAATATAGATTTTTGGGGTGATTTTGATTTAAATGATGCCTATTTAGTCGGACTTTTGATAGGAGATGGTTCTTATACTCAGGGAAATTCTTGTAGATTAACTACTGCAGATCCAGATACATGGGAATATATAGAAAGTAATAATTTAGGAGTTATTAATAATTGTAATGGTAAAAATCCTGATAAATATTCTAAAGAAGTTAGAACTTATAGAATTATAAATGGTATGGATTTAATGAGATGTTTAGGAATTGTATACCAACATAATGATTCAAAAACTCTCCCAAAAAATATTGGAACATTTAATAAACAATCAGTATGTAAATTATTAGCTGGATTATATGATACTGATGGTAGTGTGAACTGTGTAAACGGTAAAGTAGAAATCGTTTTATATTAGTCTAATTTAAATTTATTAAAAGAAGTAAAGCTTCAATTACATAAATTAGGAATATTTGGAACTATTAATGCTAGGCCTGCAAAAGATTACCAAATAGGTGGCAGATTAGTACATTCTAAAAAAAGCTATCGTTTGTGTGTAAATTCTAAAAAATCAGTTATTAATTTTTATAATAATATTAAATTAAATATATCCTATAAATAGCAACATTTGCAAGAATGTTATGATGTTTCAGTACTTAAGAAAGATTAGGAACATAATATTATATCTGGGGCAAAGTAGTCTAAAATAATCGATATAAAACATATTGGTAAATAGTTAGTTTATAATTTATAGGCTGATTTTGATCATACATATTTAGCAAATGGTATTATAACTCATAATACTAATACTGATGCTATTTTAGGATCTAGTTTTTTAAATCTAACTCCTCTTGGATTAATTAATGGTTTTGGTGGTAAAAAAGCTAATAAATTTGGCTATAATACAATTAAAGATTAGCAAGAAAGAAACTATATTGGAGGAGATTATAATTTTAGTACTATTGACGATGCTGCTCGTAAATCAGGCAAAAAATATGGACTATTTAGTTCTGGAGCAAGAAGATCTGCCAATAAATAGATAGCTAAAGGTAATTCTATGGCTGAAACTCTTAAGAATATCTCTCAAACTGCTAATTTCAGAAATACTTTTGGTAATGCTATGACTGATGTTAACTCTGTAAAATACTAGAATCGTATATCAGGAAATATTCCAGGAATGACTCCTATAGGTAAAAAAGGTATGAAAATAGAAAAACAAACAGAAGAAGAATTTATAATTCCAGATATAAGTAAATTTAAACCTATTATTGCTACAGAAGAAGAAGTACAAAAATTTAAAGAAGGTGGTTCTTTTAATATTATTCCTGATGGGGCACTACATGCTAGAAAGAATAATATGGATATAGAAAATATAACAAAGAAAGGTATTCCTGTAGTTGATAAAGACGGAGTTTAGTAGGCTGAAATTGAAAGAGACGAAATTATTTTTAGAAAAGAAGTTACTGATGCTATTGAAGAAGCTCGAAAAGATGGTTCTGATAAAAAAGCTATTGAAATAGGTAAATTACTTGTAAAAGAAATATTCCATAATACTTAGGATAATACAGGATTAATAAAAGATCTTACTAACGAAACTTCAACTATAAAAGAATAGGTTGAAAATCATGAAGTATTTCCTGTAGAAAAAAAGCAATAGGGAGGGTAGTTAAATAAACCAAAATATATAGATTGGATTAAAACAGTTCCATAGGAACGTTTATCTCCTAACTATGATTTAGAAGGGGCTTATAATAATTTACCTTTTGAAGAATTAGAATCTTGGAGAAAAGCATCTGAGGAAGATTTACAATAGGGTAAATTTCATTTAAGATCTATTTATGAACTACCTAATGGAGAATATAAATTTTTAAAGTTAGGTAAAGAAGAGACTAATCCAGAAGTAAAATTAGAAACTGACATGTATAGAAACAATAAAACTGGATTAGAAAATACTCATGATTTAATCTATGATGGTGATAGATACTATTATAGATTTAAGAAAAATTTACCTAAAAGAGAAAATGGGGGATTAATAGACTAGATACATAATATGGATCTAACTAAGTTAAACTCAATAGAAAAAGATACTTTATTACAATTACTTTTACAAAAAGCAAGTCTATGATAAAAATTAAATTAGGAGATAAGGAATATAATGTAAAAGAAGCCAAAACTCAAGAAGAAAAAGAAAAAGGACTAATGAATGTAAAAGAGTTACCAAGTGATGAAGGAATGATCTTTTATTATGATGAACCTGATTTAGTCGAGATATGGATGAAAAATACATTAATTCCTTTAGATATTATTTATATAAATGAAGATTAGGAAGTTATTGCTGTAGAGCAAGGTTAGCCAGAAGATAATACTCTTTTAGGTCATGATAACACTATGTATGTAGTAGAACTAAATCAAGGTTCTGGAGTAAAAGAGGGTGATGAATTAGAATTTTTAGATGATGATGATTATGTAATGTCTGTACTTAAGTAGGATGGAACTTCCTAGATGGATTTAAAAGGAGGTGAAAGAATCGTTAGTCGTAGAGAAACAAAGGTATTAATTAGGAAAGCTAAAAAGGCTTTAGATAGCCATTCAGAAAATGATTATAAGTCTTTAGGAAAATATATATTCAAAGTTTTTAAGAAACAAGACGAACGTAAACCAGACTATGTAGAAAGTCCAAAGTAAATAAAATAAAACGCAAATCTTAAAATTATATTGGATTTATTAAGGACTTACATTATTATTGTATTACAATTAATTAAAATTTATAAATATATTTATTATGAAAGTATTTGTTAAGAAATTTCAAGACGGTGGAGCAGTTGCTCCAGAAACAGAAGGGCAAGAAATGCCTCAAGAAGGTGCTCCACAAGAAGCGCAAGGAGGTCAAGAAGATCCTCTAATGCAGATAGCTCAAATGGCAGCTCAAGCACTACAAAGTCAAGATTGCCAAACAGCTATGCAAGTATGTAAAGCATTTATGCAGATTGTTCAACAAGCACAAGGTGGTGCACCACAAGAAGAAGCTCCACAGGGTGAGCCTGTATATCGTAGAGGCGGAACACTTGTTAAAAGAATTAAAAAATAATAATTAATTTTTATAGGGAGTATACATTTATTTGTATGTTCCCTTTTTATTTATGGCAGAAAATTCTAATACACCACAAGTGGAGTTATGGTAGGATGTAAATCGTAAACTCGATAAGAAAAGATTAGAAAATTCTCTTGCATTAAGTTTACCTAAATTTATAGAAGCCTATAGCGAGAACATGAGTTCTAAAGATATAGATGCTTTTAATATAGCTGTTAAAGATGTAGTTGATGGAATACAAAATGGTAATGTAAGTGGAAGAACAGCAGCAAGAGAGTTAGTATTTAAAGATGGAAAAGAAAGAGGAGTAGACAATAAGCGTATGAAGCAAGCTTATGGCTTAGCTGTCCGTTTTGTTAATAGTGTTATTGACGCTATGCCAGAATATGTAGAACCTGTAAAATAGCCAATTCAGGAAGTTGAAATACCTCAATAGACTAATACATAGGAAACAGTACAATAGCCCGTACAGCAGCCTGTACAAGCTCCAGAAAGTAATAATCCTATCGATATTGTCAATAGTAAAATTCAAAAAGCATAGCAAAATAAACAAAACGAACTTTTAAATAAAATTAAAAATTGGAATATAGAAGGACCTTCTATTACTTTATAGTTGCCTAATACTAATTATACTGAAGATGCTGTTATTACATAGTATAAAAAAATGAATTTAGGTAAAGGTTATGCTAATCTTTTTAGAACTAAAATAGCTCCACAGTTCTTTAAAAACTTAAATAGTATATTATCTCCAGAAAAACTTAATACTAGAGATACTTATATAACAAATTAGTTTGGACATTCAATGTCAGCAAAACAACACATAGCTAACACCTTAGATTTTTTTGTAAAACATCCTGATTTAGTTCCAAATAACGGAGAATTTAATGCTTTATAGAGTGGTCGTGTAACAATTCCTGGATCTTTTAATGAGAGTACAGGTACTATTTTATTATACAATCCTGAAAGTAAAACATTATCAAGAGAATCTATTACACAAGATCCTGAATTATGGAATCATTTTCAATATACACACGGGTTAGCAGATCCTCCTCAATAGCAACAAGATAATAATTTTGTTCCTACAGATAAAAATGGAGGTAAACTAGAATAGGTTAGAAAATTTGAATATGGAGGCACTGCATTATATGCTTTACAACAAAGAGATTATATGACTGATGATTAGTTAAATTAGTACATAAATGATTATCAAACTATATAGGATAGAATCAATCAAGCTGAAGAAGATAAAGTATTAAATGCTAAACAATAGAAATTAAAAGCACTTAAAAATGCTGCTGATGCTAAAGGAAGATCTGTAGAAACTTAGTAGAGAATGACTGCAAGTTTTAAAGATAAAAAAGAATTATCTAATGCAGATATAACTAGATTAACTGCCGCTGTAGGAGATTTAGCTGCTATAGGTACAGCTTATATTCCTGGATATGGTACAGCAGCTTCAACTGTTTTAGGAGTTGGATCAACATTAGCAAATTTAGGTGCAGATATTGCAGATGGAGAAAATTTAGGGTCAGCTTTAAGTGATGCAGGAGTTAATTTAGGACTTGATACTATAGGATTAATTCCTGGACTTGGAACATCTGGAAAAATAGGAAAAATAACTAAAACATTAACTAAATTTGCTCCATGGATTATAGCTTCAATGAGTGTATCTAATCTCGGTAACGAACTTAAATCATTTAAAAAATTAGTTACTAATCCAACTTCAGTTAGTGCTGATGATTTAAAAAATGTAGCAAGCGGTTTATCTGTAATATTAGGTATTAGACAAGGTTTAAAAGGTAGAAATATAAGAAATAAAGCATTAAATCCTGATTAGATTGCAATCAAAACTGCTTCTGGTAAAGTTGCTGTTTTAAATAAATCTGAAGTAGAAAATTTAAAAGGAAATAAAGCTTTACAAGAAAAAATACAGCAACTAAAAGGATTTGAAAACGAAACTGTAAAAGGCACATTTAAACCTGAAGAAAGTAATTATAAAAATTTATGGGGAAGATTGACTTCTAAACCTGAAACTTAGTAGGTATATGACTTTACCAAATTAAAAGAATATGGTAGTAAATACTCAGATCCTAATATTTACGAACGATTTACTTATGGATATAAATAGAAACCAAGTACTACTTCTAATAATTCTACTGTAACATCTAATATTCCTTATCAACCTCTTGTTCCTAATTCTCCTTTAAAATCTAATATGGCTAGATATGTAGAACCAACTCCTGCAGAAGTAGCAATGAATAAATTTGCAGCTAATATGCGAAATAAACGTATAGCGTAGATGAGGAGAACTAATGTTCCTGGACCTTTTAAACCTAAACCATACCAAAAAGGTGATTATAGAAGAATGTATCCAGAAAGTACTTATGGATTTAAATTTAAAGAAGGTGGTATTGTAAAAGCATAGCAAGGAAAAGTATTACAATATGGTTATAATACAGGTATTAATTTTGGAAAGAATACTACTTGGAGAAACAATGTATTTAATAATTATAGATAGCATATTTTAGATCAATTAAGTGTTACTGATGATGCTTATGGTAATTGGTTAAATGACATGCAACATAGACACTCAGGTTTATATAATGCAGCTAACGCTTTTGGAGATTGGAGTAAAACTGCTTATTGGGATAAAACAAATGCTGTGAAATCTTATTAGGATGATTATGCTGGACGAAATGATAAATTAATAGATAAATATGATTATAATGTTAATGGTATTGCTCATGCAGTACAGGCAAAACGTTATGATTTATATGGATCTAGAAAAAGAACTTCACAAGATTGGGGTTCAGGAAATTGGAAATCTGATAATTTATACAGTTCTATTACTGATGATAGACGTTTATTAGGACGTAAAGGTGATTGGGATGAAAATAGCGACGATTATAAAAATTTCCAAAATGATTTAGCTAAAAAGAACTATACAATGTATTTAGACCCTAATGATGGGTATTATAAAATAAAAAGACTAAATTAGCCTCAACAAGTTTCAAATTAGTCTGAATATAAAATAGGTGAAGGAGAATTGCCTTAGAATAAATCTATTGTAAGTTAGATATCAGATATAGTTACTTCACCTGAAATGAAAGCAGAATTATCAGCATTAGGTAGACTATATTGGACTAATATGGCTAATAATAGAAGGCTTAAAAAAATGAATGATTTTTAGCCTTATCAAGAAATTGCTCCTTAGTATTAGAGATAGACTACAGATCTAATAAGTCAAGTTAAAGCTGTTTAGGATTAGAATGCACAAAGATCTTCACAAGCACAACTTCCAAAATATGCAGATGCTTCTTTAAATGAAGCTATTGCAAGAGATATAGCTAGAACTAATGCACAAGCTTCTCAATAGGTTAATCTTCAAAATGATCAATATCATAAAGAATAGAGAGCGCAAAACGACCAAATAGCATCTACTAATATTGATAAAAGAGTAGGTAATATTAATGCTAATGCTATGCATCAATTTGAAGCTGATTAGATTAAGAAAGCCAATGAAATGAAAGTTGCAGCTTAGAATGATGAAAACACTTCTAAATATTTAGCTGCTGAAGAAATGAGACTGAGACAAAAAGCATAGAAGGCAGAAGATCTACAAGATATGTGGAAAGAAAGACAGTTAGGCACTGTTGATGAAGAATACTTAACATTAATAAATAACGATCCTTAGTATAAAGATATTAGAAATCAAATAATGTAGTTAGGTGCTCAAGGTGTTGGAGCAAGTGATCCTAGAATGGTAGCATTACAACAACAATAGAATGATATAATATCTCGCCTATAGAACCAAGCTAAAAATAATATGTATATTAAAATGGAGAAACTTTGGGGATTAAAAAGAATACCAGGGTTAAGTACGCCTCCATATAAAGCAGTTATTGCTTCTGGTGCTAATGGTATGTCTATTAAAATTAAAACAGGTACAGCATCTAATTAGTTAGAAAAATCTAAATTAAGAGCACGTTCTAAAGATGCAGATAGATTTGTTAAACAATTAAATAAGACAGTTGATTCTTTCTTATCTTAGAATAAAGCTTTAGGAAAATCAATGTTAGATAAAATAACTATTATAAATAAATGAAAGTAAAGTTACATAAATATCAAGCAGGTGGAACTATAATTACTACTGATTATTAGCCTACTATGGTAACTTAGGGAGCTTATGGTCCTTCATTACAACAATTAGAACAAACTATTGCTACTAGTATGTCTTTTGGTAATAATGCTAGATAGCAATAGAATTCTAATAATGGAGATGTAACAATGAAGGATTTATTATCTTCTATTAAAGATATGTAGGGTCTTCCTACAGATGTTAATTTTGTAATTAATAAAATTAAATCTGATTTATCTTTAGCAGAAATTCTTAAAGATCCTGTTACTGGATAGTCTCCTATAAGTTTGACTGATGCGTATTTACAAGGTATATAGTACTTAAACCAAGTAAAGAATAGTAAACTTACATTTGATAATGCTTATAGAAATGCATCAAACAAAGGTACAATAGGAGAAGCTGCCATTACATCAGATGGTAATGTTATAGTTAAAAATATAAAAGATGGTTCTCTTAGTACTATTAGTGTTTAGTAGTATTTAAATAACGAAAAGGCTTATAGTTTACAAACTAATGGAGATTTACTACAATTAAGAAGAATGGATCCTAATTATAAGTTTGCAGATAATATTCTTGATGTTGTAGAAAATGGAATAAGTACTAAAGGTATTAATGATTTTATTAGTTAGTTTAGTTCTGGTTTAGGAGTTAATACTTTACAACAAGAAGGATATTCTAAAGTATAGGCTTAGCGTATTATAAATGGTACTAATATTATACAAGAAGCATATCGTAACGGAGTAAATTTAACTGGAGGTATAGATGGATTATTTAAAACAACTAAACTTTCAGAAGATTAGAAAAGACAAGCTCAAGAAGCTGTTATTGCTATAGATAAATTACTTCCTAAAAATTATCGTTCTTTACTTGCTTTAAAGGCAGGAAATGCTCAAAATCCAGATAAAGGTGTATTTGATCTTATTACTATAATGATTGATAAAAATACTAGTAATAAATTACAATATAGTATTGATAAAATTAGTGAAAAGAATGGTAATAAAAAAGGAGACGGAAGCGATGAAGATGATTCTTTAGATAAAGCAAAAGAAGGACCAGAAGGACAATGGTTTAGAGGAGTAGGTGAATAGAAATCTTTTAATTTATCTTTAGACGGTTCTCAAGGATTTGTTGTTAAAGGTGTTGTTGGTGCTATCACTAAAGACGATAAACAACCTTTAGGTTCTAATGCTTCTTTGTAGGAAGTAAGTGAAAGTCGTTTTGCTAATGGTTTAGATATTAACAATGCTACTTTTGGTGATGGTATGCGTATTGACTCTAACAGTATTAATAAAGTAATAGTCGATGCTAATAGATTGGTATCTGCTGAATTACCTTTAGATACTTCTACTGATACACCTATGCCAGATTTTAGCATATTATAGAAAAAAGAGAATGCCGATGCTCAATTAAAGAGTAGATATAAGATAGATCCTGATAATGAAAATTTAACACAACAATAGAAACATTTAGTTAATACTGTTTATAAAAATTATAATATACCTGCAAAATATGATGAAAATACAGGTAATATAATTCAAGGTAAATGGAAAAGATTTGGATTACTTAAAGGCACTCTTACTAATGAATCTATTTTAGGCGATGTAAATACTAAATATATAAGACAAGTAGAAGATAGTAACGAAATTAAAAATTATGAAGATTCAAGAAAAACTAAAACAGGACAAGAAAAATATTAGTTTGATAGCGGATGGTTTGGATCTGGAATTAACGGAGATAAACTTTATCAAGGTACTATATTTATTCCTGTAACAGATTCTTATATGACTATGACAGCTAAAGAGAGGACTATTCCTTAGACACAAGCTCTAAACGCACTTGATGTTGCAAATAAACAAGCTATACAAAATGGGGGTACTCCTAAAACTGTTACTAATTTTAATATGTTTAATGGACAACAATAAAGCAAATGATTTAGTATCTTTAGCTATGGTTAACCCAGATGCTTCATTAGGAGATTTAATGGCATCTGGGATAACTGCTAATAATACTAGTATTAGGCCAGAATAGGATTATATAAAAAATCCAGTAGTTTAGAATGCACAACAATTTAAAGATAATCAAGGACAATTTAGTCCTTCAAAATTTCATAAATTTTATCAAAGCACTATTAATCAATATAATGCTTTAGCTTAGGAATCTCCTAAAGCCAGTAAATGGGATATATTTGCTAAACCTTCTGAAAAGAAATGGACTCCTGATTATGAAATAAAGCAAATATATAATCCAGATAGAGTTACTAATTCAATGATTGAAGTAGGAAAAGCTGGACCTAGAACTAAATCAAGAGCTGAAATTGCTCAAACTTAGCAAGTATGGGATCCAGTAACTCGTACATATTCTAATGCTCCTAATAATAATTTCTGGGGAACTTTATTTGGAGATAATGAATTTCTTGCTCAATGGGATTTTAATGCAGATGCTAAAGGTAATCCTACAAACGATCCAAATAAAATAGTATATCATTAGGGAGAATATAAACTTAATGATAAAGGAACTTATTATTATGAGAAAGCTAATGGAAGAAACATAGAAGGAAAACAAACTCTTCATGTTTCTGATATTCTTACAGATGATGATTCTTTTGCTAATAAATTTGATTTTATTGATAGTGATGGACTTACTAAGAGTCCCTTTGGATCAATAGCTAAAAATGCAGCTTTAATAGGATCTATGTATATTCCTTATGTAGGACCTGTTATTGCTGGTTTATCAGTAGCACAACAAGGATTAAAATTGTTTTCTACATTTGGTAAAATGCTAACTTCTAGTGATAATTCAGCTATGGATAGACTTGCTGGATTTGCTGATAAAACTGATTTTTTCCATACTCAATCAGAGTATGCTAATGAACATCCTTGGGCTTGGGAAAATATGATAAATATGATTGGAGACACTATGGGTTAGTTAAAATAGCAAAGATTCTTATTTGAGTATGCACCTGCTGCTTTTAAAGGTACTACTGGTATTAGTTCAGAAAATCAAGCTAAAAAAGTTGCATAGATAACTGCAGATTTAAATAAAGGAAATAAAGCTATACTTGATAATTCTTCTTTAAAATTAAAGAATTTTGAAGGTATAGAAGATGCTGCTAGAAATATGCAAAATAAAGAACTTATGATGAACAATTAGTAGATTGCTAATAAAATGATAGAAGATTATATGTAGCAATATTATAAAATTGGAGAAATCATATCTAAGACATATATGACAGGAATTACTGTTCAAGATATGTACCAAGAAGCTAAAAATGCTGGAGCAAGTGATAAACTAGCTACAGGTTTAACATTAGGATATGCAGCTGCTGAGGCTAAATTATTAAATACAGGAATAGGTGAATGGGTATTACCTGAATTAAGAGCATAGAGAAATATAGCTAAAAATATAGTAAAATCTATGGCTGATGGTAGTATTAAAGCTTTAAATAATGAGGTAGAACAGACAGCTACAACAGAAGCAAAACGAGGACTTATGAAGAAAATGTTTAACATAGGTAAAGACATTTTCACAGGTTCTAATAATGTTATTAAAAATTCTGAGAATGGAGTATTTAAAAAGACTGTACTTGGTAATGTTGCTAATGCTTTAGGTGAAGGTACTGAAGAAGTAACTGAAGAAATACTTGCTGATGTAGTCAGAGGAGCACATGACTTAGGTAACTGGATTACAGGAGGTAAGTAGAAAGACATGTTGAATATGAATGGGTGGCAAACTCGGTATGCTATGAACTTTATTGGAGGTTTTATAGGAGGAGGCACTCACTCGGTATTCTAGGACTATAATACCTTTAAAACATATTCTAATTTATCTTCTGACGATGCAGTAAAAGAAGTTATATCAATGGTACGTAATAATAACTAGGATTAGTTATATGATGCTCTTGATAAATTAGACTTTGGAAATAAGAATTTATCTACATAGTTAGTTCAAGATGAAGATGGTACTTATGGTTATGGTGTAGGTACTGATAAAGATAATTAGAATGATATTATTAAAAATGCTGTAAGACAGCAAATTAAATTAATAGAAACTACTCTTAATGAGTCTGGAGCTAATGTTTCTAATGAATCTTTATTAAATGAAGCTACATTAAGATAGCTTAAATACTCTTCTTTAATGTAGACTAAAACTGCTGGAAAATACTTAGAAACATTTAACAATGAAACAACAAAACTTGTAAAACTAAAACAACAAATATCAGATTATAAATCTTCTTTTTCTGATAAAGATAAAAGAGAATCTAATGACAACAATAGTGATTATGAAGCAGGATTACAGCCTTTATTAGAATAGTATAAAGAACAACAATAGAAAGTAAAAGACTTAGCTGACGGTAAAAATGCAGCATCTTTTATGACCACTGCTTTACTGGAAACTAATCCAGAAATACTTAAAGAATTTAATGATGGTGTAACTTTTGAAACTTTTGTATAGGCTTAGACAGGTAAAACTATTGATACTATTACCGATAGTGAAAAAAGTGATTTAATGTCTAGATATTAGACATATTTAAAAACAGATGCAGCAGATGATGTACAAATAGCTGCAGCACAATACTTGGCTTTAAGTAGAAAAGTATTTGGAGGAGAAAATGGAATAATTGATCAATATAAATTAGATTTAGATTCAGCATAGCAAGCCCAGAAAATAGTAAAGAAAATATATGATTCTATAGATACACTTAGAACAGTTAATGCTAATGTATTAGAAGGAAATTCATTTCTTTATGGAGGTATTCACGTTTTAAACCCTAGAGCTAATGAATCTGTATCTTTATTAAGAGGTATCGTTGATGATAGTATCCTTGATGAATATGATTCTAAATTAAATGAAACAGCTAAATATTACCAAGACAAATTTACAGAAATAAATAATAGAAAAACAAATAATGATTATACTGATAAAAATAAATAGGCGGATATAAATGCTTTATCTTTAGAAGCTAATTCAGCAATGGATCTTATGCAAAATATATTCATGGCTAAAATTATTCCTAATTTAGTAAATAAAGAAATTGCAAGAGGTTGGTCTAATAGAGCTACTAAAGAGTATTTAAATAATTTAATTGAACAAGTACAAGAAAAAATTAAAAAACTAGATAGTAATATATAGGATACTAGTAATTCTCAAGATCCTATGATGTTACAAGAAGCTGCCTATAAAGCACTAGGAGTAAAATCTTGGACTGAATATGAAGATGATTCATTTGGAAATGATGAACTTATTATAGATGATTTAAAGCAAAAACTACCAGAATTAAAGTAGATATTAGAAAATCTAAATGATTCTTTAGAAAATATAAATAAAATAGGCGTTAGTCCTGTAGAACAACTACTTAATAAATTTATACTCGATGTAACAGGAGATCCTGTAACTATTGATACTTTATTAGGTGGAGAGGGTGGATTAGAATCTATTTTAGCTGCTTTTAAAAATAATTTAAATGGTTTTACTATTTCTGATGAATTTAAATTATATCAATTAAGACAAGCTATAAAAGCTACACAGATGATGCATGCTTTAATACAAGGTATGCGTACTGATAATGTAGGACATACTATAGCTACTAAATTTGATACAGGTAATTATATATAGAATTTTGATTTATTTGGAGTAAATGCTACTTTAAATAATATACATAAAGGAAATTAGAATGATGATTCTTGGAAAGATTTACCTACTATTGAAGGAGAAAAAGCAGAAGAATTATTATCTGATTTACGTTTAATAAGTTAGAGACTTAATTTTTTATTAACTTTACATGAATAGAATAAAAATTCTAAACTTATAATGCAACCTAAAATTGCTGTGCAAAGTACTTTAAATCTTTATAGAAAAGTATAGAAATTAGTAATAGGAGCTTTACCAGATGATAAATGGGATAAATCTATGTTTGTAGATCTTCCTAATTTAAAAACATTTAGTGGACTTAATTTAGAACCAGGTGAAAATGATTAGGATAATATAGATATTCCTATGGAATAGCTTTATGCTGATAGAATAGCTATGGATAATGCTATCTATGAATTTTATCAGGTTAATATAGAAAATGGTAATCATTCTATAGAAGAATTAATAGATGAAAAAACCTGGAATCTATTTGAATCAAAAGAATCAGAATTAACTTCTGATAAAACTAATACTATTGATGATATTGATTTTTACTATTACCTATCTGCAAGAGCAGCTTTAAAATCTTCTGACTTTTATAATGCTTATAAAGGTTATATATCTGATACTATTGCTCCAATCTTTGCTTAGGAAATGGGAGTTTATTTAGGAGTAGCTCATGTTGTAAATGGTAATACTATTAGTGCATTTAATGAGGCTCTTAAGAATAAAATGCTTTCTATTATTGATAGTAAAGATTTTAAAGGTAGAGCTTAGATTATTTAGAAATACTTGCATACTGTTGATGGTGTAGCTAAATTATTAGCTACTGAAAGTGGTAAGAAATATTTGAAAGAATTAATAGGCCCTAAGTTTAGTAATATTATATTTATTGAAGGTAAAGCAGGGACAGGTAAAACAGCAGCAGTCATTAATATGATAGCTTCTATTATAAATAATGATTGGATTTCACAGTCTGCTTGGGTAGTTAATAATACTCATGCTAATGCTAGTAAATTAGCTAAAAATTTATCTCTTAAATCTGATAAAGTATTTGATGGTAAAGAATTATTAGAGTTTATTAGTACTTATGAACATCCAGAACGAGTAAATGATGTACTTCAATACGAAAAAGGAAAACATTATGATTTTGATGCTAATGGAAATTTAGTACCTAAAGCACAAATAAAATCTGTAGGTAATGTTCCAAATGTAATTTTTATAGATGAAGTATCTAGATTTACGGATAATGAGTTGAATATAATTAATAATTTTGCTAGAAAGTATGGAGTATCTGTAATTACAGCAGGTGATTTAAATCAAATTTCAGCTAAAGGTAAAGGAATATTTGATATTAAAGATGCTTTAGAGGAATTAAGAAAAGTAGATACCAATGCTGCTAATTGGGTGGCAAAATAGACAGAAAAAACTCCTAATCAATTTGAAATAAAAATGTCTATTGATAGGAAATAGTTAACTCGTAGTTTTAGACTTAAAAATAGTTTAAGAACAGCTAACACACAAAGTACAGTAAATGGAAATACAATTGAAGCTCTTATCAAAGAAGGTAAAGGTTCAATAAAGCTAAATTATTTTGAAAACTTTGATAAAGAATATACTTTAAGTGGAACCAAAATAGTTAACTATTCTGATCTTACTGGTAATTTTGATGTAGAAGAAGTAACTAAAACTCTTGATGGTTTAATTAGTACTGTTAAAAGATAGGCAAACGGAACTATTGCTGAGGAAGATAAAATAGGATATATTTATCAAAAAGAAGGTACAAAATTATATAATTTAATTAATTCTCCTAAATATAAAGACTTTTTTTAGAAACATTAGGGTGGCAATTCATAGGGTTTAGAAAGTGATCATTATGTAATAGAATTAGATCCTAGTGAAAATTAGAGTAGTTAGGAATTTATGCAAGCTTTATATACAGGTATTACTAGAGCAAGAAAAGGATCTTTATTATTAACTAGTTAGATAGTAGGACCTTATGATCATATACTTAATAAAGCTATGGATGAGGCTACAGAATTAGAGCCAATGCCTGCTGGAGATATTAAACACCAATCTGAATTAGTTAAACATGCTCTTGAAGAAGTAGAAGGTGAAAATTTAAAATTGATTGAAAGAACTAAATATGAGGATACTAATAAACCTCAAAATAATAAACCTTCTAAAAAAGACGATAATAATAATACGTAGGTAACTATAGATACATTTACTAAATAGATATTTGTTTTTGAAGAACAGTTAAAAGATTTCGTTGATTCTAAAGTAAATGAAGAATTAGAAAAATTAATTGCTAATACTCCAGATTTAGATAAAGAAAAAACACGTCAAGACTTATATAAAAAGTTACTACAATATATTAGTGATAAAAGAGTTGAAAATGGACTACCTAATATAGATAGTATTATTAATAATATACTAAGCGAATTTAATAGTCCTTAGGATGATAAAAATAAGTTACCCGATTTAAGTAGTCAAGATGATACTAAAGACAATGAAAAATAGGATATTGATGATGAAGTTGAAACAAATGAATTAAATGGTAATTAGGATAAAGTAGAAAAAGTTGTAGATAAAGCAAATGATAGTGTAATAGTTCCTCAATCTATTAAATAGAATTTATTATACTCATTTAATTCTTTAACTTTGGGTGGATATTAGATACATGAAGGTTAGTTAGTGCCAATAAATCCAAATATTAAAGATAGAATAGATGGAGTTGATGGTATTATTAAATTAGCTACATTAGCTGGCAAAGAAGACCCTAATATTTATTTAAATAATCCTAATAAAGTTGTAGAGCTTCTAAGCAGAATATAGTCTATTATAAGATATGCTACATCTAAGTAGGAATTAAATAATAAACTTAAAATATTAATAAACAAAGAATTTGGATTACCTATAGATAGACTTTCTTGTGATTTTATGTTAAAATCTAGTATTCCTTCAGATTTAGCATAGAAATATCCACAATTTTAGAGATTTGCTAAAGATCCTGAATAGGAAATACCTTTATTTAATAAAGTATTAGATAAAGAACATTCAAAAAGTTTTAGAAAAGAAATAGTAGCTTCTATTGCTATTGATGGTGCAGGTTATACATTTGAAACTCCTATATTATCTTTAAATTCTCCTATTACTAAAGGATTGTAGACTTATGAAGATAAACCTTATTATCCTAATGTTTATTCAGTATTAAATGATAATAATATAAAAAGTATGTTTAATAGGGTAGTTAAAATAGTAGCAGAAAAATTAGCTTTAAAGGATGGGGATCCTAATTTACATAATTTATTTTAGTTATATTTATTATCTTAGGCAGCTGTTTATAAATTAGATGATAATTGGTTGCCAGGTACATCCTTAATTAATTACGGTGTGTAGTATGCAGGTGATACTGGATTTTTGTAGTCAAATGGATGGTGGGTTCCTAATTCTATGATATCATTGCGTGAACTAGCTTCTTAGCCAAATCTTAGAGTTAGTAAAGTACTTATATCTCGTAATAGTTCTATTACTATTAATGATGAAAACGGAATATTAACTGTTCCTGTAAGTCCTAAAGAATTTGGAGATACAGCAGGTTATCCTTTTGTACTATTTACTGATAACTTAGAACTTAACGAACAACAAATGTATGAACAATATATACACTAGTTATAGAATCCAAATGATCCTAAAATAGTTAAGTAGTTATTTGTATTACCTCCTAAAGTATCTTTTGATGATTACATAGAAACATTAAAAGCTTTTAATGATTCAGTCGTTAAAGGAGTAAGACCTTCTGGAAATAATTACACTATTTATAATGTTTGGCAAGCTTTATTAAAGAGTGATGAATAGAAAATTAAAGCTAAAATTATTGAATATTTTGATCAAGAAACTTGGGAAAAGTTTAAACAAGCTATAGATTCTATAGAATCTACCGGTCGTGATTATAAAAAAGGAACATAGATATTAAATACTACAGAAAATTGGGGTAGAGGTTCTTTTGGAAAAGATACTACTGTAGAAAGAAATTTAATATATATGCTTAGGTATATTTGTTTCCCAGATACTTATGATGCTAAATTAGCTGGATCTAAGTTTGTAGAAAGTTAGGATTTTTAGGAATTTAGAGCTATATTTAATAGCTCTAAATATGAAATAAGAGAGAACGTAAAAATAGATTCAGATCATAGTTTGGGCGATTTTAACTATGCTAAAATTAATGGATATACTATTAAAGGTAAAGATATAGAAGTTGGAAATAAAATTACTACTTCTGCTTATTTAGACACATCTTCTTTAGAAGAATTTTTAAGCAAAGTAGTTAATTAGACTTATACTTAGTTTTCTAAAGATCCTAAAAAGTCAATAGAAGATTTAGCCGAAGAAGCTTATAAGACAGGTGCAGCTAAATGGTATAATTTAGGAGGACCACTAGTTCTTAGAGATTATTATACAGGAGTTAAAAAATTTACATTAAGTGATAGTGCTTAGAAAGTAGAAAGTTTTAAGCCATCTAATGTATATACTGATCTTAAAGAAGATTTTGGAGATAAGTTGCCTGTAATAGATTATAGTTCTATATAGTCTCAAGAATAGTTAGAAGCTTTAGAAGCTGAGGCCTTTAAATAGTTATGTATTAATATTAATTCTGATGATACTATACCTAATTTTGCTTATATTGACTCTAATGGTAATTTTTAGATTACAGAAGAAAATGATTTATTATATGGATATGTTCAAAATAATGAAGATGGTACTGTAACAATTGATGGAGTATTATATGAGTTAAACACTTATAATGATTAGATTACTTTAGATGAAATTAAAGAAAGTTCTAAACCTATGGTTAGTACTTCATTTCCTAATATTAATTTATCTGACGAAGACGTACTTTACATTACTAAAGGTTTAGGATCTCCTACAGAAGTAGTATAGTTTGCTAGTAGATTATCTAAAAATGTAAATAGAAATGTTAGCGAAAGACTATTAAACATAGAACAATAGATAAGTAGTACCGATGATATAGAAACTTTGAGATAGCTAGCTTTAAGTAAAATATAGGAATATATAAATATCTATCGAGAAAATACTCCAGAAGCTTTAAGAGAAAATAAATCAAATGAAATAAAATCTAACGATGCTACATTACAGGAGCAACTTAGAAATTATTTTAAAAACAATACAGAAGAAGATATAGTACAAGAGAATAGATGTGATAGTACAATAATAAATTTATTATAATGACAGGAAAATGCGCTTGGGATGGTGGCGGTTCTCTCTTAGAGGGAATCGACACCTTAATCCAAAATATTGACGACAACAGAAAAGGAAAATCTGATACTTAGATAATACAGCAATTTAAAAAAGGTATAATGAAAGATATTAAAGATAAGTATATTATAGATATGCAAGAATTACCAAATATAGCAAAATCTATTCTTGATTTATTCCAAGATGTTTTGGATGATGATACTAATATGATCAGTGAAGATGAATTGCTTTCTTGGTTTCAAACTGATAATAAAATTGCTAAACAATTAGATACTTTAAAGAAAACTGATGATTTACTTGGCAAGAAATCAGAGGAAGAAGAATTAAAATAGAAGTATGAAAATCATTTCATGCAAGATGCTTTCGGTTATTCTGCTAAAGCTAAATTGTTATTTACAAATTTTGCTAAAAATGTTGCTGTTAATTCTTTCTTATTTGTGGATACACAACGTACTCGTATTTGTAAAAATTCAAATGATTTAGATACAGCTGTATATAATAGACAGAATGAATTATTTAAGACTATTCTTGACTATATTAGAAGTATTTATTCTTAGGGAGGTATAATTACTGATTTTACTTTAAATAAACTAGTTAGTAGAAATAATGAAACTGATTATGCAGAAATACATCGTTTATTAAGAGGTGTAAATGTTGATGGTAGTAAAGCAATAATTAGACTTAATCCTACTAGTTATTATAAAGTTGTTAAGTATTTTGGACAGTTATTTGAAAAACCTAGCAATTTAGAAAGTCTTATACAGTATACTGTTGATACTAATAAAAATTCAGCGGATAGACAAAAGGCATAGAATCGTATTAAAGCATATAATGCATGGGTATTATTAAATAATTTTGATACTTTTATTAATTCTATTTTTGAAGAAGTTATATCTATAGATCCAAATATACCTTAGTTTAAAAAAGGAAGATTTAGTCTTACATCTAAAGGAACTAAATTATACAGTACGTGGAGAAGTACTGATGAAATATTTTTAGATAAAGAAATTAATAATGTAACTAAATTTATTATAACTTCTTTACCTAAATATACATATAATGGAGATTTAGTTGAAAATGCTTATTTATCTTTTAATGATTTTAATCATTTTATTACAGCCAAACTTAAAAAATTAATGGTTGTAAAACCTACTATAGATGATGTAACTAATTTTGATAAAATTAAAGATACTTTATTATTGAGAGGTGATGATAAAGCTTTTGAAATATATCAACATATTAAGAATGTAGAATCTTTTTAGGATTTAGTTACTTTAATAAGATTAAATCCAGAAGCTTATACTAGAGATATATTCTATATTTTGAGTGATTCTGAATTATATAAATAGTTAGGATTAAAATAGGGAACATTCTCTCCTACTGATAAAGATACTATACAAACTATTAATAGAAACTTATATAATGGAAAAGGATCATTATTAGAAGCTATTAATAAAGATGGACATAAGTCTTTAAATTATTTAGCTTATATAACATAGTCTATAGATTCTATATTTTCTGCCGATTTAGCTTAGTATTTTGAAGATTTAAGATCAGATAGTATTAAAGGACAAAGTTTGCAAGATAGTACTATTAGTAATAAACAAAGCTAGTTAATAAGAAGTATATCTTCTTAGAATACATTTAGTTTAATAGATTATCCTACTTTAAAAAAATCTTTAAACTTAAAAATAATACATACTTCTACAGAAAAGTCTTTTAATTTACAAGGAACTGAATATAAATTAGATTTAGGTAATGGTAAAGAATTACTTGTCTATAATTCTATATATGGCAATAATTTATCATATACTTATGATAATATACTATATTAGGGAGAAAAAACTAAAGAAGTATTTACTAAATTATCTTCAGAAGAACTAGATAAAGTAGCAGAATTTATACAGTCTATAATAGGTAAAAATATTAAATCTGTACAATTTACTGAAGCTTATACTAATATAAGTGGTAAAGAATTTTTTGATTTACCTACTTGTTACTACGATATGCTAAAACTTACTTCTAATATAGTAGGAAATATAGCAATATCTAACGAACTTATGATTGATTCTAAAGGAAAACATTTTGATACTAAATCAGATTTGAAAGCTAAAATAGACATAATATATTAGAATGCGACTGATTTTAAACCTGGAATTAATTCAGAATTACATGAAATAAATTTAATTGATAGTAAATCTATTACTATAATAAAAATGCTTGCTACTATAGAAGCTTATATGGATCATTTATTAACAGCTTCTTAGATAAAAGATGGTGCTGGTCATGGTGCAAGTATTTAGAATTTAAGTAGATTATTGGGATCTTATCCTTATTAGTTTAAAACTAAAAACTTAAGAGAAAATTCTGTGTCTAAACATTATAGTATTTTTGATAAAAATTTATTTTTAGGCATAGAACAAATGAAGGAAGCAAAAACATCTAGAGATTACAAATCCCATGTTGATTTTACAGCTGTAGAGTTTGAATTTGCTACTTTAGTTTATGATTATTTAGCAGCATTAAATCCAAATAAACATGCTGATAGAGAATAGATATTAAGATTTATTCCAGCCATTATGTCAGATAAAAGATTTATTGGAAGAATGAAAATTAATATAAATGCACCTACAAAGTACATGATAATTAATTCTTATTCTGATACTGAAATAACATCTGAAAATAAATAGGCTATTATAGATTAGATATTAACTAATTTAGCTAAAAGTACAGGTAATTCAAGTATCAGAGAAGAATATGCTTATGAAAGTATAGGATTTAATGATGATTTTGAAGCTTTAGAAAGTTTAGGTAAAAAATATTTTCGTGGATATGATATTAAAAAAGAATTAGCTACTATTCTACCAAAATTTGGATATAATTATAAATTTACATAGAGTTTACAATAGTTAAATACTAGTAAAGGAAATTCCATTAGTTAGATTATAGATACATTAGGTCATGAAGGAATAAAATATATTATACAAAATGAAATAGGTACTTTCTATCAACAATCTTACGAACATATTCAAAAAGATTGGAGTAGAGTAATTAATGCTTTTTTAGATCCTAATATTAGTAAAGTAGTATTTGGAAAAACAGTTCAGGAATTAGGAGATATTTTAGTTAGTTAGAAACCAGAACTTATTACAGATGGTTTATTTTATTAGAATTTTACATTTGATAATTTTAATAAGTAGATAGACTATCTAAATAAAGCAGGATATATTAAGTATAATCCTTAGGATGCTGTTGAAGAGATAGTAAGAGAATGGAACTATACTCATCCTAAAGATAATATTAAGTTAACTCTTAATATGCACTATGAAAATAATAAATAGGCTAATAAATTAGCAGGAACTAAGATATTATCTGAAAACAAGACATCTAAGTATTTAAGAGATATTTTTAGTGATTCGATTAAAGTATAGGAATATTTTAAATTAGGAGAGTAGGAATTTTTTTGTGATTTATTGAAGGACGGTTTTGAACTAGATTTACTTGATAATACTACATTAAATAATCATATTCAAAATTTAAATAAAAATTGGGTAGATGATAATTCTGGTAAGTTAATTTTAGGAAGATTTACTTTTAATGGAACTACTTATAGCATAACATCTAATACATAGGCAGGTAGAATTGCTAAGTATATTATGTACACTCTTAAAAAAGAGGATTATGCCTATATAAATTTTGAATAGTTTTTATACGATTTAGATGCATTACAGTAGCCTTATTCTATAAACTTAAATGAACGTTTTAAAGAGTTTAATGCAATGCATTACTTATTTAGTTAGGAATTTGTAACAGCTTGTGTAGGAACTCACTTAGCACATCCTGCAAAATTTTCATTTAGAGATTATCAAAATCCTACTAAATTAGAACTTTCTTGGGAAGAAAATGCTAGATTTAACGCACAATCTAAAAGACATGTATCATATACAGCTACTATGCATGAATTTTAGTTAAATCAACTTAACGGTATTCCTTCTAGATATAATATAGCAATTATAGACGATATTATAGATACAGTTTCTAATGTATTAGGTGATGCTGGAGGTGATTCAGGTACCTGGCCTGTTCATGATGGTGCTACTTTCGTAAATCCTTTTTTAATTGATTTAGAAAATAATTCATTAGGAGGAGCAAGGGCAGGTATTATTAAAAAACCTTTTATACATTTTTACGATGAAACTATAGGAAATGGTGGTATTATTAAGACTGCTGGTTTTGGAATTACTAACGCATCTATGAAAAATATGCGAGGACATAAGATTCTTGCATAGAATATGACTGATAAAATATGGTATGATGAAGAAGGAAGTCCATTAACTGATTGGAATGTACTTAAAGGCTTTGATACTTTACATCCTAAACAGTTTGTAGAAATACAATATTCAAATACTAAAGAATCTAGTATAAAAGGTGTAGCAAATGCTAAAGTATCTTATGCTTATTATGATGAATCTACAAATCAAATTAGACGTGTAATAGGATTAACGTATGACGGAAATAATAATTACACTATGCAATATTGTACTGTAGATGAAAATAATAAACCAACTTCTAAAATATTAACGGATACTTTTAAAGGAGTAAATACTAACTGGAAATTGTTTAATATGTTTGGGGGTATAAATTCTTTAGAATTTAATGGTACTAAATTTGTACAATCTGAATATTCTAGAGAAGCAGTAGTTAAAGCTATGAATAATACAGGTATTTTTAAAGACTATAAGGATCCTGCACATCCAAATAAACATAAAACACAAATTAAAACTTAGGAGGATGTTTATCAACCTTTAAAACACAGTGATATCCATTATGTTCCTACAGCAGGAGCTGTTAAACAAGGTATGGGTAATATTAATAGCCTTGATTATATTAAAAAAGTAGGAAAATTAAATTATTTTCAAATTGATATGAGTTAGGCTGGTATTCAATTGGATAAAGAACATGAAGCTGATTCTGAAGAAATTTCTCTTATGACTTAGGTTGTGTCAGCTTGTGTGGCACGAGGTTATTCTTTTGATAAATCTTCTAAAATGTATAAAGCTTTAGCTATTATGGCTAAAAATGCAATATCAGATTCAGTTGATTTGTATGAATAGATATTATCTAATACTGCTGAAGCATTAGGAAGTAAAGAAAAATTTAAAAGATTTATAATAGAATAGATAGTTGATAGTATTATACATTAGGATAATAAAAATTCATTAATTGAAACCATTAAAAATAAATTAATTGAAATAGAAAGATCTAATACTCAATTATCTACTAATGATCTAAATAAGC
>CAUSWF010000001.1:0-176224 GCA_963535465.1 uncultured Erysipelotrichaceae bacterium | reverse complement strand
ACCAATAAGTATATATTTAACATCTTATATAATAGATAAAAAAAGATAATAGTAAAACTATTATTTTTTAGTGCTTTTAAAAAATTATAAGTATCATATTATAGGAGATGATAATATGACATTTACTTATAGACATAAAAAAGAACTCATTATAGGAGCAATAATACTCATAATAATATCGATATCAATATTTTTAATTATTAAATATAGACCAAAGCCTAAAAAAGAATCAAAAAAAGAAACTATAGAAAAAAATATAGTAGAAGAAAAAGTAAAAGAAGAAAAAGCAAAAGAAGAAAAAGAAGAAGAATATAAAGTAGATATAAAAGGAGCTGTAATAACTCCAGGACTTTATTCACTACCAAAATCATCTAGAGTAATAGATGTAATAAATAAAGCAGGAGGATTAAAGGATAATGCCAATACAACTCCAATTAATTTATCACTTAAAATAAAAGATGAAATGGTAATAATAATATATACAAACGAAGAAGTAGAAAACTTTGTAAAAACAAAAGAAAAAGAAGCAAGAATGATAAAAGAATGTAATGAGTTTAACAATTTAAGAAATGATGCCTGTATCAACACTAAATCAAATAAAGAAACTAAAGTAGAAGGTAAAATTAATATAAATACCGCAACTAAAGAAGAGCTGAACACACTACCTGGTATTGGGTCATCTAAAGCAAAAAGTATTATAGATTATAGGGAAAAAGTAAATGGCTTTAAAGAAATAGATGAATTAAAAAAAGTGGAAGGTATAGGAGAGGAATTATTTGCTAAGATTAAGGAAAATATTATTATCTAACTATACTTATATTATTTTATTAATAATAACTTTTATAATATCTATAATTAGACTGAATATAAAAACTATTTATTATAAAGAAAGAGCATATATAGTAGAAGCCAAAATATTAAATATAAAAATAGATTATGATAAATTAACTCTATTAGTTAAATCAAAAGAAAAGTTAATTTGTAATTATAAATTTAAAAATATAAAAGAAAAAAACATATTTTTAAATAAAATAGATATAGGAGATAAAATTAAATTATATGGAGAAATAAATTTACCATCTAAATCTAAAACAAAAAATATATTTGATTATAAGATATATCTAAATCGAAATAAAATATATCATACATTTAAAATAAAAAATTACAGATTACTACATAAAAATAAAAACCCTTTTATTACATTAAGAAATATTATAAGAAAAAGAAGTAATGATAAGTATATAAATGCCTTAATAATAGGTAATAAAGATGATTTAGAAAGTGAAGTACTAGACTCATATAGAACTAATGGAGTAAGTCATCTACTCGCAATAAGTGGTATGCATATATCTATATTATCAGGTATTATTTTAAAATTATTAAAAAAACTAACTTCATCAAAAAGAATATTTATAACATCTCTCATCTTATTATTTTACCTATTTATAACAGGAGCAGGAGCATCTATCATAAGAGGAGTATTATTCTTTATAGTATTTAAATATAATACAGAATATTATTTCTATATATCCAAAAAGAATGCTTTTATTCTTATATTATGTATAACTATTCTTTATAATCCATCATATATTTATGATATAGGATTTATTTATTCATTCTTAATAAGTGCATCTCTTCTTATAACTACTGACTTTATATCATCTAATAACTATATAATATCACTGCTAAAAACATCTCTCATATCTTTTTTGATATCTATTCCTATATCATTATATAATTTCTCTTCAATAAATATTTTAAGTATTATATATAATCTATTTTTTGTACCATATTTAACTTTTATAGTATTTCCATTATCTTTAATAAAATTCTTAACAGGAACAAATTTTATTTATACATATCTAACATCAATTATGGAAAATACATCTCTATTCTTAGCTAATATAAAAATATTACAATTTAACTTTTATAAATTAAATATATTAATTTATCTAATATATTTAATAATAGTAATTATAATTTTTACAATTAAAAACAAAAAATATAAGAAAATATTATTACTAATATATTTACTTTTACTGATATCTCACTATTTTTATCCATCTATTATAAATCAAAAATATGTAAATATAATAGATGTAGGACAAGGAGATTCAATTTTAATTAGAGAAAATAAAGTAATATTAATAGATACAGGAGGAAATTTTCAAAATAAAAAATACAAGAAAAAATCATCCATATCAAGTAGAGTAACAATACCTTATTTAAAATCACTCGGTATAAATAAGATAGATTATATGATAATAACTCATGGAGATAATGATCATATAGGAGAATCTATTAATATAGTAAATAACTTTAGAATAGGAAAAGTAGTACTTAATTGTGGCCCTTTTAATAATTTAGAAAAGAAACTAATAAAAGTATTAGATAAAAATAATATAGGATATACATCGTGTATAAATAATATTGACTTAGGAAATAATAAAATGTATTTTCTAAATACTAGAATATATAATAATGAAAATGATAATTCACAAGTATCATATATAAAAATTAATAATTATAAATTTATGTTCATGGGAGATGCCTCATCAATAACAGAATATAATATTCTAAATAAATATAATATAGGTCAAATAGACTTCTTAAAAGTAGGACATCATGGCTCAGATACATCATCTAGCAAAAATTTCATAAATAGAATAAAACCCAAGTATTCCCTAATAAGTGTAGGTAAAAATAATAAATATGGTCATCCTAAACAAGTAGTATTAAATACATTAAAAAACACTAAAATATATAGAACAGATTTAGATGGTTCTATCGAAATTAGATTAAATAACAATGGATATAAGATTATAACTTATAAGCAATAAATTAAAAATAGAAATACGTAGTCCGTAGAAAGGAAAATAATAAAATGAATGAAATAAAAGAATATACAGAAAAAGTGTTTGAAGATATAAAACATATTGATGAGAACGGAAACGAATATTGGTATGCTAGAGAATTACAAAAAATTCTAGGATATCGCCAATGGCGAAGCATAAATGATTTAATTGAAAGAGCTAGAGTTGCATGGGAAGAAAGTAAATACAATGTATATGATCATTTTGCGGTACACCGCAAAATGATCAAATTAGCTAAAGGTGCGACAAGGAATGTTATAGATTATAAATTATCTAGATACGCATGTTATTTGATCGTAATGAATGGTAATCCTAAAAAGGAAATAATAGCTTTTGGACAAACATATTTTGCAATTCAAACAAGGAAGCAAGAACTATCTAAAAAAAATATAATGAACTAACTGAAGATGAGAAAAGATTATATAGAAGAAATCAAGCAAGAAAAGGAGTAAGATATGAATTATTATTACCCAATTCAATCTTAAAGAAGTAAAAATAATATTAGTATAGATAATGATAAAGTACTTCATGAATTAATATTAGAAAACATAACTACTTTTATAAAAGAATTAGATACCGGATATTTTTTGTAGATAGTGAGTATAAAATTAAAAAGATTTTACACAAATAAAATAAATAACTGACAACTATTTACCTTATCATTGACAGAGCCTATAAAATAGCCTATGTTAATAATAGAAGAGGGTGTAATAATGAATAAAAGATATAACATAACAATTGCAATACTATTGTTTGTAGCAGTAATATTAATATCATCACTTAATACACCTGAAAAAGACTACCATGAAGAAATAAAAGATGTTTCTCTAACTTTTTCTAATGAAAAGTGGCAGAAAATATCTTTAGATTATGATAATAAGCAATTAAAATATGAAATAAAAAAAGAAGTAAATAAAAATGAAGACAATAAATTTTACAATTTAGTAATAAAAAAAGATAAGGGAGTATCTTCAGTTTCATATACTAAAGCTAAATGCTACAAAAATAATGATAATTGTACACTATTATTACCATCTTTTATCATAAATGATTTATATAAATTAGATGGAATTTTTCTAAATAAAGAACGAGTAGAAAAAAATAGTATAGAACTAAATAAAGATTCTATTTTAGAAATAAGAACAGTAAAGATAAGCAAAATATAATATAAGTATATTTTGTCTTTATTTTTATTATTAAATATTATAAAATAAAACTAGTAACGGAGGTCAATATGGAAAATCTTAAAACATTTATAAAGAATAACAAAAATATGACTTCATTAAAAGAATCTTTCATGGAAGCGTGTGCTAATAATGAATTTAAAAAATATGTAGATAAACTACCAGCAAATGAAGATTTATTAATACAATATACATCTAGATTAGAAGATGCATTTAGAGAGTATAAAAACTATAAAGAAAATCCCTATACAACATTAAATGAAATGTATGGTTATGTTCTAACACCATTTGTAGAAGATGATAGAATTAGATTTGATTATGTTAAGACAAAAGAAAAAGAAGCAGAAGAAACGCTTGATGCACATCTTGGTAATATCAGATTATTTGACATAGGAGAAGATATAAAAAATGCATCACTAAAAAAAGTTTATACAGACGATTATAGTAGAGTACCAATAATAAAATATTTTAACGATTTTTTAAAAAAATATGGCAAAGAAGATGTAAAGGGATTGTATCTAACTGGATCATTTGGTTCAGGTAAAACATATCTAATATCTGCTTTATTTAATGAATTGGCTAAAAAAGGAACAAAGGTTGCGATAGTATATTATCCGGAATTTTTAAGAAGCCTAAAATCATCATTTGAAACAGATTATAATGATAAATTTGAATATATTCAAAAAGTACCAGTATTATTACTCGATGATATAGGAGCAGAAAATGTTACAACATGGTCAAGAGATGAAGTTCTAAATTCGATACTTCAACATAGAATGGAAAATCATTTACCAACATTTTTTACATCAAACTTAACTATAAAAGAGTTGGAATCAAGCCTTTCAATGGGTGGAAGTTCAGGTGGAACTATTAAAGCTAAACGCATAATAGAAAGAATCAATTTTTTAGCAAATACATTAGAATTAATAAGTAAAAATAGGAGAAACTAACATGAGTTCAAAGTACATTAAAGAAATCAGAAAATATGCAAAAGGTGACAGAATAGAATTACCAGATAGAAAAATAAAAAAATTTTCTAATGCAACTGCAGGTAATTATATAAATGCCATATTTGAAATTATGGAAGATCGTCTTAGAAGTAAAAAGATAGATACAACTATTGATTTTTACAAAGATGGTATAGAAATAATTAAAAAGATTTCTAAAATGTACGAAATTAATAGGGAATATGTAGAAAAAAGATTAAACAACTTTATTTCTCTTTTAAATGCTACTAATATAAATACAAAATCAAAAGATGAAGAGAAAGAAGAAATAAATAATGCGATAGCTAAACTAGATGAAGATGTAATAAAAGCAACGCAAGAAATATATGAAATAGAAAAAGAAGAAAAAGAAGAGTTTGCCTTAATTGTAGAAATAATAGAAAATTCTGATAACATAATAAGGAAAAGAGAAAGAATATTAAATGTATTAAATGAAAGACCTGATCTTATAAACAGTAAAAATAATAATGGAGAATCAGTATTTATATATGTTTATAAAAAGACCCTTGAAACAATACTAAATAATGAAGAAGAAAAGTATAAAGAGTATAGAAGTATATTATTTCTAATAAAACTCCAAAAATATATCAATATAAGAAGAGAAGATAAAGAATATATTTCTCAAATAACAGATGAATATAAAAATTTAATTTGCGAAACAAAACTTCCTGAAAAAGAAAAAAGAGCTAGAATTAAAAAAATTACTTCTCTATTAAAAGATTTACTAAGGCAAAATGAAAGTAAAATAGTTTTAAATTCTATCGCTGAAAAACATGGAATAAAAATAGAATTTTCAAAAGATTTTATGAAACATATTAAACAACCATATGTACTAAAAAATTTAGATGTAAAAAATATAGAAGAATTTAATATTTCAATAGATTCAACACGAACTAGAGAAATAGATGATATATTATATTGTAAAAAACTAGAAAATAATCACTATGAACTAGGGGTATCAATTGCATCAGTATTATCATACTTTGATTTTGATAGTGAAATCATACAAGAAGCACTAGAAAGAGGGTCATCAATTTATCTAAAGCGAAGCAAAAAAGATGGTGGAGGTAATATTGTTATACCACTATTGCCAGAGGAAATAACTGATGAAATTATTTCTCTAAATGAAGGTCAAGAAAGATATGCTAGAACATATATATTTGAAATAGATGAAGAGGGAACAATAGTTAGCGAAAAATTTATAAGAAGCAAAGTTAAAAATTCAAAAGTACTAACAATAGAAGCCGCAGATAAAATATTAAAGAAAAATTCTAATGTTACAGAATTAGAACAAACACTAACATGCTTAGAAGAAGCAACTAATTTGTTAAGTAAAAAATATAAAGACTCAGAAAAATATTCTAAGGAAAAATTAAATCAACCAGATCCTACTAGGTTAAAAGAGGATGCTAATACAAAAAGTATAGCTGGAGTTATACTAAACGTCGTAATGAATTTAACAAACTCTAAGATTGCTGAATGGTTTCATCAAAATAATTTACCAATGATATATAGATGTAAACAAAAGGAAGAAAAAGTTAATGAAGAGGAAAAATTAATTACAAAAGAATTAGAAAAGAAATTTAAAAATAGAGAAATAGAAAAGATAAGAAAAATAGCAAGAGAAAAAGAAAATAAATCATTCTATAGTACTAAACCGGGACATGCTGATAAAACAAAAAAGGTTTCTACACATGCTACTTCTTGTATGAGAAGAGGTGCGGATATTGTCGTTGAATATATTTTAAGAGAAATATATGATGTAGTAGAAAGTGGAAGAGAAATACCATTAGAAAAACTAAATGAATATAAAGAATTATTAGAAAAAATATGCTACAAATTAAATTATCAGTCTGCCAATATAGATAATTTTTTCATAGAACATAATAATGCAATGGCTAAGAAAAAGAAGAAAAAAGAAAAATTAAAAGAACATAGAAGACACAAAAAAGTTTATAAATAAACTATGTCTTTTTTTATTTGCTTAAATATGTTATAATATGAAATCTGGAGGGCTTATGGATAGATATAATAAATACATATTAAAATGCAAAATGCTTATAAGTATATCTTTTATATTGTTAACTACATCTATAACATTATCATACTTTTCATTGCCAAAAGAAGAGTTAACACTAAATTATAAGACATTAGATATAAGAAATGTAGAACCTACATATTTATCTAACAAAGCATCTAATATATCTAAATTTTTATTTAAAGAAACTAATAATACGGAACCAAAAACAACAGTTTTATCATCTAATGTAGTTCCGCAAAAAATTAATAATAAAATTTGGTATTCTCCTGTATATAATGGAAGAATATCGCAGTATCCTTCATATTATCATGTGGCCTATGATATAACAGGTTATTGGAAGGAACCTATTTACCCTATAGCTGATGGAATAATATCAAATATATATAGAGATATGGCAGGAGCACTAATAGTTATGGTAAGGCATGAAGTAAATGGAGCCATATACACATCTCAATATGTTCATTTAGCAAGTTATGCTAATATTTATGTAGGACAATATGTATCACATGATACTGTAATAGGATATATGGGGTCAAGTGGAAGATCAAGTGGGGTACATCTTCATTTAGCATTATTAGATTGTGACTATGGAAAAGATAATAAATGTCCTAATTTAAACGATTTCTTTAAATACGATAAAAGACGATATAAAGAAGGATTTAGTGTAAAAAACATTCTAAATTTACCAAATAGTTGGAATGGTTACAGATAAATATTGAAAAATAATTAGAATAAGTATACAATTATATTATCAAATACATTGACGGAGGACACGATAATATTAATAACTCTTTAAGAGAGTACCTGGTTGGTGAAAAGGTATAGAGACTAATATTATTACTACCACTCGAGTAGGATTATAAAAAGTAATCTCGCAGTAATGCGTTAAACAAATTAAGTGCCCTTAGGATGGTACCGTGAATACTCCTATACTATTTATTAGTATAGGTTTTTTGATAATAGAGGAGGAAAATATGATAAATTTTAAAGAAGACAGTGAATTAAATATTTTAAATCACTCATGTGCACACTTAATGGCACAAGCAATAAAACATCTATATCCACAAGCAAAATTTTGGGTAGGACCAGTTGTAGAAGAAGGATTTTACTACGATATTGATTTGGGTGATGATGTAATAAGAGAAGAAGATTTACCAAGAATAGAAAAAGAAATGAAAAAAATATCTAAAGACGGTAAAAGAATAGTAAGAAATGAAATAACAAAACAAGAAGCACTTGAAATGTTTAAAGATGATCCATATAAAATAGATTTAATAACAAGAATGAACGACGATGAACAAGTTATATCTTGCTACAGTCAAGGTGATTTTACTGACTTATGTAGAGGACCACATTTAGATACTGTAAAATCTATTAAGTATTTTAAATTACTTAAGGTAGCAGGAGCATACTGGAAAGGTGATTCTAAGAATAAGATGTTGCAAAGAGTGTATGGATTTGCTACAAGAACTGAAGAAGAGTTAAATCATCACTTAGAAGCTTTAGCAGATGCAGCTGCAAGAGACCATAGAAAGATTGGTAAAGAATTAGGAATCTTCATGTTCTCTGATTTAGTAGGAAAAGGTCTTCCTATGTGGCTACCTAATGGCTTCATGTTAAGAAGAACACTAAATGACTATATAATGGATAAAGAATTAGAACTTGGATATAAGCATGTTATGACACCTTCTCTAGGATCAGTTGATTTATACAAAACATCAGGGCACTGGGATCACTATCATGAAGATATGTTTCCAGTAATGGAAAGAGATGATGAAGCATATACACTAAGACCAATGAATTGCCCACATCATATGGTAATGTTTAAATCAAGTCTACATTCATATAGAGATTTACCAATAAGAATAGCAGAAATTGCTCAAGACTTTAGATTTGAATCAAGTGGTGCATTAACAGGAATAGAAAGAACAAGAGCATTTACTCAAAATGATTCACATATTTTCTGTACACCAGATCAAATAAAAGATGAATTTAAAGCAGTAATAAAATTAATACTTGATGTTTATAAAGATTTTGGATTTAAAGATTATGAATTTAGATTATCATTAAGAGATGAAGAAAATACAGAAAAATACTTTGGAAACGATTTATTATGGGAAGAATCTGAAAAAGTATTAAGAGAAGTATTAGAAGAAGAAAAACTAAATTTCTATGAAGCAAAAGGAGAAGCAGCATTCTATGGACCTAAGTTAGATGTACAAGTAAAAAGTGCTATAGGACATGATGTTACTTTATCAACAATTCAACTAGATTATCAATTACCTGAAAGATTTGAACTAGAATACATAAATGAAGAAGGAAATAAAGCAAGACCTGTAGTAATTCACCGTGCTATTTTAGGTTCACTTGATCGCTTTATCGCATTCATTTTAGAAGAATTCAAAGGAGTATTACCATTATGGCTTGCTCCAATGGGAGTAGAAATAATCCCAGTTAATACAGAATTTCATACAGAATATGCCAAAAAAGTACTAGAAGCTTTAAAAGAAGCTGGTATAAAAGCAGAAGTAGATGATAGATTTGAAAAATTAGGTTACAGAGTAAGAGAAGCTCAAAGTAAAAAAATACCATATAATGTAATACTAGGAGATAATGAAAGAGATAATAATTTAGTAAGCTATAGATTATTTGGAGAAAAAGAAACAACAACTCTACCTTTAGAAGAATTTGTTGAAGTATTAAAAAAAGAAATAAAAAATAAAACAAGAAAAGACAAGTAGACACTTGTCTTTTTTAGTGATAAAATACTAATTAGGATAGGAAAATAGTATGAAGATAAATTTATCAGAAGTAAAATTATTATTAATATCAAATGCAAATTCAATTAGTGATATAGAAGATGCGATAGGTGATATTTTATCAGAAGAAGACTTAGAACAAACTAAAAAATATTTATTTGAATATTATAAATCTAAGATGGTTTTTCTATCGGATTTTAAAAAAGACTATTCAAAAAGAATATTGCTTGGTCTAAAAGATTTAATAGATGATAATAAATTAAAAAATAATGAAAAAAAAGTTTTTTCTACAGTAAATTTCGACAAAATAATCTTAGAAACTCCTAAAATAGAAAAAGGTATAGGAAAAGAAAACTATACAAGAATATTAAATACTATAAATGATGAACATCCGGTAGTTAGAGATAAAGTAAAAAATATGACTATTAAAGATTATCAAATAGACGGAGTAGTAGAAATAGAAATATCTAAGATGGACATAGTATTAGAAAATGGATATTTAGATTTAAACAAAGTAAAAGATGTACTTAGCAAATTAAAAAGTAAAAAAATAATTTATCACTTAACTGCAGATTCACTTGAAAAGGAACAAAAGCAAAAAGTATTTTTACTACAAGATTCATATAAAGAAATAGGTGTAGATGATATGCTTGGAATAGAAAAAATTCCTATCATCAAAAAAACAAAAGTAGAAGAAAAAGAGAAAAAGAAGAAGAAAGAAAAAAGAAGAAAATCTAAAAAAAATGGATTTTTAGATATAAAATCGATATTATTCCTAATTTTATTTGCATATACGCTAACAATTGGTATAATATTCATGCTTAATTAATAAAATGTAAATTAATGTAAACGAGTAAATATTTATAAAAAAATATTTACTTTTTTTGTCTAAATTAGTAATATTTAGTTAAGTAGTGGAAGATAGTGGGGAAAAGTGGTGAGTTTTATGTTAATGGGTGAATATCATCATTCAATAGATGAGAAAAAGAGAATAATTATACCATCTAAATTCAGAGAAGAATTAAAAGATACATTTGTAATAACAAGAGGTATTGAAAATTGTCTTTTTATTTACTCTCTAGAAGAATGGAAGAAAATAACCGATAAACTAGAAACTTTACCTTTCACTAAAAAAGATGCGAGACAATTTATTCGCTTCTTTCTATCAGGAGCTACAGAAGCCCAATTTGATAAACAAGGAAGAATAGTAATAACTACACCTCTTCTTGAATATGCAAAAATAGAAAAGGATTGTGTTATTATTGGTGCAGGAGAAAGGCTTGAAATATGGTCTGAAAATGCATGGAATAATTTCTTTAATGAGGCTTCAACAAATATGTCTGATATAGCTGAAAACTTATTTAACGGAGAGTGATTTTATGGAAGAATTACACATCAGTGTCTTGCTAAAAGAAGCTATAGAAGAATTGAAGTTACGAGACAATTCTATAATAGTAGATGCAACACTTGGCTATGGAGGACATTCTAGCAACATCTTAGATAGAATAAAAAAGGGGTTTTTATTCGCCTTTGACCAAGATAGTGAAGCAATTAACTACAGCACTAATAGGCTAAAGCCTATTGGTGCTAACTTCACTATTATTAAAAATAATTTCGTAAACTTAAAAAAAGAATTAAATGATAGAAAAATAGATAAAGTAGATGGAATCTTATTTGATTTAGGAGTATCATCTCCAGAATTAGATGAAGATTATAGAGGCTTTTCATATCATAAAGATGCCTATCTTGATATGAGAATGGATCAAGAAGCAAAACTTACTGCACATGACGTAGTAAATAAATATGATATAAATAAATTAACTGACATATTTAGAAGATATGGAGAAGATAAATTTGCTAGAAATATTGCTAAAAAGATAGTAGAAGCAAGAGAGATAAAAGAAATTGATACAACTCTTGAATTAGTAGAAATAATAAAAACAGCAGTACCAATGAAATTTAGAATTGCCAAACATCCTGCTAGACAAATATTTCAAGCAATAAGAATAGAAGTAAATCATGAACTTGATGTTTTAGAACCTGCACTAAAAGATGCACTTAGTATGTTATCTGTCGGAGGAAGATTAGTAGTAATTACATTCCACTCACTAGAAGATAGAATAGTAAAACATTTATTTAAAGAAGTATCTAAAATACCAGATATCGTAAAAGGAATGCCAAATATTCCAGAAGAATATTTGCCGGACTATAAAGAAATAGCTTCAATTTCACCAACTAAAGAAGAAATAGAAAAAAATCCAAGAGCAAGATCTGCAAGGATGAGAGTAATAGAAAGAATAAAATAGGAGATAAAATGAAAAAGAAAGTTAAGAAAAAAACAAGTATTAAAAAGATTTGGTATACATACATACTAGTTTTAATTGTTGCTGTATCATTTACAACTGTTTTTGCAAAATCAACACTTTCTAAATATAATTTCGAAGTAGAGCGCCAGAAAAAAGAGATAGAACGTCAAAAGAAGAAAAATGAATCACTTACTATGGCAATAAACGAATTAGCATCTCTTAATAAAATCAGAGAAGTTGCACAGCAACAAGGATTAAGATATAATAATAATAATATTAAAAGATTGGATCAATAGGAGATAATATGGAGAAGAGAAAACAAGATAAAATTAATTCTAAAAAATTGATTGTTTCTCTTCTTTTTTTTGTTGCGTTCATAACTTTTGCAATATTTATATATAGAACAATGGAATTATCAACATCTAAAGAAATAGATGGTATCAATTTGCAATCTTTAGCAAAGAAAAGAACAACTAAAAAAGAAATAATAAAAGCAAAAAGAGGAACAATTTATGATTCAAGAGGCGATGTTTTAGCAGAAACAGTATCGTCATACAAATTAATCGCATATTTGGACAAGAAAAGAACACGCGATAAGAATAGACCTCAGCACGTAGTAGATAAAGAATTAACTGCAGAAAAATTAAGCGAAATATTAAAAATGCCAAAAGATGATATACTATCTAGAATAAAAAAAGAAGGACTATATCAAACGGAGTTTGGAAAATATGGTAAAGATTTAGATGAAATTACTAAACAAAAGATAGAAGCATTAGAATTACCTGGACTTGATTTTATTGAAAGTTATAAAAGATATTATCCAAAAGGAGAATTTGCATCATATGTAATTGGATATGCTGTTACAAAAGATGGAGTAATTAAAGGAGAAATGGGCATAGAAAAACAATATGATAAGATTTTAAGTGGAGAAGATGGATATAAAACATATCAAAAAGACTTAAGAGGATATCGTATCGCAGGAACACCAATTATTGAAAAAAAAGCAATACCAGGAAAAGACATATATTTAACTATAGATTCATCAACAGAATTCTTTGTAGAACAAGCTATAGATAATGTATCAAAAGAATTTTCATATGATTGGTTTAATATCACAATATTAGATGCTAAAACAGGAGCACTAGTCGCTTCTTCTACTGCACCTGATTTTGATCCTAACAAAAGAAATATTACTAACTATGTAAATCAGTTAGTATCATCTCCTTACGAACCAGGATCTACTATGAAAACTTTTACCTATATGGCTTCTCTTGAAACAGGCAAATATAATGGAGCTGACACATATGAATCAGGTGTGTTTAAAACAACAGATGGTACAGAAATAGGAGACTGGCAAAGAAGTGGATGGGGGAAAATATCATATGATACAGGATATGCCTTATCTTCTAACGTAGGAGTAATAAACTTAATTAAAAAAACATTAAATTCAAGCCTAATGAGAAGTTATTATAAGAGATTAGGATTTGGTAGAAAAACAGGAATAGAACTACCAGATGAATCACCAGGATCATTAAACTTTAAATATGAAACCGAAATATTTAATGCAGGATTTGGACAAGGTATCACAACAACCCCAATTCAAAATGTTCAAGCTATGACTGCGCTTACAAATAATGGAATAGTATTAAAACCATTTCTAGTATCAAAAATAGTAAACCCAGAGACAAAAGAAGTAGAAACAGAAAAAACTAAACAGCAGGCAGAAGAAAAAATCGCATCAGAGGCAACTATTTCTAAAATGATGTCACTTATGAATTCGTGTGTTAATGACCCTGGAATGACAGGTTCTGGATATAAGATTCCAAGTGGAGAACTAATAGGAAAAACAGGAACAGCTCAAATTGCTGGCAAAGGCGGATATTTAAATGGTAAAGAAGATATTATTTCATCATTTTTAGGAGTATACCCAAAATCTAATCCTAAGATAATAATATATGCATCAATAAAAAGACCAAGTGGTGGAAAACAAACACCAATCGCAAGAGCTGTAAAAGAAATAGTTGAAAATTTATCAAAATACTATGGCACAGAAAGTAAGATAGAATCTAGTAAAACTGTATCTTATACTATTGGTAATTATTTAAATAAAAACATTTATAAAGTCTTAGATGAAATTAATTCAAAAGGAATAAAACATCAAGTAATAGGTAATGGTCAAAAAGTTATTTATCAATCAATTTCTCCGAATATTAAAACATCATCTGCTGCTACACTATATCTTGTAACTGAAAAAATAGAAACTATTCCTGACTTAACAAATCTATCAGTAAAAGATGCTACTGCAATATTAAAAGCACTAAAATTAAAAGTAGAAATAGAAGGAGAAGGATACGTAAAAAACACCATTCCAGAAAAAGGGAATCCACTAACTCCAAATTCTAATATTAAAATAGTCGCAGGCAAAAAATATTGATTTTAAAAACTAATATAGTATAATTAAATTGTATAAAGGAGAGTATATGAAAGTAAGAGACAAATTAGATAAAATACTACTAGTAATATTTATATTTTTACTATGTACAGTAGTAGCATTAGGAATAATATATTTAAATAAAAAAGATAGAATAAGTAAACAAGAAAAAAGCAATATAGTAATACCTTTATTAGAAAATAATACTATAAATGACAAGATAACTATTAATATAGAAGATTTAAAAAAAGGGAAGTTAATGAATTATAGATTCAAAATAAGAAATTATAGAGAAGGAATCATTAATAAACATGAATTAAAATATATATTAAAATTTGAAGTAGGAGATAATATGGACTTCAAATTATATGAAAATAACAAGTTTAAAAATATTAAAAATAACACTCTAGAAAATATTTTGAAAGCCAAAACAAAAGAAGACTATTCATATACTATTGCGATAACTGCTAAAGAAGATATTAAGAAAGGTCATATGAGTTTTGAAATCAAATAAAGAATTTATGAATGAAAAAATTGTAATAGAAAAAGAAGGAAAATTAGTAGAGTGTAATATATTATTTACTTTTGAAGTAAGAGAAAATAATAGAGTATATGTAGGATACACAGATGAAGAATTTGATGGTAGAAAGAATTTGTACATATCATATTTTGATCCAGCTAAAGGGCATGATACACTAAATAAAGTAACAACAGCTAAAGAAATAGAGTTATTTAAACAGGTACTAGCATATGCTAAAGGAGAGTAAAATGCAAAAGGAATTAATACAAAAAGAAATAGAACATAAAAAAACATTAATAAAAGAATTGGAAAAAGATACTTCTAATTCTCTTGTCTTAAATTTGTTTAAAAAGGAATTAATGAAGTTAGAAGAAGCATATGAAAGTATTAAAGAAAACGAAGTTATAAAGGAACATAGTGATGATTTAAAAAAATCAGCAGAAGATACTTTATCAGGTAAAGATTATGAAAAGTCTCTTATAGAAAGACTAAGTAATTATAAAAAAGATTATGATATATTAATGGATACAGTCGAATCTCTAAAACAAAAGCCTGAGACTGAAGGAGCACTACTTGGAATATATGCTGAAATGAGCAAAGTATCTAAGAAAATTGTAAAACTTCAAAGAGAATTAAACACATTAAATAAGTTTAGAGATATGACAAAACAAGAAACTATATCAACACCTTTAACAATTGAAAATATTAAATTAACAAAAGAATTTATGGCAGAAATAGAAAAGGACACTAAATGGTCTGTAAAAAATAGAACTGCTGAAGTAAAAGAAGTATCTGACTCAATTGTTCAAAACAAAAAGAATGAAATAAAAGACATGATAAATAGTATTATTGAAGATGATAATGCAAAGACAAGATAGACCTCATAGGTCTTTTTTTGTAAATTAATGTATAGCATTAAAATTAAGAAAAAATAGACTATAAAATTATGGTATAATTTGATAAAGACGAGGTATATTATGTTACTTTTAACAAAAACAGTTATAGCATTAATGGCAGGCTTTTTAGTATCGACATTTTTAGGATTTTTAATCGTGCCATTATTAAAAGAATTAAGATTAGGTCAAAAAATTTCATCATATGTAGGAACTACTCATAAGAAAAAAGAAGGAACTCCAACTATGGGTGGACTAATATTTATATTAGGTTCGCTACTTACAATAGCATATTTAATATTTGCCAAAAAAATAGATTATACAGCTAATCTTGGAATAGTATTACTAGTATTTATAGGATATGCAATTATTGGCTTTATAGATGATATATTAAGTGTAAAAAAAGGCAATAATGAAGGGTTAACTATTTATCAAAAATTATTTATGCAAGTAATAATAGCAATAGGATTTTTCTTTATTTATATGAGAAGCGGAGGGCAGACTTCTCTAGCAGTCGCAACCCTTGGTATCGACATAGAAATGAAGTGGCTATATGGAATATTCATATTGTTTGTATTAGTAGGATCATCAAATTCAGTTAATTTAACTGATGGATTAGATGGTTTAGCAGGAGGATTATCAGCCATAGCATTCGTTGCTTTCTCATTGATATCATTAACAGTAGGATTTGAAGAAATTGGAATATTTTTAATGGTTTTAGCAGGGTCATTATTAGGCTTCTTAATGTTTAATCATAATCCTGCAAAAGTATTTATGGGAGATACTGGTTCACTTGCTCTAGGAGGAGTAATGGGAACAGTTGCTATATTAACACACAGAGAAATAACTCTACTTGTAGTTGCCTCACTTTTTGTAATAGAAACACTAAGTGTAATACTACAAAATTTATGGGTTATTATCTTTAGAAGAAAACTATTCCTAATGACACCAATTCATCACCACTTTGAAAAAATAGGTTGGGAAGAAAGAGATATAGTAAATATGTTCTGGATCGCAGGTGTAATAGTCGCAATGGCAGGAATAGTATTTGCAGTTTGGTTATAGAACTTATGAAAACAATAGAATATTTATATAAAAAATATTTTGAATTATTAAATAATTCTATAGATAAAATAAAGGAAAATCTACAAAAAGAAAATGTAGAAATATATGAAATATCTACTCTAGAAATACTAAGAAATAGTGAATATAAAGAAGTAGATATAGAAAAATATCTTTCAAAAATTCCAGATAGACTAGAGTTTATATATAGTGATGAGATAGTAAAATTAATAGATAGAAATTTAAGTGTTAATGTTAATAAATTAAAAATACCATTTAAAATATTAAAAGAATTAAATTTATCAAATTATAAAAATATAGAAGAATTAACAATAACTGATTCAAATATAGAAGAAATAGAACAAATAGAAAAAGTATTAAATAAATTAAAATTAAAAAAAGCTTATATAGAAAATTTCGAATTAAGTGATGAATTTAATATAAAAGAAAATACTATTCAAATAGATTATATAAATAGATATATAAAGTATAAAGACATAGAACTTATAACTAATTCTCAACAAAATATAAAAAGTCTTAAAATACTCGCAGATTTAGAAAAAATAAATTCAAAAGATTTAATAAACTCTATAAAAGAACAAAAAATAGATGAAAATACCTATGTAATACTAGGCAGAAATAAAGAATTTATATTGCTTAATAATAAAGAAGAAATGCATATATCAGTAAAAAATAATAAAATATTAGAATATATAAAAGCATTTAAAGAATTATATAAAAATATAGAAAACATAGTTATAGTATTAGATAATAAAGACTATAAAGAATTAGAAGAAATAAATAATTATAGTAAAGATAATTCTATCAATATAAAAATTAACTATTCAGAGAATAACTATTATGACATATCGGCTATCGCAACAATAGAAGAATTCATAAATATGAGGAATACACTTAATTATTATAAAAGTTTAATACCAGAAAACTCATCAAACTTAGAGAAGATAACTATTGCATATGATATAGTTAAATCTCTTCCATATGAAGATGATAATAATGATAAGAAAAATTCCAGATTAATACATTCAGTTATCGCAACTAGTAAAATAGTATGTGTGGGTTACTCCCAGCTACTAAGACAATTACTAAAAGAAATTGGTATTAAATCATGTAGTTATTCAACCGTTATTCCTGATAATGATGATAAAATAAAACACCAAAGATTAATAGTTAAAGTAGAAGATGATAAATATGGAATAGAGGGTTTATATATATTTGATCCGACATGGGACTCATTAAGTAAAAATAGCAAAGACAAAGATCCATTAAAAAAATATAATCACTATATGCGTTCGCTTATATCAAATAAATATAAAAATGAAATATCACCTATAAATAGTGTTATATCGAATCAAAAATTTTCAAAAAGATTTTATAAAATATTATTTAATCAAACTATAATAACAGAAAATGAAAAGATAATAAGGAACATAATAAAAACTCTATTCAAAGAAGTAGAATATAAAAAAGCATTAGAATATATCTATGCAGAAGAAATAAAAACAGAAATCTTACAAAAAGTTATTGTTAGTGCTAAGATGATGGAAGGATATACTGAAGTATCAAAGACATCAATCTGTTTATAGAAAGGATATTATGAAGAAAATTGTAATAATAGGCGGAGGAGCATCAGGGATGGTCGCAGCTATATCTGCTAAAAAAGAAAATAATGAAGTAATAATACTAGAAAAAAATAATATTTTAGGTAAAAAAATACTTGCAACTGGTAATGGTAGATGCAACTATTTTAATGAGATACAAGATGTATCAAAGTATTCATCAACTACTCCAAAACTATTAAAAGAAATAATATCCATAGAAAATATAAATATGGTATTAGACTTTTTTAATAGTCTTGGTATTATACCTAAAATAAAGAATGGATATTATTATCCTTATTCTAATAAATCAGAAAATATTAAAAAAATATTAGAGGATAAAATAAAAGACTTGGGAATAAAAGTGAAATATAATTTTAATATAGAAGATATTTCATATGATAATAAATTTATAATAAAAGGTAGTGATATCGTAGAAGCTGATTCTCTAATAATATCAACTGGAGGTATGGCTTCTCCTATAACTGGATCAACTGGAGATGGTTATGATTTTGCTAAAAAGTTCAATCATACAATAATAAAACCAAGACCTGCCTTAACATATTTAAAAGGAAATGATAAACTACAATCAATTTGGGCTGGTATAAGAGTTGATGCTAAAGTTAGTTTAATTTGCAATGACGAAGTAGTAGATACTGAAGAAGGCGAATTACAATTAACTAGGAATGGTTTAAGTGGAATATGTATTTTTAATTTATCTACTCAAGCTATAGAAGAGGAAAATAAATCAGTAGAAATAGGAATAAACTTTATGCCGTTTATTGAACCAATCATGGCAGTAGAATTTTTTAAGCAAAGAAAAGAAGAAAATTGCATCAAAGTATTAGAAGGATTTTTAAATCTAAAGTTAATAAAAGCTTTTACTGAAATATTAAATATAAAAGAAGATGCTAAAATAGAAGAAGTAGATATTCCTTCTTTAATAAAACTTCTAACAGACTATCGTTTCAAAGTTGAAGGACATGGTAGTTTTGAAGATTCACAAACAACATCTGGCGGAGTATCATTAGAAGAAGTAAATAGACAAACTTTTGCATCTCTAAAACAAGAAAACTTATATCTAACAGGAGAATTATTAGATGTTTCAGGTAAATGTGGCGGATACAATTTAACATTCGCATGGATATCCGGAATATCAGCTGGACTTGATGCAAGTATAAATTAGAAAGGTGATAATATGGTAATATTAGTAGAAGACAAAAATAAAGCAAACGCCATAACACATAGTGGTACATTTCATGCAGATGAAGTATTCGCAACAGCTTTTTTAGATGAGTATCTTGGTGATATTTATCTATATAGAGCATGCGAAATAGAAGATGAAGATTTAAATAATAAGATAGTATATGATATTGGTAAAGGCAAATTCGACCATCACTATTTAAATGCAAAAATAAGACCAAATGGTATAAAGTACTCATCATTTGGATTATTATGGGAAGAGTTTGGAAGAAAGTATTTAGAAAATATTGGAATAGAAGATATAGAAGAAATCTTTAATGCTTTCGATAAAGAATTAGTAGAACAAATTGATGCAATAGATAATGGAGAATTTCCAAAGATTGAAGCAAATTATAAAGTAAAAACAATAAGTGATGTAATAAAAATATTTAATCCTGCATTTAATAGTATTCAAGATGAAGGGGTCCAATTTCTAAAAGCTGTTTCTCTATCATCAAAAATAATAGAAGAAATATTAGAAAATGTAATAGGTAAACAAATAGCTAAAAAGAAATTAGAAAAAATCTTAAAAGATAATAAAAAAGATTATTTATTATTAGATGAATATATGCCATATGAAGACTCAATTATTGGTAAAGAAGAATATGATAATATATTATTTGTAATATATCCTTCACCTAGAAGTCCATACTGTATAAAAACACTTTCTAAATCTCTTAGTGATAAAAAAGCAAGATTAGAAATACCATCTACTTGGTGGGGTAAAGAAAAAGAAGATTTAATTAAATTAACGAAAGAAAAAGATGTGGATTTTTGTCATCCAAATGGATTTATAATGGGAACAAATTCAAAAAAATCTGCAGTAAAAATTGTAGAAAATATAATAGGAGGTAAATATGAAGAAATTGATAATAACTAATTTATTTAAGATAACACTTATATTATTATTCGCATCTATTTCTGTATATATGATATATAACTATTATAATAAAGAAAAAGTAGTTGATTATAAATCTGATAATATCGAAGTATCATTTCATGAATCAACGGGGAATAAAATAACACTAAGTAATAAAACATCGTTACCCGACTCAGTAGGTCTTTCTACTAATCCATATTCTTTTACCATAAAAAACAATTTAACAATACCAACAAAATTTAAAATAACTATAAAAGAAGATGGAAAGAAATATAGTGCTGAAAATAAAGAAAAGTATAGAATAAATCATCAAAATATAAGAGTTGCACTAAAGAAAGGGTCAAATGAACCTGTAATATATACTCTTAGCGAGTTAGAAAATAATCAAATGCCAATAGAAGAAATAGCTGAATTAGGAAAATTAGATTATTCAATAAGAATATGGGTATCATCAAATGATGGTGTACCAATAGGAGTAGAACCTTACTACTATGGAATTATTAAAGTAGAGGAGGTTTTATGATAGACTTATCAAACTTACATTATAACTTAGAAGAATATGTAGATATATCTGGAACTTACTCTATACCAAAAGAATATATTGATGATGAAATGGTAGAAGAAATAACAGATATTACTGTAACAGGAAGAGTAGGAAAGTGTATAGATGACCATACAAAAGACTATATAAAATGTAATATTAAAGGTGTAGTTAAATTAAAAGATTCTATCTCACTAGAACCAGTTGACTACGAAATTAATATAAATTATGAGGATATATTAGATGATTTTTACAAAAAAAGTGAAAATAAACTTGATATTTTTCAACTTTTATGGGAAAATATTGAACTAGAGGTCCCCTTAAGATTTACTAAGGTAGAAGATCTCAGTAAATTTCAAGGGAATGGTTGGAAATTAATTAGTGAAGAAGATGTACCTAATACTTCCAATAACCCATTTAAAAATCTATCTATAGAAGAAAATGACGAGGAGGTAAAAATATGATGAAATTAAATATCCAATTATTCGCAGTTCCATTCCATAGAGTTTCAAAGACTAGAAAAAGAATGAGAAGAAGTCATAATGCATTAGAAACTCCAGGAACAGTTACTTGCCCACAATGTAAGGCAGTAATTAAGCCACATAGAGTATGTACTAAGTGTGGATACTACAATGGTAAAAAAGTATTAAACGTTAAAGAAGCAGAATAATGCTTCTTTTATTTTATATATATTACATATATAGTATAATAAATAAAGAGGTATAATATGAAATTAATAATAACTCCTAACAGTAATAAAAAAAGACTATTATTAGAAGAAAATAATAATAAATTATCTAATATAAAATATATGACTAAAGAAGAATATCTTTCAAATTATTATAATTATGACGTAAGAGCTTTGTCATATTTAATAGAAAAATATAATTTGAATATAGAAATAGCAAAAATATATTTAGAATCACTAAGAAATATAGATATAAATAAAGTATATAAATCTTCTAAATTAAATTACTTAAAAGAATTAAAAAGAAAATTACAAGAAGAAAATTTAATAGAAGAAAACCCTAATTTTAAAAATTATATAGAAGGTTTAGACATAGAAGTAGTAGGCTACAATAACCTAGATTTATATGAAGAAAAATTATTTAATACTAAAGTAGAATACAAAGTATTAGAAAAAGACTTAGTAGTAAAAGAATATGAATTAGTAGAACAAGAAGTCGCAGGAGTCGCATCATATATAGCTAAAATGATAGAAGAAAATATAGATATAAATAAGATATATCTATCTAACATAGATGAAGAGTATAACTATTATATAGAAAAAATATTTAGAGACTTTAAAATTCCTGTTAACTTAGAGAAAAAAGACTCTATATACCAAACAAAAGTAGTACAAGACTTTTTAAAAAATAGAGTATTTATAGAAAGTCAAAAGAATAGCGAAATAAATTCTATGATAAAAAACGTTCTTTTAGAACTAACTAAAATAGAAGGTAGAAAATCATATGATGTTATATTTATTGATAAATTAAAACATACATATTTTAAAAATAAAAAATATAAAAATGCTGTAAAAATAATTAATTTAGAAGAAACAAAACCAAAAGAAGATGAATATATATTTTTCCTAGGATTAAATGAAGAAAATATTCCAAAAAAACTAAAAGATATTTCTTATATAGAAGATAAAGAAAAAGAAGAATTAGACATGTATAGTACTTCTTATCTAAATAAAAGAAATAAACTAATGTGGAAAAGTATTATATCGAATACTAAAAATATATATCTATCATATAAATTAGAAGGTAGTCAAAGCTATACTAAATCATCTCTTATAAAAGATATGAATATAAAGATAGTAAAAGGAGATATATTACTAAATTATTCAAACACTTATAATAAAAAAATATTATGTGAATTAATGGATGAATATTATACATATGGAACAGTAGTAGAAGACTTAGAAAAACTATCAAGCACATACAAAATAGATTATAAAAAATATGATAATTCATATACTGGAATAGATGAAAATACTTTTAAAAAATATATCGAGAAATTAATATTTTCTTATACTCATATCAATACTTATGCAGAATGTTCATTTAAATATTATTTAACTCATATCTTAAAACTAGATAAATATGAAGATAATTTTAGTGCCTTTATTGGAAGTCTATATCATGAAGTGTTATCAAAATATATAAATGATGATTTTGTCTTTGAAATTGAATGGAATAATTTTATAAATAAAAAAGAATTATCTCCAAAAGAAAAATTCTTATTGATAAAATTAAAAGAAGAATTAATAAAATTAATAGAAGTACTAAAGAATCAAGAAAAAGAATCAGGCTTTAATAATTTTATACTTGAAAAAAGCATTAATATCGAATTAGATAAACCAATTCAATCAGTATTTACTGGTAAAATAGATAAAATAATGTATCAAGAAAAAAATAATAAGACAATGTATTCAGTAATAGACTATAAAACAGGTTCTATAGATACTAATCTTAATCTAATGAAATATGGTCTTCATCTTCAATTGCCAACATATATGTACTTAATAAAAAAATCTAATTTATTTAATAATGAATCTATGACTGGTCTGTATTATCAAAAAATATTGTTTCCAAAGACAAAAGGTGAAGAAAAAGATCCATTACTAAAATACAGATTAGAAGGGTATACTACTGACAAAATAGAAAATATAGAAGTATTTAATCCAGATTTTGAAAAAAGTACATATATAAAAGGATTAAAATATGATAAAGAGCAGTTTAAAACTAAAAAAATAATAGCAGAAAAAGATGAAGAAGCATTCTATAAATATACAGAAAAAATAATAAATGAAAAAATAGATAATATTTTGAATAGAAAATTTGATATAAATCCTAAAATTTATAATAAAGAAAATATTTCTTGTGAATATTGTAAGTTTAGAGATATATGCTTTAAAAAAGATAAAGATACTAAATTTTTAGAAAAAGTAGAAGATTTAAGTTTTATAAAGGAAGGTGAATAAGATGAATTTTACAGAAAATCAACAAAAAGCAATAACTACATCTGGTAAAAATATCATCATTTCAGCCGGAGCAGGTTCAGGAAAAACTGCAGTACTTACAGAAAGAGTTTTAAGACTGGTAAAAGAAGGTATAAAGCCTAATAATCTACTTATCTTAACATTTACTAATGCCGCTGCGAAAGAAATGAAAGAACGTATTAAAAGTAAACTTATAAAAGAAAACTTTGAAGAAGAAGCATCACTTGTAGACAGCAGTTATATAACAACATTTGATTCTTTTTCTCTAGCAATATTAAAAAAATATCATTATCTATTAAATATTACTAATAATATAACACCAGCAGAAGAAACTATAATACTAATAGAAAAAGAAAAGATATTAGAAAATATATTTAATGAATTATATCAAGAAGAAAAACCTGCATTTGCAAATTTAATACGAGATTTTTCACTAAAAAGTGATGATGATATAAGAAAATTAATATTAAAAATATATTCAAAATTAGAATTAAAAACCAATATAGAAGAATATTTAAATAGCTATGAAGAAAAATATTTTTCTAATGAATTTATAGACAAATTAATTAAAGAATATACTGACTTTCTAAAAGAAAAAGTAAATGAAATATATGATGTCTTTAAACTGTTAGAAAATGAAATAGATTCTGACTATACTAACAAAATAATACTAGATATAGAAAAGTTATCAAAATCTAATACATATAACGAAATAAGAGAAAATTCTAACATTATAATTCCTAGATTACCTAATAATCAAACAGAAGAAGTAAAGACTTTAAAACAAGAATTAAAAGACTTAATTGATGAATTAATATCTCTAACAAAAAAAGAAGAAAAAGAGTTAATTGATGACATTATAAGTACAAAAGAAAATACATTAGAAATAATATGCATAATAAAACACCTACATGAAGAATTAATGAAATATAAAGAAAAAAATGAATTATATACATTTACAGATATAGCTAAAAAATCTATAAACTTAATAAAAAACTTCAGAGAAGTAAAAGAAAGTCTTACAAATGAATTTGCTGAAATAATGATAGATGAATATCAAGACACATCAGATATACAAGAAGAGTTTATTAATTTAATAGCAAAAAATAATATCTACATGGTAGGAGATATAAAACAATCAATCTATAGATTTAGAAATGCTAATCCAGACATATTTAAAGAAAAATATAATAGTTACTCTGAAGGAGTAGAAGGAATAAAAATAGACTTAGTAGAAAATTTTAGATCAAGAGAAGAAGTGCTAGATAGTATAAACGATATGTTTGAAAGATTTATGGACCAAGAAATAGGTGGGGCAGACTACAAGGTATCGCATAGACTAAAATTTGGATTAACACAATATAATTCTTTTAAAAATATAGATATGTATAATACAGAATTATTGATGTATGATGATAAAAACTTAATTAAAAATACAACAAAAACAGAAGAAGAAGCATTTCAAATTGCTAAAGACATAAATTTAAAATTAAATACATTTAAAGTATATGACTCTTCACTAGGAAAAGAAAGAAACATAGAATATAAAGATATAACAATACTTTTACCAACAAAAAAAGATTTTGAATTATATAAAAAGATACTTGAATACAATAAAATACCATCTACTATAGTAAAAGACTTATCACTTTCTAAAGAAGATGATATTTATATAATAAATAATTTATTAAAACTAATAATTTATATTAAAGAAGAAAAATATGATATAGATTTTAGATATGTATTTACATCTATAATGAGAAGTATGTTGTATAGTGTAAGCGATCAAGAAATATTTGAAATATTAAATAGTAAAACATTCTATGATACAGATTTATATAAAAAGTCATATGAATTATCTAAAGTATTAGATCAAAAAACACCATCTACATTCTTAACTGAAGTATTATATACATTTGATTATGAAAATAAATTAATAACTATAGGAAATATTAAAGAGTATAAACAAAGATTAGCTAAAATAACTGAATTATTTGTAAATCTGCAAGAAAAAAATAGTCTAACAGAATGTATAGAATATTTAAATAAAATACTAGAAGATGATTATAAAAAAGATTTTACAAACTCTGTAAGAGAAACTAATTCAGTAAATATTATGACTATCCATAAATCAAAAGGACTAGAATATCCTCTTTGTTATTTTGCAGGATTCTCATCTAAATTTAATTTAAGTGAATCGAAAGACTTAATAACTTATAAAGATCAATATGGAATAGTTTTACCAAAAGTTGATGAGTATTATAATGATACATTCATAAAAGAAATGATTAAAGCTAAAGAAAAGAAAGATGAAATAAGCGAAAGAATGAGACTATTATATGTCGCTTTAACAAGAGCAAGAGAAAAAATAGTAATAGTTCTAGCAAAAATAGAAAAAGAAGAATATGGAAATGATTCATTTGTAGAAACAAGAATAAGAAGTAAATATTCATCATTTTATGACATGATAAAAAGTATATTTGGGATATTTACAGATGAAATAGAATCATCTGAAAGTATAGCAGATCCTAACTATAAAAATATAATACCTCTAGAACAATTGAATTTTACTGGTAAAAAACTAGAAGTAAGAGAATTAAATATAGAACCAGTTGAAATAAAAGAAGAACATTACTCTAAAGAAAATAATAAACTACCATCAGAAGAAGATATAAAAAAGATGGAGTTTGGTACCAAGGTACATAAAGTATTAGAAGAAACTAATTTCTTAAATCCTAAATTTACTGGAGTAGATAAATATATAGAAGAAAAGGTATTAAACTTTATAAATACTGATTTGATACAAAATAATCTATCTAATAATTTTTATAAAGAATATGAATTTATGTATAAAGAAGATACTATAAAACATGGAATAATAGATTTATTAATTGAAGCAGATTCATATTGTATAATAGTAGATTATAAACTTAAAAATATAGAAGATGATGCTTATATAAAACAATTAAATGGATATAAAAAATATATTGAAGATAAAACTTCTAAGCCTACTAAATGCTATTTATATTCGATAGCAGATGAAAAATATAAAGAAGTAGTATAAAAAAGTAGGAAATAATTGACATAAACTATAAAAATTTGCTATAATTTAGACGTTTGAAGCCTCATGCTCAAACCACATTGAAGAGGTAAAAGTGAGAAATCCACCTCAAAAGTGAGTCTAGATATTATAAAGGAGGTATATTCATGAATGCAGTAATTAAAGTTGGTGGAAAACAATATTATGTTACAAACGGACAAGAAATCTATGTAGAAAAGATTGATGCCAAAGCAGGAGATAAAGTTGTTTTCAAAGAAGTACTTATGCTTGATGCAAAAGTAGGAAATCCTTACCTTACAGATGTTACAGTAGAAGGAGAAGTTGTTAAACACGGTAAACAAAAGAAAATAAGAGTTTACAAGTATAAAGCTAAGTCTCGTTCTAATCGTAATACTCAAGGACACAGACAACCATATACATTAATAAAAATAACAAAGATAGCTTAATGATAAAAGTAATAGTAGAAAAAAACAAAATAAAAATGTCAGGACATGCAATGTATGATGACTATGGACGCGATATAGTTTGTTCTGCAGCATCAAGCATCTTAACAACAACAGTTAATGCTTGTCTAACATTAAAAGAAAACTCTATTAAATATATGGTAAGTGAAGAGGGAGTAACGATTAATAATATTAGTTGTGATGATATAACAAATAAATTACTAACTAATATGATAAAACTATTAAAAGAATTACAGGAAGAATATCCTGAAAACATTGAAGTAAAGGAGAGGTAATATGAATTTTATGAAGTTAAATATTCAACTATTTGCCCACCACAAAGGACAAGGTTCTACATCTAATGGACGTGATTCAGCAGGACGTAGACTTGGAGCTAAAGCAGCAGATGGACAAACAGTTACAGCTGGTTCTATTCTTTATCGTCAAAGAGGAACTAAAGTTTATCCAGGAACAAATGTAAAAATCGGCAAAGATGATACATTATATACTACAATTGATGGTGTTGTTAAATTTGAACACATCGATAGAAAAAGAAAACAAGTTTCTGTATATCCAGTAGCAAAATAAAAGAACATAGTGTTCTTTTTTTGTTTATATAAATCGAGACATATTGTATAATTAAATATAGTTTGATATAATATGATGACTCAAAGGGGATGATTAAATGTTTGTAGATGAAGTATTAATTAAGGTAATCGCAGGAGATGGTGGTAGTGGATGTACTGCCTTTAGGAGAGAAAAATTTGTACCAATGGGAGGACCTTATGGTGGAAATGGTGGCCATGGACAAGATATTGTTTTCGTCGCAGATACAGGACTAAATACATTACTTGACTTAAGATATCAAAAGATAATTAAAGGACAAAATGGTGAAGGTGGAAGAGGTAAGATGCAAGATGGAAAATCATGTGATCCATTAGTTGTAAAAGTGCCAGTAGGAACAGTTGTGACAGACATAGATACAGGGATGATCTTAGCTGATTTAGACAAACCTAATCAAAGAGAAGTAATAGCTAAAGGTGGACGTGGAGGTAGAGGAAATGTATCTCTTAAAACACGAGCAAATCCTGCTCCAGATTATTCAGAAAATGGAGAAGAAGGAGAAGAACTAAATTTAAAAGTTGAATTGAAACTTTTAGCAGATTGTGGACTAGTAGGACTACCAAGCGTAGGTAAATCAACTATAATATCATGTGTATCAAAATCACGTCCTAAAATTGCAGCCTATCATTTTACGACTTTATCTCCAAATCTTGGTGTATGTAGAGCTACATCATCTAAAACATTTGTAATGGCAGACTTGCCTGGATTAATAGAAGGAGCATCTCTAGGAGCAGGTTTAGGAGATAAATTCTTAAAGCATATAGAAAGAACTAGAGTAATAGCTCACGTTATAGATATGTCGGGACTAGAAGGAAGAGACCCTTACGAAGATTATGTATTAATAAGAAAAGAATTAGGACAGTTTAATAAGAAGTTATTAGACAAACCAGAGATAATAATAGCTAATAAAATGGATATAGAAGGATCTCATCTAAATTTAGAAAAATTCAAAGAAAAAGTAAAAGATAGAGAAATATTTGAAATAAGTGCCGCAACAAATACGGGATTACAAAAAGTAGTAGATAAAATAAGTGAAATGTTAGAAACAATAGAAAAGACTCCTCTATATCAAGAAAGTGAAATAGAAAGTCATATCCTGTATAAGTTTAAAGAAGAAAAACCATTTGAAATATTAAAAGACGATGATGGTACATGGGTAATTTCAGGAAAAGAAGTAGAACGTTTATTTAAATTAACTAAATTTACATCAGATGAAGCAATAAATAGATTCGCTAAAAAATTGAGAAGAATGGGAATAGATGATGCTCTAAGACAAAAAGGAGCAGAAGAAGGAGATTCTGTAAGAATACTTGATTTCTATTTCGAATTTAAAGATTAGGTTAACGCCTAATTTTTGTTATAATTAAAAAGAGGTATTATGATAGTCGCAACATTTAATTTAGAAAATAAAAAAGAATATAATAAAGCAGAAATTATAAAAAGATTTGTAGAAGATTACAAAATAGATGTATTATGTGTACAAGAATTAACAAAAGACTTAGAAAGTAAATTAAAAATAAAACTACCAAATTATAATTTCTATGGAAAATATAGAATGCCTATATCATTTTTACCATATAATGAATCAAATAAAATAATAACCAAACTCAGATATTTTAGTACCAAAACTTATTATCTACCACACTTTCCATATCTCTTACCAAGAATAATTACAAAGACTATTCTATTTTATAATAATGAAAAAATAAGTATTTATAATACTCATATAAGTTATGAAAATGATTATATTAAAGAAAAACAATTAAATATTATTTATGAATTAATAAAAAAAGATTCTAATAAAAAAATTTTAACAGGAGATTTTAATCTAAAAATAAATAATAAAGTATTTATAAACTTTATAAATAAATTAAAAGAAATAGGAATAAAACATATTGATCCAAATGATAAAACATATAAACCATCAGTAACTAATAAAGCAATAGATCATATATTTGTATCAGATTGTTTAATCCTAAAGACAAAGAAAATAATAAAAGATATAAATATATCTGATCACTATCCATTTATAATAGAATTAAAATAAATATATAAAAATATTATCATTTATTTACTATATAAAAAATAGGGCATATTATGTTATAATTATTAATATAGCAGTGGAGGAAAATATGAGAGACATAAATTTTTTGATATCTAAAGGAATAGACATAAATAAAAGCTTAGAATTATTTGGAGATATATCTACATATAATAAAACTGTAGGTGAATTTTTAAATGGAATCAAAGAAAAAATAAGTAAGCTTGGAAAATATAAAGATAAAAAAGATTTAGGAAACTATACAACATATGCTAAATCTATAATGAATGATGCAGCATATTTTGGATTTACAGAATTATCAGATATAGCTTCAACTCACGCTGCTGCTAGTAGTAGCGGAGACTTGTTTTATATAACAGAACACTATAGTGATATAGTGGATGAGGCTAATAAATGTATAAATATAATAAGAGAGTATTTATTAACTGATAAACATCCATCTAAAGTAATAATACCAGAAATAGTAAAAGAAGAAACTATAGCTTATACTAGACCAACTATTTTAGTAGTAGATGATTCAAACATTATAAGAAACTTTGTAAAAAGAGTATTTGCAGATGAATATGATGTAGTAGGAGCAAATGATGGAGACGAAGCTTTAAAGATAATAGAAGCTAATAAAAACAGTGGTTATATAGAATGTATTTTACTTGATTTAAATATGCCTAAAAAAGATGGCTTTTCAGTACTTGAATATATGAATGAACATAAATTATTTAATAAAATGCCTGTAAGTATATTAACAGGTGATACTGCTAAAAAAACAGTTCAAAAAGCATTTGACTACCAAATAGTAGATATGCTAAATAAACCATTTACTGCAAGCGATGTTAAAAGAATAGTAGAAAAAAGTTTATATATAAAGAAATTAAATGCTTAAGCATTTTTTCTTGTTTTATATAGTAAAATTGTGTTAATATAAGAACGAACGGAGGTAAATATGAGTGGACATTCAAAATGGGCTACAATACATAGAAAAAAAGGATTATTAGATGCAGCCCGCGGAAAAGTATTTCAAAAATTAGCTAAAGAAATCATGGTAGCAGCTAAAGGTGGTTCACCAGATCCGTCTCAAAACTCTGCTTTAAGATTAGTAGTAGATAAGGCTAAAGCACAAAATATGCCTAAAGATAATATTCAAAAGGCAATAGATAAAGCAGCAGGTACAGGAAATGATGCAAACTATGAAACAGTAAGATATGAAGGATATGGACCAAATGGAGTAGCATTTATGGTAGACTGTCTAACAGATAATCGTAATAGAACAGCATCAACAGTAAGAAGTTCATTTACTAAAGCAGGAGGGAACTTAGGAACAGATGGTTCTGTATCATATATGTTTGAAAGACGTGGTTCTATAGTAATACCAGGTGAATATAATGAAGATGATATGATGATGGCATCTATTGATGCAGGAGCATTAGACTTCGTAAAAGAAGATGATACATATCATATAACAACAGATCAAAAAGACTTTACTTCTGTAAAAGATGCATTAGAAAATGCCGGAGTAAAAGAATTTTTAGAATGCGAATTAACATACATTCCAAATATGTTTGTTGAACTTGACGAAGAGTCAAAGGAAAAGGTTCATAACTTAGTAGAAGTATTAGAAGACAACGATGATGTACAAGATGTATACTATAATTTAAAAGAAGACTAAAAACTAATTTAATTAGTTTTTTTCTTATATGACAAATAACATAAGTCAACTTGACGAATATATGTTTTATATTATAAAATGATTTTAGGAGATTAATATGTACGATTATATAATAGGAAAAGTAGTAGAACAAAAAGTAAATTCGATAGTATTAGATAACAATGGAATAGGGTATTTAATATATGTATCTAATCCATATATCTATGAAGTAGGACTAGAAAATAAAATATATATTTATCAAAATATTGGTGAAACAGAAAATAGTCTATATGGATTTAAAACTAAGTCAGAAAAGAATCTATTTTTAAAATTAATATCAGTAAAAGGACTAGGACCTAAAATGACGCTACCATTACTTGCAACAGGATCAGTCGATGGAATAATGGATGCGATAGAAAGAGAAAATGTTCTTTATTTGAAAAAGTTTCCTAAAATAGGCGATAAACTTGCTAAACAAATAATATTAGACTTAAAAGGCAAACTAGAGTTTATTGGATTAGGAATAAGTGATAAAGAAGTAGAAGTATCTAAAGAATTAGAAAATGTATTACTAGGATTAGGATATAAAGAAAAAGAAATAAAACCTGTAATTGCTAAAGTAGATACATCTCTAAAATTAGAAGATCAAGTAAAAGATGCATTAAAACTAATGTTAAGATAGGAGTCATATGGAAGAAAAAGAATTATTCGCAAATAAAGAAGATTTAGCTATAAGACCAATAGCCCTATCTGACTATATTGGACAAAGCGATGTAAAAGATAATATTAAAGTATTTATAGAAGCAGCTAAAATGAGAAATGAACCTTTAGATCATGTCTTACTATATGGACCACCAGGACTTGGTAAAACTACATTGGCTAATATAATTTCAAATGAAATGGGAGTAAATATAAAAACATCAAGTGGACCATCTATTGAAAAGCCTGGTGACTTAGCAGCAATCTTATCATCTCTTGAACCTGGTGATGTATTATTTATAGATGAAATACATAGAATGCCAAGATTTATTGAAGAAATATTATATAGTGCAATGGAAGATTTTTCACTAGATATAGTAGTAGGTTCAGACGATTCATCAAGAAGTATAAGAATATCTCTACCACCATTTACTCTAGTAGGTGCAACAACGCGTGCAGGAGACTTATCTTCACCTTTAAGAGATAGATTCGGGATAACATCAAAACTACAATTTTATAAAGTAGAGGAACTAAAAGATATTATAAAAAGAACAAGTAATGTCTTGTCATTCCCAATAACAGAAGAAGCTTCCCTCGAATTAGCTAGAAGATCTCGTGGTACACCTAGAATTGCTAATAGATTATATAAAAGAGTAAGAGATTTTGCATTAGTAGAAGGTATGGCAGAAATAGACTTAGATATAACTCTAAGAGCACTAGATCGTTTGCATGTAGATAAAAACGGCTTAGATGCAACTGATTATGAAATATTAAGTTCTATAATAAATAGATTTAATGGAGGACCAGTTGGAATAGAAGCCCTAGCATCCACCATAGGAGAAGAAGTAACAACTATAGAAGACGTATATGAACCATTCCTTCTTCAACAAGGTCTATTAAAAAGAACATCTCGAGGAAGAGTCGCAACAGATAAAGCATATGAAGTATTAGGAATATCAAAAAAATAGTGATATAATTTTATATCAGGAGGGTTAATATGGATATAAGAACATTACAAGCAATAAAAAAAGATATGTCACTAAAAAATATAGCAACATATATATTTAACGATGATTATGTAAGTGACTTTTTAAAACAAGATTTGAAAAAATACAAATTAAGAACAAAAGTTTCTACAATAAATGAAGAATATATTGAAAAAATATTATCTAGTGATGAAGAATTAACTAATCATTTAAAGAAAGATAATATAAATGGAAAAGATTATATAGTGTATTATTCAATATATAAATATAAAATAAATAAGAATGGATTGGTAACAACATTTACAACTAAAACAAATCCTAAGAAATTGGAATTAGAAGTTTTAAAAATACAAACAGCTATTGAATTAAATAAAGAATTAGATAAAAGCAATAAAGTTAAAGTATTAAGAAGTGCAAAAAAATAGTAATCTATCTTTTTTAATTAACTACTACCAATATTTATTAATAAATGTTATAATATCATGCACTGGGAGGGAATATGGCAAATATCGGAATAACATTGAAAAGTAATTTATCACTTTCAATAATCGCATCATATTTATTTGATTGCAAATATTTAAATAGATTTTTAACTAGTGATATTAATAACTATAGCAGAAAAATATTATATGGAACAAAATACAAATTAAATGATGTATATATAGAAAAATTAACTAATGAGAATGAAGAGTTAGTAAATACCATAACAAGATATGAAGGTAAAGATAATCACTTAGTATATTCATCAAAATATAGTATAAAGCAAAACGGGAAACTTCTATCCGCAACTACTTCTGAAATAACAATTAGAGAAAAAGATATAGAAGAAAGAATAAAAAAAGATATTAGTAAAGAAGTTATAAAAATTATAAATCAAAAAAGAATGAAAAGAAAATAGAATCCTATTTTCTTCTTTCTTTATATATAAAATTTTGATATAATTAACGACGGAAAGAGGTGTAGTATGAACTTAGATTTATTTGACTACAATTTACCAGAAGAACTAATTGCTCAAACTCCATTAGAAAAAAGAGATGAAGCAAAACTGTTAGTATTAGATAAAGTAACAGGAGAAATAGAACACAAAAAATTCTATGACATAATTTCATACTTAGAAAAAGGAGATACACTAGTATTAAATAATACAAAAGTTTTACCGGCAAGATTATTAGGTGAAAAGACTGATACTCACGCATTAATAGAAGTATTACTTTTAAAGAATCTAGAAGAAAATACTTGGGAAACATTAGTAAAGCCAGCTAGAAGAGTAAAAGAAGGTACAATAGTATCTTTTGGAGATGGCAGATTAAAATGCAAATGTACAAAAGTACTAGATGAAGGAATAAGACATTTTGAATTTATTTATGATGGAATATTTTTAGAAATATTGGATTCATTAGGGGCAATGCCACTACCTCCATATATACACGAAAAACTAGAAGATAAAACTATGTATAATACTGTATATGCAAAAGAAGAAGGGTCAGCTGCGGCACCAACTGCTGGACTACATTTCACAAATGAATTATTAAAAAAAATAGAAGAAAAAGGAATTAATATTTGCTATGTAACATTACATGTTGGATTAGGTACATTTAGACCAGTAAAAGTAGATGATATAAAAAAACATCATATGCATAGTGAATATTACAACATGTCTAAAGAAGTAGCTAAAAAACTTAATGAGACAAAGAAAAATAATAAAAAGATAATTGCAGTTGGGACTACATCTACTAGAGTATTAGAAACAGTTATGAAAAATCATAATCAATTTGAAGAAAGTGCTGGATGGACTGATATATTTATATATCCAGGATATGCTTATAAAGCAATAGATTCTCTAATAACTAATTTCCATCTACCTAAATCAACTCTAGTTATGTTAGTATCAGCTCTAGCTGGAAGAGAAAATATATTAAAAGCTTATAATAAAGCAGTAGAAGATAAATATAGATTTTTCTCATTCGGAGATGCAATGTTTATAAAATAGGAGGAGTATGAAAATAAAATATACTTTAATAAAAAATGATGGAAAAGCAAGACTTGGTAAAATAGAAACCAATCATGGGACATATGATACTCCTATGTTTATGCCTGTTGGAACACAAGCAACAGTAAAAGGACTAACACCTGAAATGGTAAAAGACCAAGGAGCAGGTATAATTTTATCAAATACATATCATTTATGGTTAAGACCAGGAGAAGATATAGTAAATGCTGCTGGTGGATTACATAAATATATGAATTGGAATGGTCCAATATTAACTGACTCAGGTGGATTTCAAGTATTTTCCTTAGCTAAAAATAAAGAAAAAGATATAACAGAAGAAGGTGTACACTTTAAATCTCATATAGATGGTAAACCATTATTCTTAACTCCAGAAAAATCAATAGAAATACAAAATAAATTAGATTCAGATATTGCTATGTCATTCGATGAATGTCCACCATATCCAGCAACATATGAATATATGAAAAACTCAGTCGAAAGAACACTAAGATGGGCTAAAAGAGGAAAAGATGTGTTCAATAATGAAAATCAATCCTTATTTGGAATAGTTCAAGGTGGAGAGTTTGAAGATTTAAGAGAGTACTCTTGTAAAAAGACAGTAGAAATGAACTTTGATGGATATTCTATTGGAGGAACATCAGTAGGAGAAGATAAACCTACTATGTATAAGATGATAGATTATGCAATAAAGTATTTACCAGAAGACAAAGTAAGATATCTAATGGGAGTAGGAGATCCAGTTGATTTATTAGAAGGCGTAGAAAGAGGAATAGACATATTTGACTGTGTACTACCAACTAGAATCGCAAGACATGGACAAGCTTTTACAAGAACAGGTAAAATAAATCTACATAACTTAAAATTTAGAGAAGACTATACTAAAGTAGATGAAGAATGTGATTGCTACACATGCAAACATTACACTAAATCATATATAAGACATTTAATAATGGCAAAGGAGTCCCTTGGAGGAACACTACTATCAATTCATAATATTAGATTCCTAATAAAATTAATGGAAGAAATAAGGAAAGCAATAAAAGAAAACAATTTTAAAGAGTTTAAAGAAAGTTTTTTAAAGAAGTATCAATAATACTTCTTTTTCTCTAGTTATTTATTAAATATTATGATATTATTTTAATAGATAATAGGAGCATGTTATGGGATTATTTAGTAAGAAGAAAGACAAAAAAGTAGAAAAGAAAGTTAATGCGGAAGAAATAAGTGTTTCTGATTTAGCACCTGATGCTTTAACAAAAAATGATGAAGTAATAGAAGAAAAAGCAGAAAAGAAAGAAACTAAGAAAAGTGAAATTTACAAGAGATTTAAGTACACATATAAGAATGATTTAAACAAAATTGTAAAAGGAACAATGGAAACTTCTGAAGCTAGCGATGTAAGAAGTATTCTAACGGCATGTGGTTATACCGTCTTACAAGTAGAAGAGAGATCAAAAAGCGATATAGATATAAAATTTCTAGATGGTACAATTAGTGCAGGACAATTATCTTTTTTACTAACACAACTATCTACATATTTAAAAGCAGGAATACCATTAGTAGATGCAGTTAGAATTTTATCTAAACAAGCAACAAAACCAGCTTTAAAACATTCATTCTTACAATTAATATATGAATTAACTCATGGAGAAAACTTGTCTCATGCACTAGAAAAACAAGGAAAGTATTTCCCACCACTATTAATAAACATGGTAAAAACAGCTGAAAGAACAGGAGACCTACCATCAGTCTTAGATGATATGGCAGACTATTATACAACAATGGAGCAAACAAAAAAACAAATGATTTCAGCAATGATTTATCCAGTAGTAGTATTAATTATTGCTAATGGAGTATTAGTATTTATGTTAACTAATTTAGTACCTCAATTTAGTGCAATGTTTGAAGCAAACGGTGGAGAATTACCACCACTAACAAAAACAATAGTTGGTGTAAGTAATTTCCTAATAAATAATGGAGCACTTCTAATTATATTAATAATATTAGCTATGGGAATATTTACATATCTATATAAGAATAATTCAGAATTTAGAAAAGTGGTACAAACTATGTTAATGCATATACCAGTAATAAAGAATGTAATTATTTACAATGAAATATCTAATTTTACTAAAACTTTTGCTTCACTTTTAAATCATGGAGTATTCATAACTGACTCTATGCAAATACTATCTAATATAACAAATAACGAAGTATATAAAGGTATAATTAGAAAGACACTTGTAAATCTAGGAAAAGGCGAAACAACATCATCTGCATTCCGTGGAGAATGGGCAATACCAATAGTGGCCTATGAAATGATAGTAACAGGAGAACAAACTGGTCAATTAGGAGCTATGATGGATAAAGTGGCAAAGCACTTCCAAGGATTACATAAAAACATAATAGATACAATGAAATCACTATTAGAGCCAGCCCTAATTGTCTTTTTAGCAGTAGTAGTAGGAATAATACTAGTATCTATAATTCAACCTATGTTTGCAATATATAATACAGTTAAGTAGGTGTAAAAGTGGAATATATTTATATGATAATCTTCTTCTTACTTGGTATGCACATGGCATCATTTTACACAGTAGTAGGAATGAGACTACCAATAGAAGAAGATATAGTAAAAAAACCATCTCATTGTGATAATTGTGGACATCAACTAAATTTTTTAGATATGATTCCAGTACTTTCATATTTAGTATTAAGAGGAAGATGCAGATATTGTAAAACTAAAATATCACCAATGAGTACATATATGGAAATAGTAATAGGAATGCTTTTTTCATTTGCATATTATAGATTTGGATTAACAAAAGAATTATTAATAGGATTAGGTATAATATCTTTATTTGCTATAATATCAGTCGCAGATATAAAATACCTAGTAATACCAGATGAAGTAGTGTTAACACTATCGATCTATTTCGCAACATTATATTTAATATATGAAAGACCAATAGAATTAATTCAAAGATTCGGAAGTGGCATATTATTATTTATTATAATGTATCTAATAATGTATATAGGTAATAAAATATTTAAAAAAGAAACATTAGGTGGTGGAGATATAAAACTTATGTTTACAATAGGATTTGTATTAGGACCGCATATGGGAGTATTTTCAATCTTTTTAGCCTCGCTAATAGCACTACCAATATCTATAATAATAATGCTAAAGTATAAAAATAATCTAATACCATTTGGACCTTTCTTGGTACTTTCTATGATGATAATATATTTTATTAATTTAAACATAGATAAAATAATAAATATAATCAAATTAATATAGATTTATAAGTCTATATTTTTTCTTTACCTTAATCAAAAAATATGTTATAATTAAGCTTCACGCCAAAGAGGAGGATAGTATGTTAAAAGAAAATACAATAAAAAATACAAAAAACAAAATTGAATTTACTGATAATAATATAGTTAGATTAACTTCACATTCATTGGAAAAAAGACTAAAAAAAGAAAAATCATATTTAGAAACATTAATCACATCAATAAAAAAAGATAAAAATAGTGATATGCTAAAAGAAATAGAAGATGAAGTAATAAGTAATTTAAAACTAACAGCAGATTATAATCAAGATATCAAAGACTTAGAAAGATTAAATTTAATAGAAAAATTATATAAAAATATAACTAAAAAAATTAAAAGCAATAAATTAGAAGGACATAAAGATTTAATTATAGGAGAAATAGTAGAATTAATTTATAAAAAAGAGTATAACGTTATATATGATTCTATAAGAGAAGACATAAGAACAATAGTAAAGAGTAAAGTCTTAGACTTAGAAGATGAAAATACTATAAAATTATTAGTAACAAATGAGAAAACATTATTTAAAAGATAATGTTTTTTCTTTAAATTATATTTAAATTATGTTAGAATAATAAGCTAATACGAGGGGTGAACCATGAAAAGATTACCATTAGAATATTTTATAGAAAAAAACAATTTAACTCCTATAGAACCCACTATAGATTTAGCTTTATCAACAAACTCATTAGAATATACTGTAATTGAACTTGAAACTAATGAAAATAAAATATCAGATTATATAAGAGAAGAATTAAAAAAGACTTTTAAAAAAGATAATATAACTTCGATTATGACATATGAAGGATTAGAAGAATTTGCTGAAAGAGTAATTAATAGATATCCAAGACTTGATGTAAAAAAATATTTTTTAACATATGAAGAGTTTTTAGCAAATGTAAAAGTTGCTAATAGACTAATATATAATAATATCATAGAAGTATTATATTCTTTTACGGAATTATTAGAAGGTGAATTAGAAGAAACTAATAATGTTACAGAAAAAATATTAAACGAATTATTAAATGAAGAAAATAATGAAGCAGATATTAAATCTTATGAAGATTATAATCCCATAATAAATGAAGAAGAAACTGAGAAAGATTTTAAAATGAAATCTATAAAAAGACTATGCAAAACATTGGGAAATATTGATTATCTGGCAAATGAAAAATTAATAGAAACATACAATGAATATATAAAAGATTTCACTTCTAAAAAAGGTGAAATATTTGAAAAAATAAAAGAAGATATAAAAATTATATTAATAATTGTTATGAAAAAAGAAATACCAGTAAATAATATAATTTTAGAACTTATTAAAGAAAAAAAACAAAAATCTTTTATCAAACTAGATGAATTAGTATCTAAAATTAATAGAAAAAAAATAAAAGTAAGAGAATATTTAAGTTAAAGGAAGAATATGACAAATTTACCAATAGAATATTATATAGAAGAAGAACACTTAAAACCCATAAAACCTACAATCGATATGGCACTAAAAGATGGTTCCCTAGAAATGACAGTATTATCATTAGAAATGTTTGATGGTAATATTATTGATTATATAAATGAAGAAATAAGAGAAAATTTATCCAAAGAAGGTAATGCTTACATAAAAAAATTATTTAAAGCATCTTTTTTAGAAGAATTTTCAGAAAGAGTAATAAAAAAATACAATAATCTAAATATAAAAGATTATTTTGTTTCGTATGAAGAATTTTTAACTAAAATAAAAATACTAAATAGAGAGGTTATGAAAAATATTTCAAGAGTTTTATTATCAATAGGAAATATGCTTGAAGAAAATGATCTTGATACAGAAGTACTAGTAATTGGTTTAAAGGAAGAAAAAGAAACATTTGATAGATATAGTACGTATTCACCTAAACTAACAAAAGGAGAAAAATCATTTGATGAAAGAATTAATAAATTTAAAGAATTATCTAAAATAATATCTGAAAATAATTATATTTCAAATGATGATTTAATAAAAATATATAATAAATATATAGATGATTTTCTTAATAAAAAAGGTGAAATTTTTGAATTAATAAAAAGAGATATAAAAATAATTGTCTCAAGCTTAATAACTAAAGGTGAAAAAAAGGAAGAATTACTTGAAAAAATATTAAAAAATGCTCAAGCAAAACAAGCTAAAAAATATTTAGAAACAGAAGAAAACTTACAAAAAAAAATAATATATAAAAATGAGTATTTAAGTTAATTCAAAAAATAGTATATAATGATTCTAGGAGGTATGTATGAGCAATATAACAATATTACCAGCAGATAAATATACAGTAGTAAATAAAACAATATTAAGTATAAACGATAATAAAATAATAAGTATGTTATATCAACCTATTATTGGTCATACCGCAACTACACTTTATTTTACTCTAATAAATGATTTAGAAAAATTAGAAGTAATAAGTGATGATTTAACACACCATCATCTTATGGCTACTATGCAACTAGGATTAAATGATATAGTAGAAGCAAGAAGACGATTAGAAGGAATTGGACTACTTAGGACATTTGTTAAAGAAGGTGATGTAAATAGTTATCTATATTTATTATATTCACCACTTCAAGCATCTGATTTTTTTAATCATCCAGTACTTAATGTAGTTTTATATAATAATCTAGGTAAAAATGAATATGAAAAATTATTGTCATATTATAAAATACCTAGAGTAAATACCAAGGAATATCAAGAAATAACATCAACATTAGATGAAATATATTATACGCATCCAGGTAACCCAGTAGAAATATATAATATTGCATCCCTTGAAACAGGTGAAATTAACATAAATAAGATGATAGATTTTAATTTATTGATAAGTGGAATACCAAAAAGTAGTATATCTGATAAATGTTTTACAGATGATGTAAAATCATTAATAAATTCATTAGCATATGCATATAATTTAAAAACAAAAGATATGCAAGTATTAGTAAGAAATTCTCTAAATGAAAAAGGATTAATAGATAAAGTAACACTAAGACAGTCTGCAAGAAAATATTATATGTTTGAAAATAGTGGAGCATTACCAACGCTAATATATAATAGACAACCAGAATATTTAAAATCACCAGTAGGAAATACATCTAAAAGAGCAAGACTTATTAGTTTATTTGAAAATTTAACTCCATATGAATTTTTAAAAGCAAAATATAAAAATGCAGAACCAACAGCTAGAGATAAAAAATTAGTAGAAGGCCTATTAATAGATCAAAAACTAAATCCAGGAGTAGTAAACGTCTTACTAGCATATGTTTTAAATAAAACAAGTGGTAGTCTAAAAAAAGACTATGTAGAAACAATTGCTGGGGAATGGAAAAGACTAAATATAGAGACAGTAGAAGATGCACTAAAAAAGACAGAAAAGAATGTCAAAAGAAGTTATAAGAAAAAAGATGAAAATCTACCTTCATGGGTAAATGAAGACTTAGAAACAAAAGAAATAGATACAGCCTCAAAAGAAGAAATAGAAAAATTATTAAAAGAAATGGTCTAGTATGCATATTTTAAAAAAATAATAGTTAACTTTTCTTGACTAAGATATAAATTTATCATAAAATTTATACTATGAAAAAGAGTGTAATAGAATATAAAGATATAGAAAATAAAATAATTTATCATGATAAATTTCAAAAGACAAAAGATATTTCACATCATGGAATAACAAGATATGAACATTTATTAAGAGTAGCAAAAAAAACATATAAAGTATGTAGGTTTCTTAGATTAAACTATGAAGAAGCAACACGAGCAGCTTTAATGCATGATTTATTTGATAGTGAAACAAAAGATATGAATGCATGGGATAGGTTAATAAAACATCCTCGTATCGCAGCCGAAAATGCTAAAAAATATTTTGGGGCAAATGAATTTGAAATGTCATTAATAAAAACTCATATGTTTCCAATAACATTATCTCCTCCAATATATTTAGAAGGGTGGATATTAGATATAATTGATGACATATGTGCTATAGAAGAAAAATATGTATCATTAAGAAAAGAAATAAAAGTAGCAATGACATTTTTATTTATAATGATTATCAATAGAGTTAAATAAAACTAGTTTTATACTAGTTTTTTGTGTTAAAATAGAAGTGTGAGTATAAGAAAGAGGGATTAAATGAAGACATTTATTTTTGGACATAAAAAACCAGATAGTGATGCAGTAATGTCTGCGATAGGATTATCCTATTTAAAAAACGAATTGGGTGAAGATACAGAGCCAAGAGTATTAGGAACTATAAATAAAGAAACAAAGTATGCATTAAAATATTTTGATTTACAAGAACCAAAGTATTTAAATGATGTTAAATTACAAATATTAGACACAGGTTATCATAAAGATGCCAAAATAAATGAAAAAGCATCTATTTATGATGGATATCAATATATGATAAGAGAAGGATTGACAGGTCTTCCAATAGTTCATGATGATAAAACATTTTCAGGCTTAATAACTTTAAAAGATTTATCTGAAACAATGGTAAATGAAAATATAGAAGAATTATATACATCATATGATAACTTATTAACTGTCTTAAAAGGCGAAGAAATAGTAAGAATAGATGAAGAAATAATAGGTAAACTATTAGTCGCATCATATAGAAGTACAACTTTCTTAAATAGCGTTAAATTAGATAAAAATATGGTTCTAATAGTAGGAGATAGGCACTCTATTATAGAATATGCAATATCTAGTGGAGTTAAATTAATAATATTATCATCAGATTCAGATATGCATGAATCACATATAGAAGAGGCAAAAGAACAAGGAGTAAATGTAATAAGAACGCCATATGACACATATCATATCGCAAAACTTGTATCATTAGCTAATTATGTAAAAACAATAATAAAAATATGTAACCCAATAACATTTTTAAATACAGATTATGTAGATGATGTATTAGAAAAAAATGAAAAACTACGTCATACTAATTATCCAATAGTAGATAAAAACAATAAATGTCTAGGTCTACTTAAAATAACTGACTTAAATGATAGAGTTCCAAAGAAAGTAATATTAGTAGATCACAATGAAAAAGCACAATCTGTTGATGGTATAGAAGAAGCTGAAATAAAAGAAATAATTGATCACCATAACCTAGGATCAATAACAACAACTTCTCCAATTAACTTTAGAAATGTCGTATTAGGTTCAACTTGTACAATAGTTTATACCTTATTTAAAGAAAGAGGTATAGGAATACCAAAAAGAATCGCAGGAGCACTAATAACAGGAATACTTTCTGATACATTAATATTAAGTAGTCCAACCGCAACTGATATTGATAGACAAGCAGTTACTGATTTAGCAAGAATTGCTGAAGTTGATTATGAAGTATACGGAATGTCTCTAATTAAAGCAGGAACTTCTATGGAAGGAATGACTAAAGAAGATGTTATTTATAATGACTTCAAAGCATTTACTATAAATGGAAAGACTTTTGCTATAGGACAATTCTTCACAACAGACTTCTCTGAAATAGAAAAAGATATACCAGAATATGTAAAAGCATTAGACAAAGTTGCAGAGAACAATAATTATCAATTAGTATGTTTATACTTTACAGATATAATTAAAAAAGGAAGTTATGTACTTTATAATACATTTGGTAAAAACTATATAGGGCTTGCTTATAATGAAAGCAATTTATTAGAAGGAACATATATTGAAAACTGCGTATCAAGGAAAAAACATATGGTACCTATTATAATGGAGGTAATGGAGTAGATGCAAAAGCAATTAGAAAATCTTATTCTTATATTAAAAGGTTTTATTCTAGGAATAGCTAATATTATACCAGGAGTAAGTGGTGGAACATTAGCTATGACTATGGGTATATATGAAGATATTATAAAATCAATCTCATCAATTTTAAAAACACCAAAAAAATCATTAAAATTATTATTATATTTAGGAATAGGTGCAGCATTATCTATATTAATATTATCTAAATTATTAAACTATACTCTAACTAATTATGCCTTCGCAACTACATTATTTTTTATAGGATTAATAGTAGGAGGATTTCCATTATTATTAAAAAAAGCTAAAGGGCATAAAGTTAGTTTAGGATACTTATTATCTTTCCTATCAACTACTTCTCTAGTAATAATTTTAAGACTATTACAAACAAGTGAAAATACTGTATCATTAAATAATATTAGTTTATTTACAATAATAATATTACTATTAGTAGGTATGCTAGCCGCATCTACTATGGTAATTCCTGGAGTATCTGGATCATTTGTACTTATGTTGATAGGTTTTTATAAGCCAATATTAAATACAATATCTAATATTACTAAATTTAATTTATTAGGACATAATTTACTAATATTAGTTCCATTTGGAATAGGTGTATTATTAGGTATAGTATTAACAGCTAAATTAATAGAATATCTATTAAAAAAATATGAAATATATACATATTATGGAATATATGGTTTCATATTAGCATCAATATTAGTATTAATATTAAATGTATATAATAAAGCAACAGGTATACCTGAAGTAGTAATTGGAATACTACTAGTCTTATTAGGTACATTTATTGGTTATAAGTTAGGAGACTAAAAATGAATTTAATCGCAACAATCATACTTGGTATAGTCCAAGGAATATCAGAATTTCTTCCAATATCATCATCTGCTCATCTTATTATATTTAGAGATGTATTTGGAATAGGAAAAGGAATGTTATCTTTAGCAGGAGAAACAACATTCGATTTAGCACTACATTTAGGTACTTTACTAGCAATAGGAATATATTTTTTTAAAGACTTTATTAAAATGTTCCAAAAAGGATTTACAACAGGCATAAAAGAAAAAGAAGGCAAACTATTATGGCTAATAGTAACTGCAACAATACCTGCTGCTATAGCAGGAGTATTATTAGAAGATGTAGTAGATAATGTCGTAAGAAATAAATATATATTAATATCACTAGCTCTAATAGTTATGGGAATAATATTATATAAATCAGATAAACTATCTGAATCAACAAAAAAAATAGATGACATTACATTTAAAGATGCTCTTCTAATAGGATGTGCTCAAATGTTTGCATTAATACCAGGTTTTTCAAGATCAGGAACAACAATTTCAGCCGCAAGAACATTAAAATTAGATAGAACATCAGCCACTAAGTTTTCATTTTATATGTCAGCCCCAGTAATACTAGGAGGAGTAATATTAAAACTACTTCATAAGAGTACTTGGACACTTATATCTACTAATTACACAATATTTGTAATAGGAATAATATCATCTTTTATAATAGGACTATTATGCATAAACTTCTTATTAAAATATATTAAGAATAATGACTTTAAAGTATTTATGTACTATAGAATATTAATAGCTTTAGTAGTTATTATAACAGTATTGGTGAAAATGTATGTTTAATTTTACTAATAATTTATATAAATCAATATTCCTACTATTCATAGCATATGGAATAATAGGATACTTCTTAGAAGTTATCACAACTTCTCTAGAACAAAAGAAAATAAATTTAACAAGAGGATTCCTAGTAGGACCAATAGTACCAATATATGGAGTAGGATCCCTTTTAATAACTTTATTCCTATCAACATATAAAAATGATCTAGTAGTATTATTTGTAATGTCACTAGTATTGTGTTCAGTAGTAGAATTTACAACTAGTTATATAATGGAGAAAGCATTTAAACTAAGATGGTGGGATTATTCTCATATGAAATATAACTTAGATGGAAGAATATGCCTACTAAATGCAGTATTATTTGGAATAGGTGGAGTACTAGTAGTTAAATATGTAAATAATATATTATTTATAATAATTAATAGTATGACGAGCGTAGTATTTAATATATTATTCTATATATTATTAATAATATTTATAACAGACTTAGTCGTAACTCTAATAGTAATGAATAAATTAAAAATAAATACTGCAAAATATCTAAATAAAGATGCGACTAATAAGATAAGACAAGAAGTAAGAAAACAACTAGAAAATTCATCATTCTTAGTAAAACGTCTATTAAATTCATTCCCTAAATTAGATAAAATTAATATAGGATTCTCCAAGATAAAGGATATAATATTTCCTAATAAAATATCTTTAACTGAGAGAATTATAACATTATTTAATAGAAAAAAATAAAGGAAAAAGGAGTTAACTAACAACTTCTTTTAATTTTATGGTATTATTATTAATATAGGAGAATATATGAAATATAAAATAAAGAAAAATATAAATAAATATATCTTTAGAGGATACGACATAAGAGGAATATATAAAGAAGAATTAGATGAAGATAGTGCCTATACATTTGGAAAAGGATACGGAACTCATTTAAGAAAAATGAATATAACAAAGATGATACTAGGTTGTGATAATAGAATAAGTGGACCATATCTAAAAGAAGCATTGGTAGAAGGAATATTATCAACTGGAGTAGATATAATAGATATTGGGATATCTACAACACCTATGTTTTATTTTGCTCAAATATATTTAAATACATACGCAGGAATTGAAATTACAGCCTCACATAATCCAAAAGATGATAATGGATTTAAATTTTCATATGATATTAAAGGTAATTGTAAGGGACAAGAAATATTAGATTTAAGAAAAGAAATAGAAGAAAATAATTTCTATGAAGGAGAAGGAAAATTATTTACAAAAGATGTAAAAAGGCCATACTTAGAATTGATTAAAAAGAGTATTAACCTAGGAGATAAAAGACTAAAGGTAGTAGTAGATCCAGGTAATGGAACAACATCAACTATAGTAAAAGAAGTATTTTCTATGTTCAACTTAGATACAACCTTTATAAATGATGTATCAGATGGAAACTTCCCGAATCATCATCCAGATCCATGTGTAGAAAGTAATTTAGAACAATTAAAAAACAAAGTAAAAGAAATTAATGCTGATATAGGAGTAGCGTATGATGGAGATGGAGATAGACTAGGATGCATAACCCCAAAAGGCATATTTGTTCCAACTGATAAATATATGATACTAATTATAAAAGATATTATAAATAAAGTATCTAATAAAAAATTTTTATATGATGTTAAATGTTCTAAAGCCCTAAGTGATGAAATAACAAGACTAGGTGGTATACCTTATTGCTATAAGACAGGTAACTCATATACAAAAGCAAGAGTAAAAGAACTAGACTTAGCATTTGGTGGAGAATTATCAGGACATGTATATTTTAGGGATAGATGGCCAGGATTTGATAGTGGAATATATGCATCTCTAAGGTTAATTGAAATACTATCAAAAAGTGATAAAACATTAGATGAAATGATTGAAGATATACCAAAATATTATCAAACAGAAGAAGAAAAAATAGAATGTAGTGATGAAACTAAATTCAAAGTAGTAGAATTAGTAAAAGAGTATGTAAAAGAACAAAATTATAATTATATAGATTTAGACGGAGTAAGAGTAGAATTTAGTGATGGATGGGCACTAGTAAGAGCATCAAATACAGGACCAAATCTAACTCTTAGATTTGAAGCAACTACTAATGAAAAATTATTAAAATATAAAAATGAATTTTATCAAGTAGTAAACAAAATAAAGGAGATATTATGAAATTAATAATAGATGAATCGTTCAAAGAAGTAGGAATAAAAAATATAGTCGCAGCTAGAGTATACAATGTATCAGGAACTGCTGTACTAGATGATAAATTCCTAAATAAATTAAAATCAAAAGAACAAGAAATATTGGAATTAGACGAAGAATTAATAAAAGATAATCACATATTAGATGGATATAGAAAACTAATGGAAAATGTTAAAAGAAGTGTAAAGAAAAATCCACCTGCAGTAGAAGCATTAATAGAAAACACAAAAAGAAGAGGACAAATTCCTAGAATAAACTCAATAGTAGATGTATATAATTTAGCTAGCCTAAATTCATACTTATCTATAGGAGGACATGACTTAGACAAAATAACTGGGAATATTTGCTTCACTAAGTCTAAAATAGAAGATACCTTCTACCCAATATTATCATCACCTAAACATGTAGAACCAACTGATTTTCTATATAAAGATGATAAAGGAATAATCTCATATCTAGGATGTAGGGATGGAGAAGCATATAAAATAGATGAAAATACTAAAAATGTAATATTTATAATTGAAGGTAACGCTAATACTGATGTTGAATCTAGAAAAGAAGTATTAATAAATTTATGTGAAGAATTAAAAAAATATAATAAAGATTTAACATATGAAATAGAGGTTGTATAAAACCTCTTTTCTTTACATTAAAATATGTCTATAGATTAATTTAAATAAAAGTATATGTTATTATTAATTAAGGTGATAATATGGCAATTATAGGAAAAGAATTAGAATTAGAAAAATTAATATTAAAAAAAGTAAATAACCTACTAGAAAAAACAAAAGAAGAATTAGAAAGTGAAGTAAAAGTAGTAAGTGAAGATATAAGAGAATTTAAAAAGATGGCTTGGAGTAATATTAGTGAATATGACACTATGGAAATAAACCAAGTATTATTGGCTTCATCCGATGAAGAAGCAAAAGAGGTAAAAAAGATAAATAGATTAAAAACTCTAAGACAAATAGAGAAATCTCCATACTTTGCCTCTATTGTATTTAAAGATGATGATGGCACAACAAACAATATTTATATATCTCTAACATATCTAAATGATTCTAAAAATAATAATATAATATATGACTGGAGAAGTCCTATCGCATCACTATTTTATGATTATGAAGTAGGACGAGCTAAATATATGGCTCCAGGTGGAGAGTTTACTGGAGAACTACTAAGAAAAAGACAATATAAAATTAAGAATAAAGAATTAATCGGAGTATTTGATAATAATTTAAATATAGATGATGAAGTGTTGCAGCAAGTATTGTCAGAATCTTCTACTGATAAAATGAGAAATGTGGTAAATACAATTCAAAAAGAACAAAACCAAGTAATAAGAAATGAAGAAAATAATACTTTAATAGTACAAGGTATCGCAGGCTCTGGTAAAACAACTGCTGCTCTACATAGAATTGCCTATCTATTATATAAAATTAAAAATTTATCATCTAACAATGTCTTAATATTTTCTCCAAATACTGTATTTCAAGAATATATATCAGATGTATTACCATCCCTTGGAGAAAAAAACACTTTAGCATCAACTTTTACTGACTATCTATCATCAATTTGTGATGAATATTCTGATACAGAAAGTTTTACATCATTTGTAGAAAGATATTATACATATTTAGATGAAGATAAAGAATTAATAGAATATAAACAATCAAATGAAATAGTAAATGATATTAACTTATATATAGAAGATTATATAAGAAATGCCTTATTTATATATGATATAGTAGATGGAAAGAATTTAATAAAAAAAGAAGAACTAAATGATATGTTACACTATAAATATGGAAAACTTCCTCTATTCGAAAGAGTAGAAGAAATAGCTCTAAAATTATCAGAAACAACTACTAAAGGTAAAGATACTAAAGTTCCTCATTTTAAAAAACTAATTAAAAATACTACTAATTTCATGCTAAATATAAAAGATATATATAGAAATTTCTTTAAGAGTAATTTTACTAAATATAAATTAACAGATTCTGAAATAAAAAACTTTATTGATAGAAAAGAACTAAATTATGAAGATTCATTAATATATGCATATATTAAAGGATTACTAAATGGATTTAATTATGAAGGAAATATTAAACAAGTAATAATAGATGAAGCCCAAGACTATAATTTATTACAGTATATAATAATTAAAAATATATTTAAAAAAGCTTCATTTACAATACTAGGAGATATAAATCAAAATATAAATCCATACTATGAATATAAAACATTAGAAGAGTTAACTAATATATTTGAGGACTCTATTTATATAGAATTAACAAAAACATATAGATCAACAGAAAAAATAGTAGAGTATACTAATAAAATATTAAATCTAAATCATACCGCAGCAATAAGAAAAGATAATCAAAAAGATGTAATAATAAGAAAGAATATAGACAACTTAAAAAAAATACTAATAGAAGATATAAACTACTTAAGTAAATATAATAAAACAGCTATCATAACAAAAGATTATGATGAAGCATCTAAATTATATGAATTATTAAAAGATGAGTATGATATTAGTTTACTTGACTATGATACTAAAAAATTTAATAAAAATTTAGTTATAACACCTGCATATACCGCTAAAGGATTAGAATTTGATTCAGTAATAGTCTATAACAATAGAGAAAACTCTTATAAAAAGAATGAAAAAAAATTATTATATGTAGCATGTACTAGAGCTCAACATGAACTTATTATCTATAATTAATAATTTACAAATATATAGTATTTTAATATAATTATAATAGGTGATAATATGGTAAGAGAATATTTAGAAAAAATAGAAAATCCTTATTTAACAGAGGCAGAAAAAGATACAATAGATAATTTGTATTTAGATGATAAATCATTATCAAAAGAAAAAATAAATGAAATTATCAAGAAAAGAATTATAGATAACAAGAGAAGACTAGATAAAATAAATTTAAAAATAAAAAATAAAATAAATAAACCATTTTATATAGAACAATCTGAAATACATAGACCACTTCATATCATAGTAAAATTAGAGGATATGTTAGCTTTAAGAAAAGAATTAAAGATAGAAGATGATAGTCTAGAAAAGTTTAAAGATGGTAACGATTATGGATTTGTTATATCAATTGATAATGAATTATATTATATAACTCCAATATCAAAAGAAAAAGAAGATATAGTTATAAGAAAGTATAAAGGATTTAATACAGATACAGTAATATCTAATTTAAAAGCAACAAATATATCGTCAAATATTATCTTAAAAAGACAAAAAACTATTATAACAGCATCATCTGATGAGTTAAATAAAACACCACATAATAAAGTGGTTGAAAATATAGTGAATAGATATTTAACTCAAAATAAGAATCATAAAAAATTAATAGTACAAGAACTTAATAATCTAATAAATATGAATCAAAAAGATATAATTAATAGATTAGAAGAAATAGTAAAAGAAGAAAAAGTAGTAAAAGCAAATGGATTTATGCATAAAGAATTGTTATCACTATTATTAGTAATACTTCTATGTGCATTATTTGTACTAATATATTTATTAATAAAATAAAAGAGAAATTCAATTTTCTCTTTTATTATTGTGTAATGCGTTATTAACAGTTGCGGCAGTAAGTGATATTACTTGAGGACCATTATTTGATGAAATAGGAGTTATACTAACTGCTTTAATAGCAGGTTTATTTAATTTAACTTCTTCCATTGGAGCAGTTAACTCATTTGAGTTTGTCTCAATTTCAATAATTCTAAATATCTCTTCAAAAGATGTTAATCCATCAATTACTTTACCTAAACCATCTTGTAACATAGTAATAGTTTTTTCTGTATATACCATTTTAGATAATTCTTCTTTAGTCATTTTATTAGCAGAAATAGCTGAACGAAGTTCGTCATCTAATTCTAATACTTCTTGAACAGCAATACGGCCTTTGTATCCTTTATTACAATTTTCACATCCCTTATGATTAGCATCCCATAGATTAGTAACATCCATATTCATATATGTCTTATAAACTTTTTTCTCATACATTGTCGCAGGACGTTGTATTCTACAATGAGGGCAAATCTTTTTTGCAAGACGTTGTGAAATTATACCAACAAGTGCAGTAGAAAGTAAGTATCTTTCAACATCCATATCAAGTAAACGTTCAATTGTTGCTAAAGAGTTATTTGTATGGATAGTAGATAATACTAAGTGGCCAGTAATGGCAGCACGTACAGCTATTTGAGCAGTTTCACTATCACGAATTTCTCCAATTAATATAACGTTAGGGTCTTGACGTAAGATAGATCTTAAAGCTGCTGCAAAAGTCATACCAATTTCAGAGTTAACTTGTACTTGATTGATTCCTTCAATATTCATTTCTATTGGATCTTCTACAGTAATAACATTTATTTCTTTCTTATTTAAAGCAGAAAGCATTGAATATGTAGTTGTAGATTTACCAGAACCTGTTGCTCCTGTTACTAGGATAATTCCATTAGGAATACCAAGCATTCTCTTAATTTTCACTAAATTTTTACTATTAAATCCTAAGGTATCAATACCACCTAAACTTTTAGAGTAATCAAGTATACGAATAACTATTTTTTCACCTTCATTTAAAGGAAGAGAAGAAACACGCATATCTAATTCTTGACCACCAAATGTACCTCTAATAGCACCATCTTGTGGTAATCTATTTTCAGTAATGTTCATACCAGCCATTAATTTTAATCTAGTACTAAGATTCTTTTCATATACCTTAGGAATATATGTATAATCTTGTAAATCTCCATCAACTCTAAATCTTACCATCATTCCAGACTCTCTAGGGTCAAAATGGATATCCGATGTCTTACGACGAGCAGCAGCCATAATAATATAGTCTGCTATTTGCGTAATAGGCATCTTCATGAAGTCGAATGATACCATTTGTTCAGTTGTATCTAAATTGTTTTCTTCTAACATACATTCAACCCCTTTTGTCTACTTTTGTATGGTATTTTACTATAAAGTATTATATAATAGTTTTAGTATAATAGCAAGGAGAGTATATGAAAAAAATAAAAAATAATAAAGGCTTTGCATTAGTTGAAACTTTAATAGTATCTATGTTTATAGTAATGACATTTTCTATAATCTATAATAGCTTTATTCCACTATTAGGTCACTATGAAAAAGCAGAACATCAAGATAATATTGATTCTAAATATGCAACATATTGGATAAAGAGAATGATTCAAAGAAGTGGAGGCAATATAAATGGAATTAAAACAACAGTTTCTTCTGATACATATTATCAATTTAAATGTAGTGATATAACTATGTCTAATCCAGAAGAACAGACAAGACTTCGTAATATGTGTCTTAATTATTTAGAAAAAGCAAATGTATTATGTGGAGATGTTAATAATTATAAAACAAATGAAACTTCATGTAAAAATGGAGGAATACCTCATATATATATAACTAAATATAGTTTAGATGACAAAGAAGCATCAACATTTGATGATTTAAAAGCAGTATTTGATGGACGATATGCAACTAGTACAGATAGTAATCTAAAGAGATTAAATGATTTAAATAAACATTTTACTACAGGCTTTGCTGATTATGTAAATAATTTACCAACGTACTATAAAAATGAAAATAAGTATGGTGTTTATAGAGTACTAGTAGAATATAAGAAAACAGTAGATAATAAAGACATATTTGAATATGGTACTTTAGAAATAGATTTTTATAAATAGGAGGAATTATGCTTAATAATAAAGGAATGACTGTTATAGAAATAATTATTACTTTTGCTATACTTGCTGTTATTAGTATAAATCTATTTACTATAGTTAATAAGTTTGGTAATAGAAGACAAATAGAATCTGATAAAAATGAATTATACTCATTTAAAAATATTTTAACTAAAAATATACAAGATGATATAGTAAAAATAGGAGTAACAAATGTTTCAATAGATGGACATGATAATTATTCTGTATCATTTGATGCGGCTAGTAAAACATTTAAAACATCTAAAAAAGCTTTTACTGGTAACTATGTAATATCTCTAACAATGAGAGATGGTTCTGTAAGACAAATTAAAATTATATGTAATAGAAGTCACGATGAAAAAAATAGTTTTGAAGGTATTAAAGTAGATGATTATTTCGCAATAGAATATGGTATTGTAACTGGTGGAGATACTAATAAATATGTTAGATATAAATTACCTAATTTAGGAGTAACAACAAATAAGTTTGATGAAAAAGTTAATAATTTAAGAATAAGTAGTGTAAATATAAGTAATAAAGATAATTTATTTTCACTAAATATAGGTTTTTCTCATCCTGATTTAGGAAATGAGTATGGTATTAATATTATTACACCAATTAATTTTGATGAATTAACAAAAGGAAATGTTGGAGTTTATGAGGATGGAATGTATAGTGATAATACTGGATTGGACCCAAGTCCAACTTCGCAACCAACAACATCACCAACAACTTCACCATCTCCAACAACTACACCATCTCCTGGTAGTGGAGGAGGGGGAACACATCCTGGAGGAACTACTCCAGCAAATCCAGTAAATCAATATATTGGTACAAAATGGAATTATTCTACAACCTGTACCGCACAAACATTTACAGCTCCAGCAACTGCAAAATATAAAATAGAATTATGGGGTGCCCAAGGTGGAATTGATGTTACTGAACCTGGTTATGGTGGTTCACCAGGAGCATACACATCAGGTGTAATAAAGCTTACAAAAAACCAAAAATTACATTTTTATATAGGTGCACACCCAGGAAGCAATACTTTTGATGGAGGATGCAATGGTGGAGGAAATTCTAGAAGTGATGGAAGAATAACTTTCCAAGGATATGCTGGAGGTGGAGCAACTGATGTCAGACTATTCGCAGGTACTAACTGGTCAAGTTTCTACTCTCTAAAGTCTCGTATTATGGTCGCAGCAGGTGGAACTGGCGGATATCCATATGCTCCAGGTGGAGGACTATATGGTATAGGACTTGGAGGAACTGCAAACAACAATATAAATCATGGCCATGCACCTAGTCAAACAGAAGGTGGTAAAGCAGGAGATACAACATCTCTATCAATTAACTGTTTCAATAATTTTCCTAAAGGAAAAGGCGAAGATGGAAAATTTGGCATTGGTGGAAATGGAGGACCATTTTCATCAGGTGGCGGAGGAGGATACTTCGGTGGAGGTGGAGCCTTCAAATCATGTGTAAACAATGGTGGTGGAGTTGCATCTTCTGGGTCATCATATATCTCAGGACATACTGGATGTGTCGCAATTGATAGACTTTCAACTAATACATCCGTAAGGCCAAAAAATTCATCATGTATAACAGGCACATCTGATAGAGATTGCTCAATTCATTATTCAAATCTTGCATTTACAGATACTGTAATGATAGATGGAGCTGGAGGCAAGTGGACAACAAGCAGAATCGCAACTAACGTTAAAATGACTGAACCAAACGGAGTACAAAGAATTGGACATGTAGGTAATGGGTATGCAAGAATAACATGTATATCTGAATAATGTAAACAGAATTAAAAAGCAAGAAAAAACTTGCTTTTTTTGATATAATAATTAAAGGTGATTAGATGAAATTTAATAAAGAAGATTTATTTATATATATATTAATAATTTTATGTGTGATAACAGTAATTCCAGTAAACTACTATATAACAACAGGTGGAGGAATAAGTAATGTAGGAGAAAGAATAGAACTTTATACCGATAATAAAACAAAAGGAAGTTTTAACTTATCATATGTCACAAGTCTAAGAGGAAGAGTAGGCTCATACCTTCTTAGCTATATTATTCCAAACTGGGAAAGAGAAAGCTTTAATGGATATAAATATAGTAAAGAAGAAAATGTAAATGACCTACAATTTAGAAGTGATTTTGAACTAAAACAAGCAAATTTATCTGCTGTAATATCAGCATATACAGCTGCAGGTTTAAAAGTAGAAATAGAAAATAAAAAAATGTATGTCTTAGCAAAAGACCCAAAATATAAAACAGACTTTAAAATAGGAGATCAAATTGTAAGTGCAGATGGAATAGACTTTTCTCTTGTCGCAAGAATTACTGACCTATTAGATGAAAAAAAAGAAGGAGATATAGTTAATTTTAAAATAATAAGGAACGGTAAAGAAAAAGAAATAAAAACACCACTTAAAAAGATGGGTAATAGGCTTGGAATAGGAATATTAGTTGGAACAAACTATGATATAAAAACAAATCCTAAAGTTAAATTTAAATTTAAAAATGATGAAACTGGACCAAGTGCAGGACTTATGACATCTCTTGAAATATATAATAGATTAGTAAATGAAGATTTAACAAAAGGAAGAGTAATCGCAGGAACAGGAACAATTAGTTCAATAGGTGAAGTAGGAGAAATAGGTGGAGTTAAATTTAAACTTCTAGGAGCAGAGAAAAAAGGAGCTAATATATTCCTATGCCCAAAAGCAAATTATAAAGAAGCACTTAAAGTTCATAAGAAAAATAAAATGAAAATAAAACTTATTCCAGTAGAAACATTAAATGATGCGATAGAAAAATTAAAGGCTTAGGCCTTTTTTCTATCAAAAGGAGGATTATGTATAAAATATGCTTAGTAGAAGATCAAAAAGATCTCGCAATATTATTATCAAATTATCTAACTAAAGCAGGATACGAAGTAATAGTATTATCAAAAGGAAAAGATGCGATAGAATATATATCAAAAGTTTCTCTATGGATTTTAGATATAATGTTAGAAGATGATATATCAGGATATGACTTAATAAAAATGATTAGAGAAAAAGACAAAGTAGTACCTGTAATATTTACATCTGCAAGAGATGCTGAAATAGATAGACTACTTGGCTTTGAACTAGGAACAGATGACTATGTAACAAAACCATATTCCCCAAAAGAAGTAGTATTAAGAGTAAATAATATAATAAAAAGAACTTATTCTGATAGTTCAATTATTACATACAATAATTACTCTATAAACCCATTAAAAAGAGAAGTAAAAGATAGTGATAAAATAGTAAACTTAACTGAACTAGAATATGATTTATTAATATACCTATTAAATAATAAATCTAAATCAATAGAAAGAAATCAAATATTAAAAGAATTATGGCAAGATAATTATTTTGGCTCTAGTAGAGTAGTAGATGATTTAGTAAGAAGACTAAGAAAAAAGATGAAGAAAGCAACTATAAAAACAATCTATGGTTATGGTTATAGACTAATATGAAAATAGATTTAAAAAAACAATTTATTATTTTAGTAATCTTATATTTATTTATATTATATACTCTATTAAAAATATTCATTCCTAATTCTATAATGTCACAAACAGAAGAATCACTCTATAATAGATTAATATTATCAATAACGCTAATAAATAAAAATAAAATTTCTAATATTGATAATAGCGAAATAGCCTATATCTATATAAATGATGAAATAGTGTATACATCAAGTAATTTTAGTAAAATAACAAAAGAAGATGCCAATAAAATATTAGAGTACATAAAACAACCAAAAGGTAATTTTACAATATCATCTAAAAAATATTACTATGTAAAAATAGATGATATTATCTCAATAACTGATGATAAATATATAAAACAAGTAATTAAAAATACAATAAAAAGTATAAAATTACCAATTATGTTATCTATATTAATCGTAAGTATACCAGCTATTATATGGATTACTATTATAGTATTAAAAATATTAAAACTAAAAGAAAAATCAGATAATATAGACAATAATAGATATAATCATAAATTTGATTTTTACATAGATGACGAATTAAAAAAATTAAATCACTCTCTTGAAAATATGAGAGAAAGTTTTATGAAAAATGAAGAATATAAAAATGAATTATATCAAAATATTTCTCATGATTTTAAGACACCTTTATCTATCATTAAATCTTATACAGAAGCAAGAGAAGATAATATGTGTACGTATGAAGAATATATGAAAGTAATAAAAGAACAGTTAGTAGATTTAGAAAGAAGAGTAAGAAGTCTATTATATTTAAATAAACTAGATTATCTATCTAACTATAATAGAGAAATAAAAGAAGTAGATATAAGTAAATTAGTAAAAGACGAAATAAAAAAATTTAAATATTTAAATAGAGAAATATCAATAAAATATAGTACAGATAATTCTAAAATATATGGTAATTATGAACTACTTGAAGGAGTATTTGATAATATTTTAACTAATTCATATAGATATGCTAATAAAATAATAAGTATTACCATTAAAAATGGTAAAATAACAATCTATAATGATGGAGAACATATAAAAGAAGATATTATAGATTATATGTTTACACCATTTAGAAAAGGAATAAAAGGAGACTTTGGATTGGGATTAAGCATAGTTAAAAAAAGTCTTAAACTTATAAATTATAATATTTATGCTGTAAATGAAAAAGTAGGAGTAAGTTTTATAATAAGCAAAAAATAAAAGAATTATTTCTAATTCTTTATAAAACCATTTTCTACAACCTTAGTCTGAGTCGCAATCATAAATGCATTAGGATCTAGTTTATCAACTAGGTCTTTTAATTCTTTATACATATTCTTATTAATCTCTACCATTAATATTTCTTTAGTATCAGTTTGTCCTTTAGCTTCAATTGAAGTAAGTGCATATCCCTTTTCTCGTAATAATTCTTTTAAATTGATATTAGATGTAATTATTTGAACATTTAAATGTCCTCTAAATATACTTTCAGATAAAATGGTACCAGTATAAGCACCTAAAGCATATCCAGTAGCATATCCAAATACAACTAATAAAGAATCTTCTTTTAGAGCAGTCTTAACTATAAAAAACCATACAAATACTTGTAAAAAAGCAAGTAAAGCAGCTCTTTTCTTTCTTCCATTAACAATTAATACTGTTCTACAAGTAGATAAACATACTTCTAAAAATCCTCCTAAACATATTGCTGCTGCTATTAATATCATTTCCATATATACCTCACTATAATTATTGTATCAAATATAATTGAAAAATAGTAGATATTTCTTTATACTATTAATAGGGTGATACAATGAAAAAAGGAAGTTTTACTTCATACATATTAATAACAATAGGAGCTATTTTAGCAGCTTTTTCTATAAATACATTATTAGTACCTAATTTAATATTAGATGGTGGCATTAATGGTATAAGTATGATAATAAGTAGAATTAGTGGCATTAGTTTAAGTATATTAGTAATATTATTAAATATACCGTTTATATATATAGGATATAAATTCCTAGGTAAGAATTTTTTATATAGAACACTATATTCTATAATAATATATTCAATATTTTTAACACTATTTAAAATAATAACACCAATTACAAATGAAATAATATTAAGCTGTGTATTTGGTGGAATATTACTAGGGGCAGGAGTAGGATTAGTTATTCAAAACGGAGGATGTATAGATGGTACAGAATCTGTTGGAATAGTAATAAGTAGAAAAACAAGTTTAAAAGTAGGAGAAATAGGATTAATATTCAATTTAATTATATTTAGTCTTAGTTCTATATTATATGGCCTAGATAGAGCAATGTATTCTCTACTTACATATTTTATAACTTCTCGTGTAGTAGACTTTGTATCAACTGGACTATTTCAAGCTAAAGCAGCTCTAATAATTTGTGATAATGGAGATAGTTTATCTAAAACTATTTATAAAAGACTCGGAAGAACAGTGACAACTATTCGTGGAAAAGGATTAATAAGCGGAGATAAAAGTGTGTTATACTGTGTACTTACTAGAGCAGAAATATTTGAATTAAAAAAAGTAGTAGAAGAAAATGATCAAAGTGCCTTTATTTCAATAAGCGACGTTAAAGAAATAATAGGAGATCACATTAAATCTAGTAGGAGGCTAAAATGATAGGAGTATTTGATTCTGGAGTAGGTGGCTTAACAATACTCCAAAAATTAATAGAAGATAATAAAGAATATAATTATATTTATTATAAAGATGCATATAATAATCCATACGGAGGAAGAAGCATAGAAGATTTAAATAATATATGTTCTAATATATGTGATTATTTAATTAAAAAAGGAGCTAAAATAATAGTTATTGCATGTGGTACCGCATCTACAAATTGTCTTTCTTATTTAGAAAATAAATATAAAAATATCAAATTTATTCCAACATACCCTAACTTAGAAGGAAATTATAAAAATACATTAGTACTTGCTACACACAATACTATTAATAGTAAATATTTACATGACGCTATAAAAGATAAAGAAGGAAACTATTATCTAGAAGAAATGCCTGGCCTAGCTGATGCAATAGAACATGATGATATGATATCAATAAAACTAATATTAAGAGATAGATTAAATAAATATCAAGATAAATCTATAGAACATGTAGTACTAGGATGTACCCATTATTTATATATAGAAGATCAAATAAAAGCATACTTTAAAAACGCCTCTATAGTAGATAGTGCTAATATAGTTAGTAAGTCACTAACTAAAGCTATAAAAGATATGAAATTAGAGAAAACAACATATTATTTAGAAATTATAGATAGTAGTAAATTAATGTAAAGGAGATGAATTCATCTCTTTTTTATACAACTTAGTATGATAAGATAAAATTGGTGATAAAATGCTTATAAACAATAAATTTGATAAAGATATTCATTATAGATTATATAGAGAAGTAAAAGAATTGTTTCATCCATCTATATCTAAACAAAACGTTAGTAGTTATAATATAGTAATAAAAGAAGGATTATTTAACAGTAGAGTATATTATCCATCTAAAGTTAGTAATTTAAATAAAGTTATGATATTTATACCAGGAGATGGAAAACTAAGTAACTCATATGGAGACTATTCAACTATACTTAAAAATATGGCAATCTCAACTGGTAGAATGGTTATAGGAATAAGTTACGATAAATATAAATTTAATGATAATTTATCTGGAATAAAAGAAACAATTATTTATTTAATTAATGAATTAGAAAAACTTGGTTATAATGATATAGTATTCGCAGGAGATGAAGTAGGTGGAACATATTTAATAAATATAAGTAAGCTTCTTGATATAGATAAATATAAAAAAATACTATTCTATCCAATAATAAGAAATAAGTATTCACTATCAGATAAATATAAAAGTGTTAAAGAAAATAACCATAATAATATATTGCTAATAAATAAAATAAATAAATATATAAAAGAAGTAGATGGAGAAGAATACTTTAATTTATTAAATACAAAAATAAATAACACATTATCAGTAGTAGGATATAATGACATATTAAGAGATGAAGTCATTGACTTTTCATCTAATATAGGTGGTAAAATATATATACAAAGTTCTGCAAGATGTGGTTTTCTAGGACCTAATTCTAACTTTGTTAATAAAGATGTATATAAAGAAATCAATGATTTTATAGGAGAAGTATGAAAAATAAATTAATTTTAGTAATAACTATTATTATAGTAATCATTTTATCTATATTTATTTATAGTAATAAAACTAATAAATTAGAAGAGAAAAAAAGTAAAAATATAATAAGTAATAAAAAGGCAAAAGACTACCAATTTGATGTATTTGGTAGTGGAGAACTTCATTGTACAGGTAATGCTAAAGCTAGTAATGTAAAAGTTGATATATGGTATGATGTAGCATATAAAGATGGATATTTAACAAGACTAATATCTCACCAAGGAGTAACTTCTATAAATAATAGTGATATATCAGAATATGTAAATGCATATAATAAATTAAAAGATGATTATAAAGGAATTAAACACTACGATATTAAAGTAGTAACCTCAAAAACTTCTACATATATAGAACAAGATATAAACTATAGCCTAGTTAACTATGAAGATATAATAAAAGTAGAAGGACAAGATAATCAAATATTTACACCAGATGGAAAAGTAAAACTAATAACATGGTTAAACTTAGGAGAAACATTTGGAACTAAATGTAATTTAAAGACTAAAATTTAGTCTTTTTTAAGTTTTATTTGAAATTTATTAATAAATATGTTATAATATGCTCCACATGGGAGTTAAGATATGAAATTTATAACAAGAGAAGAATTAAATAAAGAACTAGAGCAAAAAGGATATGCAGAAGTTTTAGGATACTATTACTATGATGTATGCAATTACAAATATGAACAAAATATTAAATCTAAAAGTACAGATATTTATGATGTATTAAACTTTGATCAAGATGGTAATAATATATATGGTTTTAATATTTATGAAGATGATCCTTATAATCAATACGAAAAAAGAACAGTACCAAGCAAAAATTTAGTAGAAGATTATAAAATGGCATTAATACAAAAAGCATATGAGTTGAAAAATAATGAATTGAACATAGTAGAATATATAAAGACAACTAAATTACCATTACAAGCTTTAATTATGTTTATTAAAAATAATAAAGTTCCATTTAATAATTTACAATCACTTTATAATGCAAAAAGTTCTTATGAGACTTTATCTAAACCATTTATATTAGAAGAGTATTTAGAAAGTACAAAATTTAAGGATGAAGTAGATGGAAAATTATATAAACCAACTGTAGAACTAGTAGAGAAAGCAGTCATTAATGCACAATACAACGACATTTTAATGAATTATGTTAATATTAGGTCAATAATTGTTAAAATGATAAGAGGAGAACTTGGTGTAAAAGAAAAATTCTCATATAATCACTTCGAACACGAAACGAAACTTCGTAAAATTAATCGTGAATGCAAAACAGTAGAATTATATGATGAAAAATCATATTCTAAAATAAATAGTGGGATATTCTTTCATAAAAATCATAGGAGATAAAATGAAATTTAAAACAAGAGAAGAAATAAATAAAGAACTAGAGGAAAAAGGACATGTTGATTTAAATCAATATTATTTATATGATAGTGATAAACTTGGAAATTATATAAAAAATAATTTAGGATTTTTATATGAATTTAATAATAAAGGATATAATATTTTAGGATTTAATATTTATAAAGATGATGTTGATAATCAATATGAAAAAGATTTAATAGATGCGTCACAAAAAGAAGAAAAATTACAAAGATACATATTAGATATTATTAAAACAATTAACGATTTAGCTAGCGGAAATTTATCAGTTGAAAAATTCATAAGAACAAAGAAAATTTCTGTTGAACTATTAATTGAAGCCAATAGAAAATATGGATATAATAAACGATTAAATTTATCTTTATTAAGAAAAAAAGAGTATTATAATTCGCAAGTTAGACCATTTGTAATTGATGAGTATATTAAAACAACTCATTTTAAAGATAGTGATGGAGAAGAATATATTCCATCAGTTGACCTAATAAAAAAAGCAAAGCAATATGCGATAGAAAAAGATATATTAATGAATGACGTAAATATGAGAATGATAATTGCTAAAATGATTAAGGGAGAACTTAGCTTTAATAATGAATTTACATATAATTACATAGAAGCACAACGTAAAAAAGTGGCTGAAATAAATAATTCTAGGCGAAAAGAAATAAAAAAAGATGAATTAGCTAAGAGATTAAAAAGAAAAGTTCAAGGTGAGTAATATGAAGTTATTATTAGAAGAAGTACAAAAAGAATTAAAAATTAATCACTTTATAGATTTAGGACAATACTATTATTATGATAATAGTTTAGAATTTATTAAATATCTTCATAGTGAAGAATTTAATCCATTTAAATTTAATAAAGAAGGAAATAATATATTTGGATTCAATATTTATAAAGATAGTGTAGAAGATAACTATAAAGAGGATTTAATAGACGAGTCACAAAAAGAAGAAAAAATAGAAAAATATAGACAAGATATTTATAAGACTATTCACAAACTAGTTAATGATACAAGATACTTAGAAGAATTTATTAAAACTAAAAAAATATCTGTCGAAGGATTAATGGCGATTAATAAAAAATATAAATATAATGGCCGTTTAAATGTTTCTTTAATTAGAAGGAAAGAAAATTATATTACATTAACTAGACCATTTATAATAGATGAATATTTAAACTCAGTTGAATTTATTGGAAAAGATTATATCCCAACACTTGAACAAATAGAAGGTGCAAGAAAAAATCTTTTAATTAATAATAAATTAATTAATTACTATAATATGAAAAAAACAATAGGATATTTAATTAATGGTGTAATAGATGTTAATGATCAAAATAATTATAATTTCGTAGAAGATGTGAGAAAAAACTTTACTAAAGAAATAGCTGAACAAAAAAAAGCAAAAAGACGTCTTCGATACAGTAGAATAGAGGCTAAGAGAAGAGATTAACAATCTCTTTTTATTATTAGTAATTTATGATAAAATGATAAAAGGAAATGGTGATGTTATGGAGAAGAAAAAAGTAATAGTTGGAATGTCTGGTGGAGTAGACTCATCAGTCGCAGCTATAAAACTTCTAGAAGAAGGATATGAAGTTGAAGGACTGTTTATGAGAAATTGGGATAGTCTAGTAGATGGAGAAAATGATGCTCCTACAACTGATTTAGGAATATGTCCTCAAGAAGTTGATTATAATGACGCCGTTGAAGTGTGTAAAAAATTAGGTATAAAATTACACAGAAAAGACTTCGTAAAAGAATACTGGGATTATGTATTTAAATATTTCCTAGATGAACTAAAAAATGGTCGTACACCTAATCCTGATATAATGTGCAATAAATATATAAAATTTGATATGTTTCGAGATGAAGCAATAAAACTAGGAGCTGACTATATCGCAACAGGACACTATTGTAGGTTAGAAGATGGTAAATTTATGAAAGCAAAAGACTTAAATAAAGACCAGTCATACTTCTTATGTCAAGTATCAAAAGAACAATTCAAAAATGTATTATTTCCACTTGGTAATATGTTAAAACCTGATGTTAGAAAGATTGCTGAAGAATATGGCTTAGTAACCGCAACTAAAAAAGACTCTACAGGAATTTGCTTTATTGGAGAAAGAAATTTCACTAAATTTTTAAAAAATTACCTACCTAATCAGGAAGGTGATATAATAGACATAGATACTATGAAAGTAATTGGCAAACATATAGGTCTTATGAACTATACAATAGGTCAAAGAAGAGGACTCAATATTGGCGGATATGATGATAGAATGTTTGTAGTTGGAAAAGATCTAAGTAAAAACGTTTTATATATTTGTGTTGGCAATGAAGAGTGGTTATATTCCACTTCATGCATAGTAGACAATTTAAATTATTTAGGAGATAAGCTTGTAGAAAAGTGCCAAGCAAAATTTAGATATCGACAAGAAGATATAGATGTAAGAATTAAATGGATAAGTGATACTGAAATAGAAGTTATTTATCCACAAAAAGTAAAATCAGTTACACCAGGACAAGCATGTGTGTTATATGATAAAGACATATGTCTTGGAGGAGGACTAATAAAAGAAGTAAGAAAAGATGGTACAAAATTATGGTACATATAGGAGGATATATGAATAAAAATAGCATATTAAAAGTAGTAGGAGTTTTTGCTTTAGTTATGATGTTGTCATTAGCAATGATATCAAAGTATAAAGAAAGTAAAAATCTAATTAAAACAGATGCACTAAAATTTAAAGAAAGCTATGAGTCGCTTAATGGTAAAACAAACGAATCCGGTAAAAAACATATTTCTCTAGATATACCTAGCGATAATCCTGTTAAGATAGTAACTACAAAAGATATTATAAAAAAATTAAATAGTAAGGAAACTTTCGCAGTATTTTTTGGAGCTAATTGGTGTCCATGGTGTAGAGCAGAATTATTACCATTATTAAAAGCATGTAAGGATAGTAATATTGATACATTGTACTATGTTGAATCATCAGATATTAGAAATGTAGTTGAATATAAAGATAATAATTTTAAAGAAATAAAACAAGGTGATGCTGGATACATGGAACTTCTAAAAAGATGGAAAAATAGTTTACCAGACTATCAAATAGAAAATGCTAAAGAAAGTTATGGCAAAAGAATATATTTACCTACTTTAGTTAGTGTAGTTAAAGGTCAAGTATCTCAAGTAGAAACAGGTGAAGTAGAAGAGTTAACTGATCCTAGAGGCAAAATGTCAAAAGAAATATTTGACAAAATATATAACAAATTTAAATGTAGCTTAAAGTGTGTAAGTGATAATTCAACTACATGTAAAAAAAATGCTTGTTAAATAATTACTTTTTTGGTATTATATACAGCATACAGGGGATGATTATATGAGAAGAATTACAAAAATTATTATTTCAATTATACTGTTTGGAGTATTATTATGGGGATTTATTTATCTAAGTAATACATATGGTTCTAAAAAGAAAAATAATTCGAATAATATAATTAACATTAAAAAGAAAAATATTCATGAAGATGAAGAAAATAGTGTAAGTGATAAAGTAATAAGAAATACTACTACTACAAACACTAATAATGTATCTGTTCCAGATACTGCAACAGATGATGATTCTAATTTTATTAAAGTAGATTCTTATACTGCATCAATCGAAAAAGAAGTAATAAAAGTAGGAGAAACTACTAAAATAGATATTAAAATATATCCAAAGAATGCAAGTCTTAAAGATGTTAACTTCATAGTCGAAACATCAGGAATAAAAGTAGATTCATTTGGTAAAGTAAAAGGTATCATACCAGGTAAATATAGAATAAGAGTAGAAGTTAAAAACTGTCCTTCATATATATTAAATATTGAAGTAAGATAGAAGTTTTAACTTCTATTTTTTATGATAAAATAATATAGAGGTAATTATGAAAGACAAAATATTGAAACAAGATGATTATGGTAGAGGTATTACTTATTACAAAGATAAAATCGTATTTATAGAAGATGGATTAGTAGGAGATATAGTAGAGTATTCTATTATAAAAGAAACATCAAAATACTTTATCGGAAGAATTGATAAAATACTAGAAAAATCCCCATATAGAATAATACCAAAATGTAAATATAATAATATCTGTGGAGGATGCCAATTAGGTCATTATTCATACGAGTATGAAAATAAATTTAAAGAAGATAAAGTTAAGAATTTAGTTAATAAATTTAATATAGAAACAAAAGTATTACCCATTATATATGATAATGAGTTTGCCTATAGAAATAAAATAATATTACATGGTAATAATAATGGATTTGGTTTATACAAGAAAAATAGTCATGATATAGTAAATATTGATAAATGTTTGTTATTAGATAATAAAATAAACAATCTATTCTTAAACTTAAAAACAAATTTTAAAACTTGTACTATAAGATGTAGTAATTCATTAGATAATACACTAATAAGTTACGATAATTCTAATAAAGAATATATAAAAACAGATATTTCTTCTAAAGAGTACTACATAAGTGGAGAGAGTTTCTTTCAAGTAAATAAATTTATTACAAGTAAAATGTATGATTTAATAAAGGAAGAAACAACTAAAATAAATCCTAATAAAATATTAGACTTATATAGTGGATGTGGAAGTATTGGCATATACCTAGATAAAGATAATGTAACATGTATAGAATCTAATATATCTAGCCATAATGATGCGATTAAAAATAAAAAACTAAACAATAGTAAAGTAAATTTAATATGTGGTAAAGTAGAAGACTATATTGAAGATTTTAGTGATATAGACTTAATTATAGTAGATCCACCAAGAAGTGGATTATCAAAGAAAGTAATAGATAATTTATTTAGAATTTCCCCTAAAAATATTATCTATATGTCTTGTAATATTATAACCTTAGTAAGAGATTTAAAATTATTAGAAGATAAATATAATATTTCATATATTCAACCATTTAATAATTTTCCTAGAACTTATCATGTGGAGACGGTAGCACTTTTGTCCAAACTCGATGTCGATAAGCACATAAGTGTTGAAATTGAACTGGATGAGTTGGATTTGACAAGTGCCGAGAATACGAGAAATTAAAAGCAAGAGAGTATAGAGCAAAAAAGAAGCTACAAAGAGCAACCTAAAACTAAATATCAACCAAGCAAAAGAGGTTTCCTAATCACAGGAAATCTTTTTTGTGTAAGTCAAGAGGAGGAACTAAATGGCAAAAAATGAGAAAACAGATATTAAAGAAATACAGACAGAAGAACAATCACAACACCAAAAGCCTGATGGCATTCTTACAAAAAAAGATAAATAGAAAGACCTTTGTAACAGAGATATATTTTGATAAAAATAGTAAAGAAACGTTTCAAGATAAAATGTTCAAAGTTATATATTCAAAAGATAAATAGTAGTGAGTAGAGAAATATGGCAGTAGAAAAATATCGAAAAAAATGCTATAATAATTTTATATAAACAGAATTTGAATTTGGTGGAGAATAGAAAATGAAAGTATTTCTTGAAAAAATAAGAATGCCTCAAAAAGGTGTTACTTCAAAATATATATTGACAACGGTAGGGTTCATGTTATTTGGGTTTGCACTTGGAGTATTTCAGAAATGGATTGATGGTACAGCAAGCAATTATTTCCCAATGATTTTTCAACAACTTAATGTTGTAAATTATTTTGGCAGATTATCTATATGGATTTTGCTTGGAACAATAATATCAGTTTATTCTAAATCTCCTTTGAGAGCATCTATTAACACATTTTCGTTCTTGATTAGTATGCTGATAGGGTATTATTTATATTGCAATTATGTTTTAGGTTTTCTGCCGAAAACTTATATGATGATATGGGTAGTGATTGCTTGTGTATCCTTTTTTATGGCATACATGTGCTGGTATGCAAAAGGAAAAGGGTTTTTTGCAACTGTTATTTCTGGAACAATTATTGGAGTGTTACTTGCTCAGGCTTTCAATCTTAATCCACTACAAGGCTTTTATATGTATGATCTTATGGAGGTTATAACATGGATAATAGGTGTTCTAATCTTGTATAGAAAGCCAAAAGAATTTGTTTTAGAATTAGGAGTATCCGTTATAGTTGCATTTATATTTCAATTGATTATTCCACATTTTGGATAACTAAAAATCCTAGTTTTTGCAAAAAACAATTGTTATTAATAATATTCAATAATTGAGTAGATAATTAATTGTATTTATGATAGTATTTAAATATATAATAGGTTATATATTTGAAGCCATAATATATGGTATATATTATATTGGGAAGGTAATGACTGCAGTTGGATAATAGGTGATTTTATGGAAGAATATGAGATTGCGATAGATAGAAAAGTTTCTAAGAAAATACATGATTTTACGGAAGAAAATAAAAGTTTTATGTATTTAAATACTAGTTTATTTGAAAATATTGATAAATATAAAGAACAAATAAATATTGATTTTTCTGATTATTATATAGCTTGTATTAAAAACTTACCTAAATTAAGCTTTGATAATGTAGTAAATATATCGAAAGAAGTATATAAATTATATGATAAAGAAAAAGAATTTGATGAAATATTAAATAAGATGTTAACAGATAAGAAAATATTTACTGGAACACTTGATAAAACTAAATCAAATTGTATAACAAACTCAAATCAATCTAAAATCTTTTTATCAGGAACTTATTATGATGTAATATTATTATGTCATGAAATTGGTCACTACCTAAAGAAATCAAATGAAGTTAATAGTAGTGTATTTAACGAATTATTTTTTGAAGTTCCATCTGTTACTCTTGAATTAGCAGCAGATAAATTATTAAAAGATAAATATAAAGTTAAAATAGATGCTGATAAGATAAGAATGATGCATATATTTAGTATAAAAAGAGAACCATCAATTGAAAGAGATATGTTCTTAAATGTTATGGAAGCATTAAAACCTAGTGAAAAGCATTATAAAAAAGATTATATTCCAACTTTAGTAAGTGGGAGATTATTTCAAAGATTAAATAAAAATCCATATTTTACAGAATATTTAAAAAAGGATAATTTCTCATTAGGAAAGTGTATATCAGAACAAATATCAGAATATGATTATGATATTGCCTATATATTAGGTAAATATATAATTAATAGTAAAATAAAAAATGAATTATTAGATAGTATTCTAAGATATATGGATACTAATGTAACAAATATCTTTAGCCTAGATTCTGAAATAATAAAGAATTCCTTGAAAAAAGAAAACCTTTCGTTACAAGATATAGATTATTTATTAAAAAATAAAATTGATGAAGAAGATTTAAATTATAAGTATTATTAATAGGAGGAAGTATGGAGTTAGGGGATAAAGTAGAAGAAAAACTAAAGGAATTAGGAATTGATTATAATATAGTAAATCATCCACCAGCATTAACAACAGAAGATGCTGATAGATTTATAGAAGGAATAGAAGGAGTTAGAACTAAAACTCTATTTCTAACAAATAAGAAAAAAAGAGCCTTTTATTTAATAATAATGGATGAAGGAAAAAGAATGGATATGTCTAAATTTGGAGAATTAGTAAATGAAAAAACTATCAAGATGGCATCAAGTGAATTATTAGATTCTAAATTAGGACTTCCACCAGGAACAGTATCTCCATTTGGCTTACTAAATAATTTAGAAAAAGATGTAAAAGTATATGTAGATGAAGAAATAGTAAATGAAGATATTATGTGCTTTCATCCTAATATAAATACAAAAACTCTATTTTTAAAGACAAAAGATTTATTTAAGTTCTTTGAAAATATAGAAGCAGACGTAGAAGTAATTTCACTATAATGTAAAGTGAAGTAATAAAGATAGAAAAAAATACTTATTAAGATTTTATTTCTATTTTTTTTGTTATAATAAGCATATGAAGAAGATAATTTTATTAATACTAATTTTTTTATGCAATATAAAAAGCGTATATGCTATATCATCAATTGATTTTGCTCGTAGTAAAGGAAATATTATAGATGATAAATATGCTCCAGCAGGATCTATTATAGTAGAGCCAAATACTAAAACTATATTGTGGAGTGAAAACATAGATACTAAGTGGAGACCTGCATCTATGAGTAAGCTTATGACTATTTTATTAGCGTATGATGCAATAAAAGAAGGTAAGTTTAGCTTAGACACTAAGGTAAATGTAACTAATAAGTATATTGATATTAGTAAAAATCCTAACTTATCAAACAATAAAATGAAGTTAGGATGTACTTATACAGTAGCAGACTTAATAGATTTGATTATAGTACCAAGTAGTGCAGCCGCTACATACATGCTAGCTGATATGATTAATCCAAATAGATATGAATTTGTTAAGATGCTAAATGATAGAGCTAAAAGTCTAGGAATGAAAAATACAGTATATTCTAATCCAATAGGAGTAATAAACAAATTGCTTAATGGATTAGCAGTAACTAGTTCATGGAATGATGATAACTATACTACATCTTATGACTATGCCATTTTATGTAGTTATTTAATAAATAATTATAAAGATTTACTTAATCATACAAGAAATAAAACAATAAGTGTAGGAACTGGTTATTGCAAAGAAACATTTACTGGTTATAATCATTCTCTACTTGGAACAAGACATGCATTTGGAGGAGCAGACGGAATAAAAACTGGATCTGCAGGATATGGATATAACTATTCTATGACTGCTAAAAGAGGTGACACTAGACTAGTGGAAATAGTATTAGGTGTTGGCAGATGGGAATATAAAGAATCAGAATATATAAGACATATTATAGGTAATGCAATCCTAGAAGAAGCTTTCTCAAAATATGAATATAAGAAAGTTGTATCTAAAGGAAGAATATTTCTTAATAATAAAGAAATAGAAGTAGAAGATGATTTATATGACATAGTACCTAAAGATGGTAATTTTGAAGTAGTATATGACGATGGAGTATATATTAAATACAATAGAGTATTTTTAAATAATGAAAAACCTAAAAAAGTAAAAGCAAAAGTTATAAAGATAAATACTTATAATAAAACATATGATATAGCTTATATTACATTAATATTAGTAATTATTAGTGCTATACTATATTTAACTAGGAGGACAAATGATGGAAGATAGAGTAAAAAAATATAATGATATATGTATTAACCATGAAGAATTAATAGATAAAATAAATAATTTATTAAATGACTTTGAAAAAGATGATAAAAATTTTGATTCATTAATAAAATATTATTATAGTGATTGGAATGAAGACTATGAAAGCAATTTATCATATTCTATATTAAGTGAAGATTATATATATGATGTATTAGGAAAAGATAGAGAATTAGGATTAAGATTAATAGAAATTGGATTAAAATTAATGAAAAGATAAAAATATTTATCTTTTTTTGTTATAATAAAATAGAGGTAAGTTATGAGAATAGTAATTATAGGCTGTGGTAATGTAGGAATGAGTTATGCTTATTCATTAGTTAATTCTAATACTTTAGTAGATGAAATTATACTAATTGATAAAGATATAAATAAGGCTATAGGAGAAGCGATGGATTTAAACCATTGTCTTGCTTATACAAAGAATATGCTGATAAGAGCAGGAAATTATTATGATACTAAAGATGCCGATATAGTAGTAATATGTGCTGGGGTAAATCAAAAACCTAATGAAACAAGGTTAGACCTAATAAAGAAAAATAGTGTTATATTTAAAGATATAGTAAAAAATACTATCTGTAATGGTTTTAATGGAATATTCTTAGTCGCAACTAATCCTGTTGATATAATGACTTATTTAGTTTATAAATATTCTAGCTTTGATAGTAGTAAAGTAATAGGAACAGGAACAAGTCTAGATACGGCAAGATGTAGATATTATATTGGCAAAAAAATAGGAGTTAACCCATCTTGTATAGATGGATATGTAATAGGTGAACATGGAGATAGTGAGTTTATTCCATGGAGTAGTGTAAGTGTAGGTATGCAAAAGATTACTGATTTTATAGGATATGAAGATATGCTAAAAATAGAAGATGATGTTAGATGTAGTGCCTATAAGATAATAGAAAAAAAGAAAGCAACATACTACGGAATAGGAGTTAGTTTAAATAAAATAACTAACGCTATATTAAGTGATGAAGGAAGTATTATGAGTCTATCAGTATATGACTCTGTAAATGATGTATATATAGGACTTCCATGTATAATAAATAGAAATGGATATAAAAGAATCTTTATCAGTCTAACTAATAAAGAAGAAGAAAAATTAAGAAATAGTATAAAAGTATTACAAAAAGCAATAGACAGTATTGAAGGGGATAAAGATGAATATATATGATTATATAAAATGGAGAGGTGATTTATTAATAGATGATACACATCCTCTAAATGAAGTAGATAAACTAATATTATCAAGAATTAGTTATCTACCATTTGAACATATAAAATTATCTAAAAGAGAAACACTAGGTAAACTATGTGAAAAATTTATTGAAGTAGATAAAAATAAATATTTAATAGAAGGAGACTACAAATTTGTAGAATTATTAATAGACTCTCCTAGATTTAATAAATTAGTGATAACTGACTATGAATATAGTTATGATAAAGAATTAGAAGAACAGTTTGGAGCAGTATCTATTCATTTAAGAGATGATTTAATATATATATCATTTCTTGGAACAGATGAAAAAATAGCAGGATGGAAAGAAGATTTTAATCTATGTACTCTAGAAAATATTCCATCTCAACTAGATGCTTTAGACTATTTAAATAGAATGAATTTAAAATATAAAAATTATAAATTTAGATTAGGAGGACATTCTAAAGGTGGTAATATTGCTATATACGCAGGATTAATGTATGAAAATAAAAATATCGTTAGCTTAGATTGCTACGACGGACCAGGTTTTTTTAATAGTTTTTATGATAATATAAAAAATAAAGATTTACTAAAAAATAGTAATTGCTATTTACCAAAAGATTCAATAGTAGGAAGAATACTTGAACATAAAGAAAATATAATAGTAGTAGATAGTAGTGGTAACGGTATATGGCAACATGATATATTTACTTGGTATGTAGATAAATATAATATTATAAAATATGATAACTTAAGTAGTGGAAGTAATGCCATATATGAAACGCTAAAAAACATGATAGATTTAACAACTGCATCACAAAGAAAAATATTCTTTGATTCTATATTTTCACTTATTTATTCAACTGGAAAAGATAGTTTTAAAGAAGTATCTTTATTAAAATCAATTCCTAAATTATTATCAACATATAAAAATTTTGATGAAAATGATAGAAAGTTAGTTAATAAGTTTATCGTAGAATTTATAAAAAAATATATAATAAATTATGGCAAAAATTTAACTAAATAAAAGGTATTGTTTACTAATACCTTTTTATATGTTAAAATTACTTGCGGAGAAGAGTTATGGAATTATATAGTATTAATGAAAAATTACAAGAATTAGATAAACAAGCCTTAATTGATTTAAAAGATATATTTAAAGAAATTGATGAAAATGAATTTAAAAATACAGAAAAAGTATTAAAAGCATTTCAGGATTGTTCCATAGATACTAGTTGTTTTTATGAAGTATGTGGATATGGAAATAGTGACTATGGAAGAGATAAATTAGAAGAATTATACTCTAAACTATTTGAAGCAGAAGATGCAATAGTAAGACCACAAATAATGAGTGGTACACATGCATTATATATTAGTTTAAGTGGACTATTAAAATATGGTGATACTATGTTAAGTATTACAGGACTTCCATATGATACACTACAATCTATTATAGGTATTACTGGTAACAGTAATAATTCACTAATAAAATGTGGTATCTTATATGAACAAATTGATTTAGTAAATGATACTTTCGATACAAATAAGATTATTGAAAGAGTAAAACAAGGTGGTATTAAATTAATAGAAATTCAAAAAAGTACTGGCTATTCTATGAGAAAAAGTCTTAGTGTTAAAGAAATAAAAAATATTATAGCTGAAATAAGAAAAATAGATAAAGAAGTTATAATAATGGTAGATAATTGTTACGGAGAATTTGTAGAAGAATTTGAACCTATTAGTGTAGGTGCTGATGTAATGATAAGTAGCTTAATGAAAAATCTAGGAGCAGGTATTGCGACTAGTGGTGGATATGTAGTAGGTAAAAAAGAATATATTCACTATATAGCAGAAAGACTTACTGCACCAACTCTAGGAAAAGAAGAAGGAGCTAACTTTAATCAATTAATAACATACTATAAAGGATTATTCTTTGCACCTAGTGTAGTAGCATCTGCTTTAAAAACACAAATCTATGCATCATATATGTTAGAAAAACTAGGTTATATAGCATCACCAAAATGGAATGAAAAAAGATGCGATATAATAGAAAGAATAACTTTCAACGATAAAGACAAATTAATTAAATTCTGTCAAGGAATTCAAAAAGGTGGACCAATTGAATCAAATATTACACCAATGCCATCACCAATGGCTGGATATGACAGAAATATAATTATGGCAGGAGCAACATTCACACCAGGAGCAACGATAGAATTATCATGCGACGGGCCAGTTGCAGAGCCATTTATCGCTTACATGCAAGGCGGACTAACATTCCCATTTGGACGACTTGGGATTTTAATTGCATTAAATAATATGATAGGAGAATAATAACATGTGGCTTATATATACATTAATAACAGTAGCACTGTGGAGTGCAGCAGATATATTTTATAAAGTAGGAGCAAAACCAGATGAGAAGTTTTCTCATTTAAAAATATTTATATACGTAGGTTTCGTATTCGGAGCTCACGCATTATTTACATTAATTACTAGTGGGATTAATTATAATCCAGTAAATATTATTAGATATTTACCTGTATCAATATTCTATGCTTCTAGTATGGGACTTTCATACTTTGGACTAAGATTTGTAGATAACTCAGTATCTACACCAGTAGAGGAGTCAGGTGGAGCAATCACTGCTTTATTTTGTTTCTTTGTATTAGGACAAAGAATTGGTGGAATTAGTTTAATAGGAGTTATACTTGTAAGTATAGGTGTAATATTACTAAGCTATTTTGAAACTAAAAACGATAATCACTCAATTAAAAAATATGGTAAAAAACTAACTTTAATAGCATTCTCAATGGCATTTTGTTATGCCATATTAGATGGTATTGGATCAGGACTTGATGCCTATTTCTTAGAAATAAAAACATCTCCATTACTTGGAATAACTGAATCAAATGTTGAGTTAGTAGCAAATGTAAGTTATGAATTAATGTTCTTTATCGCAGCAGTATTAATTTATGCCTTTATAAGATCTAAAGGAGTTAAACTAGGAAAAGCAAAAAATAATCGCAGTAAAATACTTGCAGCTATATTTGAAACAGCAGGACAATATACATATGTATTTGCTATGAGCGGAAACGCTATAGTAGCAGCACCAGTATTATCAAGTGTATCAATATTTGCAGTTATAATATCTGTATTAGTATTAAAAGAAAAAATTACAAAGAAACAATTTCTTGCATCATCAATTGCATTGCTTGGAATAGTTATCTTAGCAATTGCAGAAGTTTTATAAAAGTAGATTGGTCTACTTTTTTATTTGTGATATAATATTTTTGGCTTGAGGTATATATGAATTACAACATAGAAATGGAAAAAATAATGACAGAAGAAAATCGTGGCAAAACACTTCTTTTACATGCATGCTGTGCACCATGCTCAACAGCTTGCCTAGAAAGAGTTGCAAACTTCTTTAAAGTATCAATCTTTTATTATAACCCTAATATAACTAGTAAAGAAGAATATGATTTACGATTAGAAGAAATAAAAAAATTAATAAATGATATTGATTCAGTTTATAAAATTGACATAATAGAAGGTAAGTATGAAGTATCTCGCTTTATTGATATATCTAAAGGCTTAGAACACGAGCCAGAACGTGGCAAAAGATGCTTTAAATGTTATAACTTAAGACTAGAAGAAACAGCAAAATATGCCAGTGAATTAGGATATGATTTCTTTGGAACTACACTAACACTAAGTCCTTATAAAAGATGTGATTGGATAAATGAAATAGGAGAAGAATTAAATAAAAAATATAAAAGCGAGTACTTGTATTCAGACTTTAAGAAAAAAGGTGGCTACCAAAGAAGCATAGAATTATCGAAAAAATACAACCTATATAGACAAGACTATTGTGGATGTATATATAGCAAGCTAGAACAAGATAAAAGAAAGAAGGAAGAATAATGGATGCTAGATATCTTACAGTAATTAAAAAATATGAATCAGAAAGACGTGAATTAGGTATTAGAGAAATAGATGCCTTAATTGATATAGAAACTATAGTAAAAAAAGAAAAAGGTATATTAATAGATTACAATGTAGTACCAGATGTATATATGCCTAATTTAATTAATGATTATCAATATGTAATCTTATATAGAGAATTAAAAGGTATACAAAGAGTAAACTATCATAATGTAGAATTAGGCATAGAAACAGATGTAAGCTCAAAAAAATTGCTTCAAGCATACGAAAGAAATATTTTTGATGAAAACGAATATAATAAAATTTATAGAAAATAGATGGGCTATTATATTAGTAATATTATTATATTCTATAATATCATTTTATAATTTAGGTAGAAGTTATAATCCAAAGACATATATCGATTATAAAAAAGGAAGTAATATAACCTATAAGTATGATAATGAATATATATCATACATAGATTATTTTAGTGGAAGATATGGAAGTAATTTAATAATAAGTACATCATATGATGGAGTTAATTATAGTGATATTTATAAAAGTGAAGGCAGAAGCTTATACCCATTTAGTTGGAATAGAGTAAATCTATATAGAAATATTAATTATATTAAAATTACATTTATAGAAGAATCTTCTCTAGGAGAAGTAAGTATGATAGATTATAATCATAACTTAATAAAAGATAATAAATATAGCTTGTTAAGTGATGAAGGCTATATGCATAGTGATTATAACTATATGAATAGTACTTATTTTGATGAAGTTTATTTTGCAAGAAGTGTATACGAATATAAAAACAATTTAAATATATATGAATGGACTCATCCACCACTTGGTAAGATGATTATGTCACTACCTGTCCTAATAACTAATAATTTCTCACCATTAACATATAGATTATCATCAATTGTCGCAGGAATATTAATAGTATATGTTACTTATCTATTATGTAAGGCTCTATTTAATTATAAGTATGCAGTATTAGGAGCAATATTTGTATCATTAGATACATTTCATTATACATATAGTAGAATAGGAACAACAGATACACTACTAACATTATTTATTATAAGTAGTATATATTTTATGATTAAATATATAAAAACTAATAAATGGGTAGATCTACTATTATCAGGATTATTATTTTCTTTTAGTATCGCTACTAAATGGAGTGGTTTTTATGCAGGAATAGTATTAGTTATATTATATTTTTATAGTTTATATAAAAATAAAAATAATGTTTATAGATTCTTAATATATGGATTTTCTTTCTTTATACTAATTCCAATTATATTATATTTAGTATTATATTTAATATATCCTAAAAATACAGTAGTATATACATCAAGTATTAATAAAATAATAGATATTACTAAACAAATGTATTCATATCATAGTAATTTAACTGATACGCATTACTTTTCTAGTAAGTTTTATACATGGATAGTATGCTATAAACCGGTATGGTTATATACAATATCTTATGAAAATATGAGAGGAAGTATATCAACAATTGGAAATATGGTTATCTGGATTGGTGGAATACTGGGCTTTATTTATAGTCTTATAAGATTAAAAAAAGATAAAGTATCACAACTATTAGTAATTACAATAATATCATTATTATTACCATATATGTTTATAAATAGAGCAATGTTTTTATATCATTATTATCCTGCTCTAATCTTTGTAATAATAGCACTAGTTAATTTAGTATATATGTTAGATAAAAAGATTAAATATAGTAGTTATATAGTAATATTATGTAGTCTAATTTTCTTTATAATATATTTTCCAGTAATTAGTGGTATTGTTGTAAAAAGTGATTATTTAGAAAGGTTAAGATTATTTAGTAGTTGGATATTCTGAGGTTATTATGATTAATTTATATAAAAATTTACCCACAATAGATTTACATGGAGAACCTAGCGACATAGCTAAATCTATAATAATAGATTTTATAGAAGAAGCATATAGATATCAATATAAAGAGTGTATAATAATACATGGTATAGGTAATGGAATACTTAGAAAAACAGCGAAGGAATTATTAAGTAAGAATAAAAAAGTAGAAAGTTTTAAACTAGATAATTTTAATGTAGGACAAACTATAGTATATATAAAAAGTAATAAAATCAAGCAATAAACTTGATTTTTTTTATATTTTGTAGTATTATATATGGCATATATCTAAGGGGGTATTGTAATGTATAGAGAAGAATATGAAAAAAGAGGGTTTCCTATAAGAGGATTTCTAGTAAAATTAATACTTGGAATATTATTAATTTTATTACTTATTTGGTTAGTTCCAAAATTTGTTAAACCAGTTGCGACTAGTAATAAAAATGGTTGTAGCGGAGAGATATGTGAACAGTTAAGCGAAAAACTAAAAGGATTAGATGCACTAACTGCTACTATCTTTGCAAATAATATTGATAAGATGAAAAATGCAGCTATATCATATTATACTAATGAAAGATTACCAAAAAATATTGGTGATAGTACAAAGATGAGTTTAAGAGAGATGATAAGCAAACATCTATTAACTCCATTAGTAGATAAATCAGGTAAAGCAGTAGACGTTGATAAGAGTTATGTTGAAATAACTAAGTATAGTGATGAATATATATTAAAAGTTAATATAAAAGACTCATCAAATGAAGACTATATCTTAGTACATTTAGGATGCTATAATTATTGTAATTCATACTTATGTGAATCTAAGAACAATAAAAATATAAATATTAAAAGTAGTAAGGAAAATAAGGTAGTAATTATTAAGAGAAATGGTGGGAATATTCCAGGAAATAATAATCCAGGTAATAACAACCCAGTACCTACACCTAAACCAAATCCTAATAAACCAACACCAACTCCAACTCCAACACCAAATCCTAATAAACCTACACCAACACCAACTCCAAATCCAAATCCAAAACCTAAAAAATATATTTATGAATATAAAAAGGTAACAGGAGCAACATTTAGTAAATGGAGTAATTGGAGTAACTGGGGTAGAGTAAGTTGCGAAGTAAAAGAAGTAAACTGTAACGAAAATGATATTAAATGTCTATATAAACGTCAATTAACAACAAGACGTGAAAAAATAGGTCAAAGAGATCAATTATATACAGTTAAAAGAGAAGAACAAAGACAAATTGGTAGTTATAGAGCTAAGAGTTGTGAAGGATTTAACTATGTAGAGGTTAATAATACTATGTATGCTACTACAACTAATACAAGATATGAAACAATAAATACATTAGTTAATGCATCAGCTGGAGGTTGGACTTATATTGGAAGAGTATCATTTGATAATCCACCAGCAGATACAGCTTTCCGTCACTATAAATTAGTTGGAGGAGGATTCCCAGCTAACTGTGATAACACTTGTAGATCACTTCCAAGATTTACTTATGCAGTATATGAATGGCAAGCTGGTCTTTCAAAAGTAGCATCAACTACATCTACAACTTCATCATCTACAACTTCATCTAACTCTTCAAGTAATTTAGGAGTTACATGTAATACAGTAGAAAAAATAGTACCAATATATAAAACATATATGCGTACAGAAATTCTAAAGACAAAAGCCAATATATATGGAGATGTATGTTATATGTCTGAAAAGAATAGAACAATAACTTCATCAACATCTACAAGCATTAAGTGGTCAAAATATAATGATACAACACTTATAAGCCAAGGATATTATTATACTGGTAATTATAAAGAACAATAAGAGGGGGAAATATGACAAAAGTTAAAGAAATAATTAATATTTACACATTAAAACATAACGGTAAAGAACAAGCATTAATTTTCTATTATGATAATAAAAATGAAGTAAAACAATACTTAGTAAATAGTAATGATAAAAACTACAGTCTATTAAAAGAAAATTCTAAAAGAGAAATTACTTTTTCAGATTTAGAAAATAATTTAGAAGCTATAATATTTGCTAGTAAAGATGGAAAAATAAATAGTTTAAACGCAAAGAATTTATTAAATAATATTAAAAGTAAATTCTTAAAAACTGCTTTAGCAGCATCAATCGTTGCAATGCCATCACTAAGTGCATGCAATAATAAAAAAGTAACTGATGCCAATATCTATGAAACTCAAATGTCTGGTACAACAGCAGCTAAAGAAGAAACATCAGCTAAAGAAGGAACATCAACTAAAGACTTTAGTGAAATGACTTATGAAGAATTAATTTCAGCTACTACTCTAGAAGCACAAAAAAATGCTATGAAGGCAGTAGGAGAAGTATTAGACGATGTTAACGTTAAATTAGGTTCTAAAGTTAACGAAAAAGATATTGTTGCTGGAATATCATTTGATGAAGCAACTGCTATGTATGTAGCTTCTAATAATTTATCCGCAACACAAATTGCTGCTATCTATAACGGATACAGTGTTAAAGCTGGTAATGTAGAAGAAAATTATAAAAATGCATTTAATTTATTAACTTATAATTTAGTAATGGCAGATAATAAAGAAGTAGATTTATCTAAATTTTCTAGCGATAGCGAAGGAGTTAAATTTGTTTCTAAGTATAATAATTTATATTATGCAATTAAAGCAGCTAAGAATAAAGAAGACATAGAAAAAGCTTTAAATAATTTCTATACTACATTTAGACAAGATTATAGTTATATCTTAAATAAGGAAGATATAGAAATAGGTTTTGCTCACGATTATTACACTGAATTAAATAATAGATATGAAGTATTACCACTAATCTATGCAACAGCATTAGAAGTACAATATAGAAACTTTACACAAACTCTAACAACAGAAGAAATTAATATAATTAATCAATATGGTATTTGTAATGAATTAGAAGATATCTTCAGATTAGTACAAGATGTTACTAACGAAATAGATTGTAATACAGATTGTATCGTAAAAGTAGACGAATGTGATTTTGAAAATAATCCAAAATATACTGACTTTAGAAAAGCATTAAATACTAAATTAGGTAAATATGCTATTGTTAAAGGAGTTAGTAGAAAAATAGAAGAATTAACTGCTTTAATAAGTAAGTTAAATATTACATTTATAAATGGAGAATATACTATCTCTACTTATGAAAATGGATATTATTATGAATATAATAGCGATGGTAGTGTAGTTGTTAAAGAAGTTACAGAAACAACTTATAAAAATACTACATCTACTAATACAATAACTAGAGAAGAAGCAATAAAGAAATTTGGTTTAGCTAAAGTAGAAGAAATGGAAAAAGAAGCTAAAGCTAAATGCGAAGCAAATATTGCTAAAGAAAATGAAGAAGCTAAAAAACAAGGTTATTATGAAGCAAGTATTGTAGATAATGCTATTACAAAAGAAATAGAAAGAGATACTAGAACAAAAGAAAAGATTGTTCAAGAAAAAGAAAATGATTTCAATAATAAGATTAATGAAGCTAATAATCAAATTAATAAGAATAATGAATCTCAAACAGACCAAAATAAACCTATTAATGAAAAAGACTTCAAAGATCATAATGTAACATTTGATAAAAACTATACTGATGGCAATGGTAACTTAGATTCATCAGTTAAAAACATTGGAACAGATTCTAAAGGAGTAGAAGAACAATTACCAGATCCTAATGAAACTGGTAAGAAGTTTGATACACATAGTGCTACAACAGATTCTAATATAATAGAATATATACCAAATGAATTAAATGATAATCCAGTTATAGTTGACGCTACTACAACTTCATATGAAGAAATAGTAGAAACATACGTTGAATCATTAGATGGTATTGGCGAAGTTGAAAATAATAAGGTATTAACTAAATAGTTATACCTTTTTTATTTTATTTATCAAGTAAAGTTTGACAAAGCGATACATATTGTGTTATAATATGTCTACATTGAAGGTAAGGGGACTTTCAAGTGATAAAGGGGTTCGATAAAATGAATATAGGATACATATTTGAATATCTTGATGAAAATGATTTTAGAAGAAAAGAAAGAAGTGTAAGAAAGTATTATATGCTTGCATATAAGAAATTAACATTTAGCTATTATCCAGAACTTAGAAGTGGTAAATTTTTAGGTAAAGAAGTAGGAAGAGATGAAAAGAATAAAACAATAAGTTATGAATTAATCTTACCTACAGATAAATTATTTTCTAAAGTACATGGAGATATTACATTACACTATACAGTATATACTGAAAAGCATATTATTCTTTTAACTAATATTACACCAGATGGAATATTAGACGAAGGACATAGAGCAGAATTAGTTGCCTATAAGGGAGTTATGATTTCAAAATCAGATCCAAAAAGAGATATGTTTAAGGTTAATTTACTTAATTCATTAAAAAAATAGGAAAATCCTATTTTTTTTGTTTTTATACTTGATTTAGTATTCTTTTATATGTTAATATATTTATTGTCAAATGGACCCTTAGCTCAGTTGGTTAGAGCATCCGGCTCATAACCGGGCGGTCGCAGGTTCGAGTCCTGCAGGGTCCACCAAATATGCGGGTATGGCGGAATTGGCAGACGCGCTAGACTTAGGATCTAGTGCCGCAAGGCATACAGGTTCGACCCCTGCTACCCGCACCATATAGAGATTATCAATTCATTGGAATTGATTTTTTTTATTTGTAGAAAAAAATAAATATAAATAGTATAATATAATAGGAGATGATTATATGTTATACGATAAATATAAAACAATATCGATAAAGCCATTTGAAGAAGTATTAAAATTAACATCTAGTAATATTAATGGGCTAACTTCTAATGTTGCAAAAGATAGATTAAAAACAAATGGACTAAATAAACCTATAAAAGAAGATAGTAGAGGAGTTATACACTTTCTAATAAACTCATTCAAAGATTTCTTTATATTAATATTAATAGGACTTGCGATAGTCAATTTTATATTAGGAGATAAACTAGGTTCTATAATAATTATATCTATTTCTATTATAAGTGCCTTAATTAGATTTATAGAAGATTATAGAGAACATCTATTCAATAAAAAATTGAAAAGTAAAATATATTCAACAGCTCTAGTAATAAGAAATAAGAAAGAAAAAATAATTAAACAAGAAGAAGTAGTTATCGGAGATATAGTAAAACTAAATGCAGGTTCAATAGTACCAGCAGACATATACATATTAGATGCTAAAGATGCATTCCTAGACTATTCAGCGTTTACTGGAGAATCTATTCCGGTAGAGAAGAAAAAGAAGTCATCAATAAGTAGTAACATAATAGATATAGAAAATATATGCCTTATGAATTCATCTGTAATAAGTGGTTCTATATTGGGAGTTGTAATAGGAACAGGACTAGATACCTACATAGGAAATATTGGAAGTACTCTAAATAAAACCAACATATCAAACTTTGATAAATCGATGAAAAACATTTCTAAATTATTATTATATGTAATGATTGTAACTTGTATATTTGTATTTATTATACATGGAATAATTAAACATAATATGAATGAAGCGATTCTTTTTGCTCTATCAGTCGCAGTGGGTATAACACCAGCAATGTTACCTATGATAGTAAATGTTAATTTAGCAAGTGGTAGTAAGGCTCTTGCTAAGAAGAAAACTTTGGTAAAAAGAATAGAAGCAATAGAAAACCTAGGAGCAATAGATATACTATGTTCTGATAAAACAGGAACATTAACAGAAGCCCAAATATCATTACAAAAATATATTAATATTAACTTAGAAGAAGACTTAGATATTTTAAAATATGCATATCTAAATAGTTATTATTCTACAGGTATTAAAAATATAGTTGATAAAGCAATAGTAAGCTATGCTAAAGAAAACAAATATACATACCTAAATGAGGGATACAGAAAAGTAGACGAAATACCGTTTGATTATGCTAGAAAATTAAGCAGTGTTGTGGTAGAAGAAGGTGGCTCATATCAAATTATTACTAAAGGGGCCATAGAAGAAATAATAAAATCAAGTACTGATGTATTAGATGATGGAAGAGTAAAAAAAATAAATGAAACTATCAAAAAGAACATATTAGAAAAAGCTTCTTCTCTAGCAGCAGAAGGAATGCAAGTACTAGGTATTTCTATTAAAAAGACTTATAGAGGAATAAATAATTTTTCTACAAAAGATGAAAATAATATGATACTAGTAGGATTTGTTGCCTTCTTAGATCCACCTAAAGAAGAAGTAAAACAAGTACTAGAAAAACTATCACAAAAAGGAATTGATGTAAAGATACTAACAGGAGATGCACTATCTTCAACTCGTAAAATATGTCAGTTAGTAGGATTAGAAAATACTAATAGTCTGACTGGAGAAGAAGTAGCTAAAATGAGTGATAAAGAACTATTAGATGTAATTGATGATATCAAAATCTTTGCAAGACTAAATCCAATTCAAAAAAATAGAATAGTTAATTTATATAAAGAAAAAGGTCATGTTGTAGGATACATGGGAGATGGAGTAAATGATGCCTTATCTTTAAAGAGTGCTGATGTAGGTATCAGTGTAAATGATGCTACTGATATAGCTAAAGAAGCAAGCGATATAATAATATTAGAAAGAAGCCTTGAAGTTATATATGACGGAGTAATGGAAGGTAGACGAGTATATGGAAATATAATTAAATTTATTAAAATGAGTTTAGCAAGTGACTTTGGAGATGTATTTTCAATAGTAATTGCTTCAATATTTTTACCATTCTTACCACTACTACCAATCCAAATGCTTATACAAGACTTTATATATGAGTTTTCACAGATGGGTATACCTAATGATAATGTCGATGAAGAATTTATGGAAATACCACGTAAATGGAAGATTAGTGGCATATTTAGATATATGTGGATAATGGGAATAACATCATCAATTATAGATGTATTTAGTTTTATAATATTTTACTTCATATTAGGATATAATAATGAACACTTAGCACCATACTTCCAAACTGCTTGGTTTATAACATGCCTAATAACATCATTATTAGTTATATTCTTTGTAAGAACAAGTAAAACTCCATTTATTGAATCAATGCCATCTAAAGGCCTTATATGCCTATCTTTAGTAAGTGCTGTTTTAGCAATATTAACACCAATTTTACTTTCCAATATAGAAACATTTGGTTTCAAATTAATGAACTACAAATTCTACATTTCTCTATTAATACTAGTAGTATCGTACATAACATTAGTTACTATAGTAAAGAAGATTTATATGTCAAAATTTGGAGAATGGTTATAATATGATATAATATCTTAGAGGAGAAATTATGAACAATATTGAGATTAATCAAAATAAAATAATCAATCAAATAACATCACTTAGTATTGATATGATAAATAGTTCTAAGTTTGGTTTTATACAAGAAAATATAGATGCATCTATTGTATTATATAATTTATACGCTAATCATTTAATTTTTAATAAATCTAACAGTAATTATTTAAATAGAGATAGAGTAATAATATCACCTAGTATAACTCCAGCATTATATTCAACACTTCTAGTATCAGGATTTCCTATAGAATTGGAAGAATTAATAAATTATACTAAACATGATATAGGATCCCCTGGTTACCCAGTAAAAGGTGAAGTAAATGGTATAGACTTTACTTCTATCGCATCTAATGAAGAAGTAGCTTCTGCAGTAGGAGAAGCTATAGGAGAAGCTAAATTAAATGCTTTATTTCCTAAATTAATTAATTATAAAGTATACTGTATCTTAACCAGTAAAGATTTAGAAAATGGTAGTGTAATAGAATCTCTTTCTTTAGCAGGTAAATTACAACTAAAAAATTTAAATATAATTTATATAGGTAGAGATAATAATACTAATATAGGAATGATGCTTCAATCATTAGGTTTTTCTGTATATACAGTTGATGATATAACTAATGAAAATATAAATAAAGCTATGTCTGAAGGTATATCTAAAGAAGGACCATCATTTATAAATATTAAATTTGGTAAAGATAAGTTAATAGAAGATAATCTATCAGATGATTTAACACTAGAAATTAAAAATAACTTAGAAGTTAGATCAACTCCTTTCCAAGTATCATTAAACATATTAGAAGATATGTCTACTATAATAGGAAATAGATTAGACCATGTTATACAAGATGATTTAGTATTAAGAAGTAATAATGAATTAAATGAGTTCTTTGATGAAGAAATTACTATAAAAGATTTTATTTATGAAGTACCAGATGATTTACAAGAATCTACTTATGAAACTTCTAAAAAAATAATAGAATACCTATCAAAATATCCAAAAGTAGTATTCGCATCTAATGTATTAGAAAATAATATATCATCATCAAATTATTTAGGGAACAACATAGATTATGAAAAGTTATCTATTAGTATTGCTCCTATAATGAATGCTATTAGTAATTGTGGCTTTAAAACTTTTGTATTTAATGACATATCTAATGTATATAAAATGTTAGAAGGAATAACTTCATCATCTATTAGAGGTAATAATACTACTTATGTCTTCACAACAGACTTACTAGATAATTCAATATATGGACTAGGAAACTCATATATAGATGCTATTAGTATTTTAAATGATATTAATGGACTATCTCTATATAGAGTAGCTGATGCAAATGAAGTAATAGGAGCATTTAGAAACATATTAGAAACATCTTCAACTAATGCAATTGCCTTATCTAAAAAGAAAGTACCTGTCTTAAAAGGAACAGATGCCAAATCATTTAATAATGGCGGATATAAAGTAAGAGAATCGTTAGATAAACCTTATGGAATACTTATATCAACTGGAAGACAATTATATAAAGCCATAGATATTGCTAATAGATTAGAAGTAAAAGGAATATATTTAGACGTAGTATCTATGCCTAATTTAAATAAATTCTTAACTCAAACTGATGAGTATCAAGATGAAATATTACCTGTTGGAGTAAGAAAAATAGTAATAGATTCCTCATCTTCTAATACATGGCATAAATTAATATATGATGATAAATATTTAATAACAATAGATACTCCTACTCATAGTTCTACAGAAGATGAAGTAGAAGAAGTATATAACTTTGGAATAGAAAAATTAGAAAAAAGAGTAGAAGAGTTGCTTAAATAAAAGAATTTGTATAAAATAAATATGAAGGAGTGATAAAATGCTACACGATTTATTATTAGTATTATTTGGACTTATCATAGGTGGAATTGTTGGATTCTTTTTAGCTCGTAACTATATGAAAAAATATGTTACTGAAAATCCACCAATAACTGAAGATATGCTTAAGAGTTTAATGTCAGGAATGGGAAGAACTCCTAATCAAAAACAAATTAATCAAATGATGAAAATGATGAAGTCAAAAGGAAAGAAATAGTCTTTCCTTTTATTTTTTGTTATAATGATATTGGTGATTTTATGAAAAACTTTAAAGAAAAATTAGCATTAGTACCACATAAACCTGGTTCCTATCAAATGAAAAACAGTGATGGAGTTATTATATATGTAGGTAAAGCAAAAGATTTAAATAAAAGACTTAGAAGTTATTTCACTGGACTTAGTACTGGCAAAACAAGATTATTAGTAGAAAATATAGATGACTTTGAATATATTGTAACTAGTAGTGAATTAGAATCTCTAATATTAGAAATTACCTTAATAAAAAAATATGATCCTAAATATAATATATTACTAAGGGATGATAAAACATATCCATATATAGAACTAACTACAGATAAATATCCTATAGTAAAAATAGTTAGAAATACTAAAAGACATAAAGTAAAAAGTAATTTATTTGGACCATATCCAAATGCTACTGCGGCACGCAGAACAGTTGAAATTATAAATAGACTATATCCCCTTAGAAAATGTGATCCTATGAGAAAGAAATTATGTTTATATTATCATATACATGAATGTCTAGGATATTGTGAAAAAGAAATAGATAAAGATTTATTAGATAAATATATAAGTGAAATAAAAGACTTCTTAAGAGGACATAATGAAATAATAGTAGATAGATTAACTAAAGAAATGAATAAAGCATCTCTTAATATGAATTATGAAAAAGCACTAGAATATAAACAAATGTGTGATGATATAAATACTACATTAGTTAAACAAAAAATTGATTTAAACAAAAAGTATGAATTTGATTTAATAAATTATTATTTAGAAGATAATTTTATGAGTATAGAAATATTTTTCATAAGAGATGGATTATTATATGGAAGACACAATGAGATAATTAATGTCTTAAATCCTAATGAAGAACTAGTAGAATATATTATTAAATTTTATGATTTAACTGGAGTATTACCCAAAGCTATTTATACACCAGATGAAGATGTTAATATGCTTCTAAGTAGTTATTTTAATATAGAGCTATTTACCCCTAAAAAAGGTAAATTTAAAGAATTATTAGACTTAGCAAAAGAAAACGCTAAAGAACAATTTGAATTAGTTAATAATAGTATAAAAAATGATAATAAAGAAAGATTTGCAGCTTTAGAAGAATTAAAAAAATTATTAAAATTAAAATCTGTATCTAGAATGGAAGCATATGATAATTCACATCTATTTGGAACAAACTATGTAGGTGGAGTAGTAGTATTTGATGATTTTATTCCTAACAAAAATCTATATAGAAAATATAAAATTAATAGTGCCCATGACGATATAGGAGCCATGAAAGAAGTTATATATAGAAGATATTATAAAGTAATAATGGAAAATTTAGAAAAACCAGATTTAATAGTAATGGATGGTGGTATAGCACAAATTAGTGCAGTAAAAGAAACACTACAATCATTAAATGTAAATGTACCAATAATAGGATTAGTAAAAGATGATAAACATAGAACTAACCACATAATGAATCAAGACTTAGAAGTATTAGATGTACCAAAAGATTCAAAATTATTCTTATTTCTAACAAAAATACAAGATGAAGTACATAGATACGCTATCAGTTATCATAGAAATTTGAGAAGTAAAGGACTACTTACTTCAAGACTTGATATGATAGAGGGAATAGGAGAGACAAGAAGAAATTTACTTATAAAGAAATTTGGTAGTTTAAAAAAAATAAAAGAAGCTAGCATAGAAGAAATAGAGGAAATATTACCAAAAGATGTAGCGAAGAATTTAATTTCTTCACTAAATGAGGTATAATTAAAAAGAGGTGTATTATGAAAAAAAATGGATTTACTTTAGTAGAGTTACTAGCAGTTATTACAATAATAGGTATTTTAGCAGGAGTTGCTATACCAGTTACTTATATCTATATTAATAAAGCAAGAAAAAATAACTATAATACTATGGAGTCAAGTGCTCAAACAGCGGCAGAAAATTACTTTCTATCAGATGGACATAATGGAGAAATACTAGGTAAAAAATGTGTAAGTGTTCCTGTCGCAAAATTAGTTAGTGAAGACTATTTAGAAAAAATGATTGATCCTAAAAATAACAATGTAATTTGTAGTGGTAAAGTATGGGTATATAATGAAAGTATAGAAAATGCCTCAGCTCTTGATAGTTATAAATACTATGTACAAATAAGATGTGATAATTATTATCATACATTTATGGCTGATGGAAAAACACCAGGTGGTTATAAAGAATTTCCTGGAGGAAAATACGTAGATAGTCTACCAAGTGGTTGTTAATATGAGTAAAATAAATGTAATGTCAACAGATCTTGCTAATAAAATAGCGGCAGGAGAAGTTGTAGAAAAATGTATGAATATAGTAAAAGAATTAGTGGAGAATAGTGTCGATGCTAATTCTTCTTCTATTACTATAGATTTGCTTGATGGAGGTATAAAAAAGATATCAGTAACAGATGATGGAGATGGAATGGATAGAAAAGATGCCCAGCTTGCATTTTTACGACATGCTACAAGTAAAATAAAAGACATAGATGACTTGTTTTATATCTCGTCACTAGGATTTAGAGGAGAAGCTCTACCATCTATCGCATCTATTTCAAAAATGAATCTACTAACTAGTAACGAAATAGAAGGAACTAATATAAAAATAGAAGGTGGAAAAATATTAGACATTTCTAATGCTCAACTAGTAAAAGGAACAAAAATAACAGTAGAAGATTTATTTTATAATACTCCTGTAAGATTAAAATATTTAAAAAATCAATATAGTGAATTAGCCAATATTGTAGAATATATTAATAAAATGGCTCTTAGCTATCCTAATATAAAATGGACTCTAACAAATAATTCAAAAACTCTGTTTAAGACAACAGGTAATGGAGATTTATTAAAAGTTATATATGAAATATATGGAGCTGAAGTAGCTAAAAAAATGATTGAAATAAGTGCTGATAATGATGATTATAGTATATATGGTTATATAAGTTATCCCGAAGTAACTAAATCATTTAAAAACGCTATTACTATATTAATAAACGGTAGAGTAATAAAAAATAATGATATCGTAAAAGTAATAAGCAAAGCATATCATACCTATATACATGAAGGAAGATATCCAATCGTTGTTATAAATATAGATGTTGATCCGATACTAATAGATGTAAATATTCATCCAACTAAACAAGATATTAAATTTTCTAAATTTAACTCACTATCGGAATTATTATTAAACAGTATAGATAACATACTAAGTAAAAGAAACTTAATACCAGATGCCTATGTAAGAGATAATATAAGTGAAGTAAATAGACAAATAAATAATCAAGAAGAAATAATAAATAATTACGAAGAAGTAAAATTAGACTTCTCAGTAGAAGAAGATAAAATATCATACCAAGAAGAAAAAATAATTAAAGAAATGACACCAATTGGTATCATAGATAAAACGTTTATAGTAGCTTATAACGAAGATGGAATGTATCTAATAGATCAACATGCTATCGCCGAAAGAATTAACTATGAAAAATTAGTAGATAGTATGACAAAAGAAGATTTAAATATTACAACACTTGCTGTTCCAATGAAATTTGAATTTACAAAAGATGAGGCAATTAAAATATCAAAAAGACTAGATGATATTAAAGCACTTGGCATAGATATAGAAGAATTTGGAAATAATACATTCATAGTAAGAGAACACCCAACTTGGTTAACAGATGCTAATAACTATTCTCTTAAAAAAATATTTGATATTATCATTAGTGATAATAATTTTGATAAGAAAAAGTTTATCGATAAAGCCGCAACATCTATGGCATGTCATATGAGTGTTAAAGCACATACTTATATATCTTTAGAAGAAGCAAAATATTTACTTGATAATATAAGATATTGTAATAATCCATTTACCTGTCCACATGGAAGACCAACAATAATAGCTTTCTCAAAAGACCAATTAATTAAAATGTTTAAGAGGGATTATAATGAATAAAATAATTGTTATTGTAGGTCCAACAGGAGTAGGTAAGACTAAAGCATCTGTTGAACTAGCTAAAAGATTAAATGCCGAAATAATTAATGGAGATGCTGTTTCAGTATATAAAGAATTAAATATAGCTTCAGCCAAACCAACATTAGAAGAAAGAAATGGTATTAATCACTATTTAATAGATATAGTAGATGTATGTAACAACTATACAATCTATGATTATCAAAAAGATGCGAGAGTTGCTATAGAACAAATAAAAGAAAAAGGTAAAAATATAATAGTAGTAGGTGGAACAGGATTATATATTAAATCATTATTATATGATTATAAATTTCATGAAGAAGAAATAAATAGATATGATGACCTAACAAATGATCAAATAATATCAAAAATAAAAGAATATGGAAAATTTGACATTGACTATTCAAATAGAAGAAGAATAGTAAGACTATTATCAAAATTAGAAAATAATATCCCACTATCTGAAAAAGCAGATATAATATATCCATCTATTATAATAGGTTTAACTACTGATAGGGACACTTTATATAAAGTAATAAATAACAGGGTAGATAGCATGATTAAAAATGGCCTATTGGACGAAATAAACAACTTAAAAGATAGATATAAAGACTCGAGAGTATTAAATAGTGCAATAGGGTATAAAGAGTTTAATGATTATTTTAACGATAATAATATTGAAAATACAGTAGAAAAAATTAAGCATAACTCAAGAAAATATGCTAAAAGACAATTTACTTATTTTAAAAATCAATTTAAAACTAAGTGGTTTGATGTATCATATGATAATTTTAATAAAACAATTGATAAAATATATGAGTATATAAAAAAGGAAATGAATTAGTCATTTCCTTTTAATTCGCTATAAACATTCATATCAAAATTATGTTCATTTTTCTCTATACTATGAAGCTTATTAGTATCTATTAAGAAGAAAGAATAGTCTAAGATATTTCTACCGTCACTAGCAACAGGATCATCCCAAGTTAAGTCCAAGTTATACCAATTACCATCTAAATTAACAGCATTCCATACGTGATTTTCACTTGAAACTTTATAACTCTTTATATTTAATCTCTCTAAGAATAATTCCATCGCATCTGTATATCCACCACAAAGAGCATATCCTTCAACAAGAGGACCATATGCAATATCAGAAGAATATTTAACAATATTTTTCTCACTTCTTTCTTTATCATACTTAGTACTATTTATTATATAATCATGTATTTGTTTAATTTTCTCTTTTATAGATAAATTCTTATCTATTCTATTAAGAACTTCATCTATCTTTTTATCAACCTCATTGATTTGTTCATCGGTATATGATTTATCAATATGAATAGTTACTCTACCTAAATTATCATATTTTGTTTCAATATGTTTAAATCCATTATAAGGATGAGTGAAATTATTTATATGAGATAACATAGTAGAATCATTACCAACTTCATCAACTACACTAATACATTCCTTATATGAAGTAGGGCAAAAAAAAGTAAAATCTCTTTGACCACTATTTATAAGTGTATAGTATATATCTCTAATTTCTTTTCTATTCTTTGGCGAATAATTACTAGTGTTTTTAATATAATTAAAGTTATACTCTCTATGATATTTATTATTGTTAATGCTTAATTTGTCATTTGCAGATAAAATGTATACTTTATATACATTTAATATTTCTTCTTTATAATTAATTACTAATCCTATAATTATTAATAATATTCCTAAATTAATTAGACCACTTAATATCTTTTTCATATCATACTCCTATATAAATTATAGATAAGATATTTGTAAAAGTAAATAAAAAAACCAATCGAAATTGGTTTACTTAGTATTATTTACTGCTTTAGTTAATCTAGATTTTAATCTAGAAGCTTTATTTTGCTTAATTGAACCATTAGCAACAGCCTTATCTATTCTCTTAACTGCAACTTGTAGAGTTTCCTTAGTAGGGTTCTTTTCTACTTTCTTAACAGCTGTAGCCATAGATGAAGTTACTGGAGTATTAACTAGAGTCTTTCTAGCGTTACTTCTCATTCTCTTTATAGCACTTTTAATATTTGGCATACTTTCACCTCACTTTTTTTCATAAGCACATCTAGTTTATCAAATAATGATATAAAAATCAAGAACTATTGATATAGTTCTTGTTTTAATAAATCTAAGTTTTCATTTGTAATAGATATATAATCTTTATTCTCACTTCTCTCTAAATCAGATATATTATCTAACTTATGTAAATAGGCTATCTTAAGATTAAATTTATTAATAAAATTATTAGCAACATCATTTATATTATCATTTTTAAATGCATATATATAAGATAAATCTTCTTTATTAATTATATTTTCTATTTCTACTTTTTCTTTTTCTTTAGTATCTTTATTTAAAACATATACATTAAAACCAAAATTTTTTAAATAAGTTAACTCTTTATTTGAAGTTAAAATACTCTTATTTCTAGAGTTGTCTATTGCTAATCTAATATTAGCATCCAATTTAGATAATTCTTCTTTTAATAATTCATGATTCTTATCGATTTCTTTCTCAAGTAAAGAAGAAGTAATATATTCTTTTAACCCAGTTCTAATATTTTGAGACATCATAAGTAAATATGAAGGATTAAGCCACAATTCATAAGAAGAATAAGTAGGAGTAATTACTAAAGAAGCATCTATTATTTTTAAAGATGGGTTTAAATCAAGTAATTCTAATGCCAATTTTTTATCATTTTCTAAATTACCATTATATATAAATAAATTAGTTTCAGATATTTTTTTCTTAGTCTTAGCACTTATCTGATATGTATTTTGATCAACCCCATCAGGATATACAGACTTAACTTTAGCGTGACGACCATATAGTCTTTTAGTAACATATTCTATTGGATAACTTGTAGTAGTAATAGTAATCCCATCCATATCATCTTGTTTACATCCTGTTAATAGTATTGGTATAAGTATTAATAAAAATATATATAATAATTTCTTCATTTGTTTTCCTCTTTCCATCATATTTAGTTTACTATATGTTTTTTAAAATATCAATTATTATAATTTACTATTAAAAGAACTTAATTTGTTATATACTATTCAAAGGAGGAATACATGGAAGAATTATTTAATAAATTAAAAATAAAGATTAAAGATATAAATCTATATAATATAGCTTTTTCTCATAGTAGTTATGCAAACGAACATAAGAAAAAAATGGATTATGAAAGATTAGAATTTTTAGGAGATGCTGTAGTTGATTTAGTAGTAGCTGACTATTTTTATTCGCATGATACAAACTCAGAAGGAGAGTTAACTAAATTAAGAGCAAGCTATGTATGTGAAAATGCACTATATGAATATTCCTTAGGACTAGAACTAGACAAATATTTAAGATTAGGACATGGAGAAGAAGATAATCCATCTAAAGCAATTATAGCTGATATATTTGAAGCTTTTGTAGGAGCAATATACTTAGATTTAGGATATGCTACTGCGAGAAATATAGTATTAAAAGTAATTGTCCCATATATAGAAAAAGGAATAATATTCTTTAATGATTATAAAAGTGCCTTACAAGAATATATTCAACCAATTGGTAGAAGTCTTTCATATAACCTAGTAAAAGAAGAAGGACCATCACATAAAAAAATATTTACAGTAGAAGTTGTGATTGATGGAATAAAATATGGAACAGGAGTTGCTCATTCTAAAAAAGAAGCTGAACAATTAGCAGCAAAAGAGGCTACATCAAAACTTGCTTTGTAGTCTTTTTTTTGCTATAATGTTTAAGTCTTAAAACTTGTGGTAGAAAAAAATAAAGGAGGAAAAATGGCAAAAATTAAAATTTTTGGATTAGGCGGCTTAAATGAAAATGGTAAAAATATGTATGTTGTAGAAGTAGATAAAAGTATTTTTATATTCGATGCCGGACTAAGATATGATTATGATTTAAATTTAGGAATTGATTATATAATTCCAGATTTAAGTTATTTAGAAAAAAATAAAAAGAATATTAAAGGAATATTTATAACACATGGACATGAAAGTAGTATGGGAGCAGTTGCTGATATAGTAAGTAAGATTCCATCTATTCCTATATATGGTACTAAGTTAACTCTAGATATCATTAAAAATGATTTAAAAGAAGAAGAACTATCATACGCAAAATTAATAGAGATTAAACCACATGTTAAGATTAATTTTGGTAAAAATAGTATTTTTCCAATAAGAGTAACACACTCTATACCAGATGCAGTACTTTTTGTACTTTATACAGTAGATGGTGCAATAGTTTATACAGGAGACTTTGTATTTGATTCTACAATGTTAGGTCCATATAAAACTGATATGGGTAAACTTGCTTATGTAGGAAAACAAGGAGTATTATGCTTACTAAGTGAATCAAGTTATGCATCTCGTCCTGGACACACTACTCCAAATAATAGAGTAAGTGGTTTTATAAGAGATATATTAAATAAAAATGAAGGCAGAATAATAACAACAGTATTCCCAGCACATTTTTATAGAATACAAGAAATATTTAATGAAGTAAGTAAAACACATAGAAAAATAGTTATCATGGGTAAACAATTACAAAATCTAATAAATAAAGCAAGTGATGAGAATTACCTACAAATAGATAAGAGTAGAATCGGAACACTTGCTAATATCAATGATAAAGATGTTGTGATACTAATAAGTGATGAAAAGGAAAAACCATTTAACAATATTAAAAGAATTGTTAAAGGATATGATAAGTTTATTAAGATGAAAGATACTGATACAGTATTTATTTCAGAACCACCATATCCAGGTATTGAACTTGATAATGTATTATTAATGGATGATATTGCAATGATGGGAGCAAATGCCGTTAGCTTAAGTGCTAAAAAACATTTATTACATCATGCATCTTCTGAGGATTTAATGTTAATGATTGATTTAATGCAACCAAAATATTTCTTCCCAGTTAAATCTGAATATAGGAATTTAGTTGCAAATGCTGATATTGCTAGTGGACTTGGAATGCCAAGAGAAAATATTATATTAAAACTAAATGGAGAAGTAGTAGAGTTTGTTGACGGAGTAAAACAAGATACTTATGAAAAAGTTCCAGTAGGTGAAATATTAATAGATGGTTCATCTCAAGATAACGTAGGAGAATTAGTATTAAAAGATAGAGAAATGTTAGGATCTAACGGAATAGTAATAGTAAGTGCTACTCTAGATAGAGCAAGCAAAAATATTATTGGTGGACCAGAAATAATAACTCGTGGATTTATTTATGTTAAAGAATCTCAAGAATTATTAGAAGAAACTAAAGTACTTGCAGCAAGTGCAATAAGTGATTCAGTAACTCAAGGAGAAAGGCTAGACTTTACTAAGATTAAAAATAATATTAGAGAAGTTCTAGGTAATTTCTTTTATCAATCAACTGGTGCAAAACCAATGATTATAACTGTAGTACAAGAAATATAAAAGATGTTTATCATCTTTTTTTCTTGATTAAAATAATTATTTTTACTATACTAATGTTGTCATGTTCTCGTAGCTCAGTGGATAGAGCAGCAGTTTCCTAAACTGCGTGTCGGAGGTTCAATTCCTCTCGGGAACACCATGAAGCATTAATGAACTAATAAATTAGTTCTTTTTTTGTAAAAAAACTATTTATAATATAGTTTTTATAAAAAATAAGTTATAATTATAATGACAGGAGTAATATGAGTATTAATAATACTTTGCAAATGTCTTTAATAGAAGGAGGAAATTATGGGATTTATTAAAGCGTTTACTGGAGCATTAGGAGGAACTTTTGCTGATCAGTGGAAAGATTTTTATGTTCCAAGAGCAGATGTAGCAGGAACAGCTGCATTATTTCAAGCAGTACCACAATCACAAAATAATGGTCGTGGAGAAAATTATAAAGGAAATGAAAATATTATTTCTAATGGAAGTAAGATTGTAGTTCCTGAAGGAATGGCATTAATTACTTTACAAGATGGACAAATTACTGGACTTATCGCAGAACCAGGAGGATTTGAGTTTAGATCAAATGATCCAGCTTCACAATCTATGTTTGCGGGAGATGGAATATTTGCACAAACAATTAAATCAACTTGGGAAAAAGTTAAATTTGGAGGACAACCAGGTTCACAACAATTAGCATTCTATGTTAACTTAAAGGAAATACCAAATAATAGATTTGGAACTCAATCAGAAATATATTGGGATGATGCATTCTTTGGTACACAAGTAGGAGCAGTAACAAGAGGAACTTATACATTAAAGATTGTTGATCCATTATTATTTGTTAAAAACTTTGTACCAGCTAAATACTTACAACCAAATGCAGAAGTATTTGATTTTGCTGATATGGATAACGATGCTGGAGTACAATTATTTAATGAAGTAGTAGGAAGCTTATCAGCAGCATTTTCTAACTATACAAACGATCCAACTAAAGGAAATCGTATGTCAAAGATTCAAGCAGACCAAATTGGATTTGCACAAAGTTTAAGTGCTGCTGTTGAAGATGGATATAGATGGAAAACTGATAGAGGACTTGAAATAGTTAAAACAGCTATCCTTGCTATCGAATATGATGAAGATACTAAGGAATTAATGAAAGATATCAAGAAAGCCGATGCACTAGCAGGAGCAAGAGGAAACTCATTCATGCAACAAGCTGTAGCACGTGGAATGCAAGCTGCAGGAGAAAATGGAGGAGCAAGTGGAATGGCTTTCATGGGAATGGGAGTAAATGCCGCTGGAGGAGTTATGGGTGGTATGCAACAACCTAATAACCCATCAACATATAATCCTGGATTTGGTGCACAAGCACAACAACAAACTCAAGAAGATCCTACTGAAAAATTGCTAAATGCTAAAAAATTACTAGATGCAGGAGCAATTACTCAAGAAGATTATGATAAATTAAAGGCACAAATTCTAGGAATATAAAAGGATGAATGAAAATAATTTAACAAATGATGATACTAGAGTTATAAAGACTGATATAGACTCAATTAATGGGCAAGACAAATGTCCTAAATGTGGTTCTACAGATATTTCTACTAATATAAAAACAGGTAAATTAAGATGTAATTTCTGTAGACATGAATTTGAAAATATTAAATTAAGTGGAATGGTTTCAGACATTTCAACATTAGAAGGACAAGTAATAGGATCTGGAGCATCAGATATTATTGCTTCAACAAAAGATGTTTTAACATTTAAATGTAGTAGCTGTGGGGCAGAAGTTGTAATTGACACCGCCTCTGCCCAGCAGGCTAGATGTCACTGGTGTAGAAATATATTATCAGTTAATCAACAAATTCCTAATGGCAGTATTCCAGATGTTGTATTGCCTTTCAACATAACAAAAGATACCGCAAAAGAGGAAATATCAAAATTTGTAGGAAAAAGAAAGTTCTATGCCCATCCTAAATTTAGAGAAGAGTTTACAGCTAATAATGTAATGGCAGTATATTTCCCATACATGTTAGTAGATGTTAATACAAAAGCTCATCTTGATGGAGTAGGGGAACATCAGACAAGAAAATACTACGTTGGAACAGGTGATAATCAAAAAACATATTATGACGCTGATTCATACCACGTAGAAAGAAAGTTTAATTTAACAATAAGTGGTTTATCTGTTGAATCAAATCTTTCAAGATTAGACAATAATTCAAAAACTCAAACAAACAACATAATAAATGCTATTATGCCATTTGATGTAGAAAATTGTGTTAAATATAATGCAAACTTTTTAAGAGGATGTACATCAGAAAGAAGAGATACTAATATTGAACAGTTAAAACAATTAGTAGATGCCCAATCAAATGACATAGTAAGATTTGCTGCTAACAAGACACTAGAACACTACGATAGAGGTGTTTGTTGGAATAATGAAGATATAAAAATAAAAGGTCAGCAATGGAAGGCTGCATATTTACCAGTGTGGTTATATAGTTACCAACAAGTAAGTGGAACAAAAAAAGTGCTTCACTATGTTGCAGTTAATGCTAGAACTAAGGAAACTATGGGAAGCGTACCAATTCATATGCCAAAACTTATTGGTATATCTATATTAGTAGAAATATTAGGTATGCTTGCGATGAGATATTCTGACTTTGATTATAACTGGTTATTCTTACTATCAGGGATAATATATTTTATAATTATATATTCAAGATATCGTAATTCGAATGCTAGACATAATTATGAGTTAGAAACCAAAACAAATATGACTGACTTAGAAGAAGTAGATGAGTTTATAGAATCAAAACATGGACTTAGTAGTCCTACTATGTTAGGAGCTAACAATACAAGACTAACAGGAACAAATAAATCAAATAATTTAATAGATCAATTATCTAATAATGAAGTAAGCGATAATTTGATTGATTCTTTTTTAGGAAATTCAAAATTAAGTGGAATTATAAAAGATAATATAAATAAACGAGGAGGTGAATAGTATGACATGTCCAAAATGTAACGCTAACAATATTGAAGGTTCTAGTTTTTGTGTAAAATGTGGAACTAACCTAAAAGGTGAAGGAATAACACCAAAAGTAGTAGAGGAAAATAAAACTCCAGATTTTAACTATATGAGATATATAAGCAAAATACTTTTAAAACCAATAACAACATTTAATAATAATGAAGAACAATTAAATGATACTAAAGTATCACTAACTTTAGCAGCTATTGTATCAGGATTAATGGTACTAGTAGTTGTATTTCAAAACATTATGGCTAATATAGTTAAAACAAAATTTGATTACTCTACATTAAAATTAAAAAAAGTATTAGACTTTGATGGATTATCTAATGTAGAATGGTTAAATGTAATATTCAAAAATTTCTTTGTATTTTTGGGTATAATTGGATTAATAACTATAGTCTATTACTTAGCAGGTATAAAAACTAAAAAAACAAATAAAATTGTTAAAATACTATCAATAACATCAACATCATTAATACCATATGTAATAATATCAGTATTTGCTAATGAACTAGTTAAAATGATATGGCTACCATTGTCATTTATCACAACAGTATCTGGTATTGTATATAGTATATTAATATTTATTAATTTAATAAATGAAGAATTTAAATATGAAATAGCAGAATTAAGAGTATATTTACATTCTATTTGCTTATCTATTATAGGAAGTACTCTATGGTATTTATATATAAAGTTTATAGCAAGTAGTGCTGGAAGCAAAATAAATGACTTACTAAATATACTAAAATAATTAATAAAATAACTATTATAGTTATTTTTTAAAGAGGAAGTGATTATATGTTTGAAAATAAATTATTAAAAATAATTTGTAGCTTACCAGTTATTTTAATTACACTATACTTTATACCATTTATTGGTATATGCTTAATAATATGTAGAGGATATGTATATAGATATGATAAATATTATAAATTACCAATTCTATTAATAATAAGTTCTATAGTTTTACTTATTCCTAAGATATATGAATATGTAAAAAATATATTTAAATTAACTTATAAAATACATTATCTAGATATGATATTAAATAATAGTATATATACCAAATTACTTAGTTTTAGTAAATTATTAATGATATTAGGTATAGTATTTATAATACTTTCATATATATTAAAAAATATTTTTACTAAAATTAATAATAAGTTTGGTATGTATCTAAATAGTTACATGCAGCAAGATTTACAAAAAGAAGCACAAATAAGAAAAGAAAATGACTTAGTAATGCAAGAAAAACGGGAAAGAGCCAAAAACACTCATGTCATTCATTGTCCATATTGTGGATCAGATAATATGCTTACAGAACAAACTGGTACATGTAAATTTTGTAGAAGAAAAATTGAATATAAATAGAAAGGAAATGATAATATGTTTTGTCCAAAATGCGGGAATAAAGTAGAAGACAACGCAGTATTTTGCAATAATTGTGGTAACAATCTACAAGAAGTAAACAATTTTTTAGAAGAAGATAATATAGTTAGTCAAAATACTAATATAGAGAAAGGTAATACAGTTAGTCAAAGTATCGCTTCAGAAAATAATAATAAAAATAAGTCTAATATTAAATTAATAGTATTAGTAATGGTAGTTATAGTTACTATATCATTAATATTATTATTTGTATTTAAAAATAATAAGAAGAAGACTAATGTAGAAGATAAAAACCAAAAAGAAGTAAAAGAAGTAGTAAAAACTAAAATACAAGCTAAAATCAATATATTTTCTAAAATAGATGGGGAAAGTGGAATAGGCATAAATAATGTTGAAAAGCTAACATTTATATTTGAAAATCATCAAGCAGAAGGATGGATAAAACTACCTGAATATTATGGTACTGCTTTACCTGGAGATACTCTTACTGCAACAATTAAAATTAAAGAATATATACCAGTAGGAATTACTGAAGAATTTAAAATTAAAAAAGAAGGTAAAATAATAGCTTCAGGAGTTATAGAAAAAGTATATTAAAACGGTTATCCGTTTTTTTATTTATTTTATAATACAGTTATGTTATAATAAATGAACTTTTCAGTAAAATTATTAATATTGACACATACATTTAAATTAGTGTGTTATAATTAGATAGGTGATTATATGAAATTAAAAGGAAGTTATTTTTATACTTTAAGAGAAAATGCAAAAGATGAAGACTCTATATCTGGTAATTTACTAGTAAGAGCAGGATTTATGAAGAAAGTTTCTGCTGGTATTTATATGTATTTACCTAATGGATTAAGAGTTTTAAATAATATTAAAAATATTGTAAAAGAAGAGATGGATAAATCCGGTGCACAAGAGTTACTTATGCCTAGTTTGATACCAAGTGATATTTATGAAGTATGTGGTAGAGTAGAAGCATTTGGAAATGATATGTTTAGCCTAAAAGATAGATTTAATAGAGATATGGTACTAGGACCTACTCATGAAGAATTATTTACTATAGCAGCTAAAAATATGATTAAATCATATAAAGATTTACCATTTAATATTTACCAACAAGCAGATAAATTTAGAGATGAACCTCGTCCAAGATATGGATTAATTAGAGTTAGAGAATTTATCATGAAAGATGCATATTCATTTGATAGAGATGAAGAAGGTCTTGAAGTAAGTTATCAAAAAATGAAAGAAGCATATAAAAACATTTATGACAGACTTCATATAAATTATAAAATAGTTAAAGCTGGAGTAGGAGCAATGGGTGGTAGCCTATCTGAAGAATTTCAAGCCATTACTAATATTGGTGAAGATGTTATAGTATATGATGAAAAAGGATATTCATCTAACTTAGAAGTATCTACTTATAAAATAATAGAAGATAAATCTCCAAAAGAAAAATTAGAAAAAGTAGAAACTCCTCATGCCAGTAGTATAGAAGAAGTAGCGAAATATTTAAATTTACCAATAAAAAAGACTATGAAAGCAATGCTTATGAATGTTGATCAAAAGCTAGTAGTATTTTTCTTAAGAGGAGATAGAGAGTTAAACTTAGATAGATGCAAAAAATTACTTAATGCCAAAGAAATAGGTTTTGCCGACGATAATTTAATTTCTTCTTCTAATGCATATCCTGGCTACACTGGTCCAGTTAACTTATCAGGATGCATTAAAGTAATAGATGAAGAATTATTACATATAAATAATTTAGTAAGTGGAGCAAATGAAGAAGGATATCACTATATAAATACCAATATAGAAGATTATCAATATGATTTAGTAGGAGTAATATCTGATCCAGTAGAAGGCGATTTATCAATAAATGATCAAGTATTAAAATTTGCTAAGGGAATAGAAATAGGTAATCTATTTAAACTAGGAACTCACTATGCTGAAGAATTTAATTTAGAATATCTTGATGAAGAAAATAATACTCATCCTGTTGTTATGGGATGCTATGGACTTGGAATTGGTCGTATTTTAGCAGCTATTATTGAACAAAATAATGATGATAACGGTATGATATTACCAATAAATATAGCTCCATATAAAGTAGGAATAGTAATAGTAAATACTAATGATGAAGAATCTGTTAAATATGCTAATTATTTAGAAGAAGAACTAGAAAAAGTAGGAATAGATGTATTAGTAGATAATAGAGATGAAAGATGCGGAGTTAAATTCAAAGACATAGATCTAATTGGTATACCTATAAGAGTTACTATAGGAAGAGACTTAGTAAACGGAGAAGTTGAATTAAAACTAAGAAACAGTAGTGAAGTAAATAAGATTAATACTAATAATATATTATTTGAAATAATGAAGATAGTAGGCAAGGAAATGTAACTTGCCTTTTTCTTTTAAAATTAATTAAAAATACTTGTAATAATTAAACTCTTTTAGTATAATTAACTTGTTCCAAATAAATGGCGATGTAGCTCAGTTGGCTAGAGCGTTCGGTTCATACCCGAAAGGTCGTGGGTTCGACCCCCTCCGTCGCTACCATTTAATAAACATAAGCTAGATTTTATCTAGTTTTTTTATTTTATAATTAGGTGATTAGTTCATTTAATAATTTAAAATATACATTATTTATAAAATATTGTGAAATATACATAATATTTTACTTAATATTTTACAAGTTGCTTGTAAGTTATATAGTATATAATTTATAATATATACAGATTATATTGTATATATCTTAGTTTGGAGGAATTATGACAATAATTAATTACTTAGAAAAACAAGTTAGAGAAGTTCCTAATAATAATGCATTTATTTCAGATAAAGGTATTGTTACATATAGTGAATTATATGATAAAGTAAGACGAGTAGGATCTGCAATAAATGAGTTTAGAAAACCAGTCTTATTATATTTAGATAAATCATTAGAATTAGTATATTCTATGCTAGGTGTAGTATACTCTGGAAATTATTATGTGGTAGGTGATACACATATGCCAGATGATAGGCTACAACTTATAATAGATAATGTTGAACCTGCTTATATTATTACTGATAAACGTCATGCATCTAAATTTAATAATCCATTATTAATAGATGAATTATTAGAACATGAAATACTAGATATTAGTGAGAAAAGAAGTAAGATAGTTGATACTGATATTATGTATATTTTATATACAAGCGGTTCTACTGGAGTACCAAAAGGAACTATTTTAAATCACAAGGCAGTATTAAGTTACTTAGATTGGTTTACTGAGGAATTTAATATAAATCATGATACAATATTTGGTTCTCAAACACAGTTTTATTTTTCTATGAGTATAAGTGATTTTTATGGAACAATATATAAAGGAGCAAGCTTAGTACTTATTCCTAAGATGTATTTTTCATTTCCTATAAAATTAGTTGAAATGTTAGAAAAATATAGTGTTAATACACTATATTGGACACCAAGTGGATTATCTATATTAGTTAATTCTAATGCTTTAGATAAAATTAGACCAAATAGTATTAAAAATATATTATTTGCTGGAGAAGTAATGCCAGTTAAGATTATAAATAAACTTAAAAAATATTATAATGATGCATTATATGCAAACTTATTTGGTCCTACTGAAACAGTAGATATTTGTACATTCTATAAACTAGATAGAGACTTTAGAGATGATGAAGTATTACCAATTGGTATATCATGTAAAAACTGTGATTGCTTCCTATTAGATGAAGATAACAAATTAAGTAATAAAGGAGAATTAGTAGTAAGAGGATCATTTCTTGCGACAGGTTATTATAAAAATCCTGAAAAGACAAAATCAAGTTTTGTCCAAAACCCACTTAATAATTTATATGATGAATTAATATATAGAACTGGAGACATAGTACATATAGAAAATGGTATATATTATTATGATAATAGAAAAGATTTTCAAATAAAGAAAAATGGTTATAGAATAGAACTTGGAGAAATAGAATATGCTGCGAACTTAGTAATAGAAGATAGTATAGCAGTATATGATAATACTCACGAAGTTATTGGAATATTTTACTTAGGAAATATGCAAGAAGAAGAACTAATAAAAGAATTAAGAGACAAAATACCTAGTTATATGATGCCTGATAAAGTAATTAAAATTGAAAGAATTACATATAACGCAAATGGTAAGAAAGATAGAAACTATTATAAAAAAACATTGGAGGATTTATGGATAAAATAGTAAAAATATTAGAAGAAATAAAGGGTGGAGTAGACTATATGAATGAGACTGCTCTAATAAGTGATGGTATCATAGAATCATTTGACATGATTACATTAATATTTAAATTAAATGAAGAATTTGGTATTGAAATTGGAGTAGAAGATGTTGTTCCAGAAAACTTTGAAACAGTTGAATCAATATTTAAATTAGTCGAGTCTAAAAGAGGATAATTATGAGTATTACTAGTATTAGTGGAATACTATACTTAGTAGGAATTGTTATACTTTATTATATTATTCCTAAAAAGTATAAACCTCTTTTTTTGCTTGTAGTTAGCTTAATATTTTATTATATCTCCTCAAAATTAGGTATATTAGCTATTTTAGCAAGTAGTATATCTATATTTATAGGTGGCAAATATATTGCTAAAAAAACAGATAAAAAAGAGAAGAAAAAAGTATTAATATTGATTATTATATTTAATCTTATATTATTAGGTATATTAAAATATATGGGATTATTTACTGAAATAATCAATATATTTGGAACTAATTTTAAACCTATTAAATTATTACTACCATTAGGTATAAGTTACTATACACTAGATGCGATAAGTTATGTAGTTGACTTATATCAAAGTAAAATTGAATGCGAAAATAATTATCTTAATTTATTACTATACTTATCATATTTTCCTAAGATGCTTATGGGACCATTCTGGAGTTACAAAGAATCAAGTGATTTAAGAAATGCCAAAGAACTAACATGGAGTGATTTAAGAATTAATTTAACTCATATCTTATTTGGATATATAAAAATACTTGTATTAAGCAAAAGACTAGATATTTTTGTATCTAATGCATTCCAAATTCCAGCAACAGGTTATCAGATTGTATTAGCCGCAATATTTTATACCTTTAGTCTATATTTCCAATTCGGTGGATATATAGAAGTGATAACTGGTATAAGTAATTTACTAGGTATTAAATTACCAGTTAACTTCAATCATCCATTTAAAGCAAAAGATGTTAATGAATTTTGGAGAAGATGGCATATATCTTTAGGTAATTATTTTAAAAAATATGTATTTTATCCAATTAGTTTTAGTAAAATGAATCAAAAGTTTAATGCTTTTTGTAAAAAACATTTAAATAATTACCTAGGTAAGACTCTAATAATAGCATTCCCATTATTCTTTGTTTGGTTCCTAAATGGATTATGGCATGGAGCAAGTATTAAATATATATTATATGGATTATATTATTTTCTAATAATGATGCTTGGCGTTATTATAAAACCAATAAGTAAATGGATAATAAAAACATTTAATATCAATACCGAAGTTCATAGTTACAAAGTATTAATGCAACTAAGAACATTTATATTTGTATGCATAGGTATGATGCTTTTTAGAGCAGATTCATTTGCTGGATTTATTAGAGACTTTACATCTATTTTTATTCCAACAACTGTCCCACTAGATGGTTTTGGACTAGAAATAGCAGACTATGTTTTAATAATTGTTATGATTCATGCAGTTATGAGACTAGAAACATTTGAAGAAGAAGTAGAAGATCCTTTTGTAATACTCGATAAACAAAATTTATATTATAGATGGTTTATATATTTTTCAATGATATTTATTATTATAATATTTGGTATTTATGGGGCAGGATTTAATGCATCTGACTTCGTATATGGAGGATTTTAATTATGAAAATATTTAAAAGAATTATATCTATAATAATCTTCATATCTATCTTTGTATTACTCCTTCATGGACTAAGTATGGCATTTATCCCTAATGCTGAAATAGCAAGCGATGTATATAATGGATTTTATGAACTACCAAAAAATAGTATTGATGTAGAATTTATAGGAGATTCATCTATTTATCGTGGTATAAGTCCTATGGAAATGTATAAACAAGATGGTATCGCTGGGTATAATTTAGCTTTAACAGGAGCTAGAATAAAAAGTGTATATGATTTTTTCTCTGACAGTCTAAAATATCAAAAACCAAAACTTGTAGTAATGAATACGGAATTTTTATATATTACTAGACCACAAAATAAAAATTTAGATAAAGTTAACATGCAATACCAAAATACTTTTAAAGGCAAATTAGTTAATGTTTTAAAAAATGATAATAATAAATTTAAATCATTTGATGAAAAAATGAAATATTTATTCCCAATATTTGAATTCCATGATAGATGGAATGAAACTAATATAGAAAGCCTATCCAAAGTAATGAGGAAAAAAAGATATGTTACACGAGGCTTTATACCATCTAACTTAGTTAGACCATATAAATATGATCCAGAGACTTATAATGATGATTCTATAAGCGATAAAATGCCTAATAATAACTTTGAATATTTCTTAAAAATATTAGATTTATGTAAGAAAAATGATATACAAGTATTATTTGTAACAATACCTCATCCAAAAATTTGGAATGATGCTAGAAATAAGAATATGCTATCTCTTGCTAAAACTTATAATTTTAAATACTTAGAATTAGATATACATAAAACAAATATTAACTTTTTAACTGATACTAAAGACGCTGGAAATCATTTAAATACTAATGGTGCTGTAAAGCTAAGTAAATATTTAAGCACATATATAAAAGAAAACTACAAACTTCCAGATAGAAGAAAAGATAAAAGTTATGATTTCTGGAATGAAGATTATAAAAAATATTTAAAGAAAATAAAACGTAGACCAAGAAAACTAAGAGATGATAACGAAAATAAAATTAGTATTACTAAAAATAATATAAGTGATATACAAAATGAAATTAATAATAAGTAATAGAAAAATTAATTTAGTAAATACATTAAAAAAGCTTACTAAAGTAAATAATTTTATAATTTCTTATAATAGTAATAATAAGCCTCTTAGTAATAAGTTTTATTTCAATAAATCAACTAAGGATAATATAACAGTTATAGTGTGCAGCGATAAAGAAATTGGTGTTGATATAGAAAAAATTTCTACTATGCCACATAATATCTTTTATACTGAAGAAGAAAATAATTTAAGTAATATAGATAAAATAATATTATGGACAAAAAAAGAAGCTTATATAAAAAAGTTAGGATTAAGTATGAAAGATATAAAAAAAATAAAATTAGATGGTAAATTTAAAACAATTAAATATAAAGATTATTATATTACTATCAGCATGTAAATTACTGTAAAAAAGTAGAGTAGAGGTTTATTCTACTTTTTATTATTTATATAATATAATTGGTGATTATATGAATATTAAATTTATTATTGCTCAAGCATTTGGTGTAGTAGCTCTTATTTTCTTATTTCTATCATTTAAAAAGAATGAGAAAAAGTATTTAATAAAAATGCAAGCATTCTCATCTATATCATATGCATTGCAATACTTATTTTTAGGAGCATACACTGGTTTTATTATGCATTTACTATGCATTTTAAGAAACTATTTTTATAATAGTTACTCATATAAAGATAAAATACCATTTTTAGTATTTATTCAAATCGCAACACTTATGATACTATTTTCAACGCTTACTTATAGTGGATTATATTCATTACTAACAACAGTCGGTATACTAATATATACTTATGGATTATGGCAAAAGAATATGAAAGTAACAAGAGTATCAGAAGCAATCGCAACAATACTGTGTATCATATATAATTTTTTTGTTAAAGCATATACTGGTAATATAGCAATGGGATTAGAACTATTATTTGTAATTGCTGCTATATATAAATATGACATAAAAAAGACTAATAATTAGTCTTTTTTCTTATAATAAATATCTATATCAACAGGTGATTTAATTCCATCAATTACACCATTTTGGGTAATTTGCCACATATTATATTTCTTATCATAATTAGTTTTATCAGTATAGTGAGCAAGCCATGTATTATTTTTCTCATACCAAATATTATTTAAAGCAGTTTTATTACCATATAGCAATGTTTTATAAGAAGCTTTATTTAGTTTACTATTAAATATATCATATAAATTATTTATATCGTATTTAGACATATTATACTTTTGAAAATTATTAAATTCTTCAAAATCAAAAGCAACTCCCATATCTAATTTAATATTATTTAACTCTTTTAATATCCATTCAATTTGTTCATTTAATTTAGTCTTATTAGATACTCTAGTATATACATAAACTCCAACTAATAGATTATTATTCTTAGCTTCTTTTATATTTCTATCAAAGTATCTATCTTTAACTAGCCTACCATCTACTTCCACACCAAGCCTTATCATAACAAACTCACACAAAGCTTCTTTTACCTTACTAAAATCAACTTCCCCTTGCCATTTAGATATATCTATACCAATCATACTATTATCATTTTTATGTTCCTTATAAACGTCTTTAAAATATATCTTCTTTTCTTTATAATCTTTCTTATTAGTCTTAGGTAAATTATTTACTACATATACTTTACTCTTATAAGTATTTATATTACCTGAATCATCTCTAATAACATACTCGATATCATAAACTCCAACTTTTTTGATATCATATTCACCAATTATTTCACATTTAACTTTTTTAGATGCATTATCAATTCTATTAATATCACACAAATTTCTATCTTTATTTATTAATAGAGTAGTAGACTTTCTATATTCTAAAAATTGAGGAGGAACGCTATCTTTTGCTTTATAAGTTACCTTGTAAATATAATTTTTCTTTTTATAAGTATATTTTATCTCTGCATGATTATTATCAAAAGATTTAGGAAATATTTTATCATTTTTATTTTCTATTAAGACATTAGTATCTCTAACTAATTCACTTATTTTATAATTGTTATAAATTTCCAAAGTATTCAATTTAAAATACACATCGTCAGGTTTTTTATATGGATCATGAAAACATCCAGTCATTAATATAGTAATTAATAATAATATTATCTTTTTCATTAATACCTCTTATTTAATTTTAACAAAAAAATATATTCTTGAAAATAATAAATAATTATAATAAAATTATTATAGTAAAGGGGTATACAAATGAAGAAGAATGGATTTTTAGTAGGCTTTTTATTTTTTATAAATATATTTTTATTGTTAAGTGGAATAACATGTTACTTTCTATATCTAAAAGAAGTAAAATATTTAAAAAATTATTATTCTCCTAAAATAAATAATGGAGAAACTACTATTTTAGATAATAATAGTACTATAGTTAAGTATTTATATAATACTTTTTCTACAAATGAAAAAGAAGATAATGATACATTAGGAAAAATAAATAATAAAATGAAATTATATCTAGCATATAGATCGCTACCAAACAATAAAATACATGGATCTAATTGTAATTTATATGTAGAAGGGAAAAATCCTCTATATTCATGTAAAAAAGAAGGATATATTCCTACTAGTTTTAAAGAAGAAGATTTAAAATTACAATTAAATATATTATTTGGAGAAAATAATAAAGTAGAATTAAATGATATAGCATCATCAATTATAGAATATCAGTATATTCCTGAAAGAGGAGAATTTGTAAGTGGGAAAATGCATGGTGAAGTGTATATACCATTTAGAAAAGATGCTAAACTAATTAAAGCATATAGTAAGTCTACAAATATATATTTAGAAGAAGAAGTAAAATACTACTCTATAGCAGGTAATAAATTAAAAGAAGAATTAGTGAGTGGTAATTATAGATATAGTTTTAGAATTGATAATAATTATAATATAATATTTGAAAGTAAGGATTTGATAAAATGAATATAGAAAAAGTAGTAGTTGGAGTATTAGAAGAAAATTGTTATGTTTTAAAAAATGATATAGATAAAACTTGTTTAGTAGTAGATCCTGGAGATGAATTTATAAAAATTAAAAAAGTAGTAGGTGATTATAGAGTATTAGGTGTGCTTATAACACACTCTCATTTCGATCATATTGGGGCTTTAAGGAACTTTTTAACTAAGAGGAGTATTAAGATATTTAAAAGAAGTAATTTGCAGGAAAAAGAGTATTCTATAGGTGATTTTAAGTTTAATGTTATTTATACTCCTGGACATTCTAAAGATTCGGTATCATTTTTATTTAATGATAGTAATAATATGTTTGTTGGTGATTTTATATTTGAAGGTGATGTTGGTAGATGTGATTTGCCTGGTGGCAGTTATGATGAATTAATAGATTCGCTAAAAAAACTAAAAGCTTATCCTACTGATATAAAATTACATCCTGGTCATGGTAATTCTACGACAATTGGTAACGAATGTAAAAATAATCTTCATATGATAAATATTTAGCTTAGTTATTTGAAATGTCTTTAAAATACTGTATAATTAGTTTAATGATAACCCAATATATGAAAGGTATATTTATGAAGAAAAAAGCGATAAAAATCATTTTGACTATTATGATTATAGTACTTATTAGTTTCATTATTAATACTACATATTCTAAATACTATTTTTCTAATTCAATAAATGGTAGTATTCTTACAGTAAATAAATATGTTCGTGATTATTCTTATACGGGTAATTATCAAGTTTTTGATGTACCTTATACTAGTAAATATAAAATAGAATTATGGGGTGCACAAGGTGGTAAAGATCCAAGTGCTAGTTTTGGTTATTCTGGTTCGAAAGGAGCATATACTAGTGGAATAATTTCATTGACAAAAGGACAAAAATTATATATTTATGTTGGAAGTCAAGGAGCTAGTAATGGTTTTAGTGGAGGCTGGAATGGAGGCGGCAGATCTTATAGCCAAGGTACCACTGTATTTTATGGATATGGTGGCGGAGGTGCAACTGATGTTAGAATATTAGATGGTGCTTGGAATGATTTTGATAGTTTAAAAACACGTATTATGGTTGCTGCTGGTGGTACTGGTGGTTACGAAGCTTCTCATGGTGGTGGGCTTACAGGTATTTATGTAACTGGTGGTGCTGATAATGGTTTAAATTGTGGAAAAGGTGGTACTCAAACTGCAGGTGGTGCAGGTGCCGATACTACATCATTTACTCATCAATGTTTTGGTGGTGCTGTAAAAGGTAGAGCTAGTAATGGTGGTTTTGGATATGGTGGTGATGGCGGCGAATCTGGTTCTGGAGGAGGCGGAGGCTACTTCGGAGGCGGTGGCGGATTTAAATCTTGCAACAGTAATGGTGGCGGTATTGGAGGCGGAGGTTCTTCTTATATTTCCGGACATACAGGTTGTGTTGCAGTAGCTCTTACTTCTACTCCTACAAATATTAAACCACGATTTTCTTGGTGTACTACTGGAACTACTGATAATACTTGTTCTATAAATTATTCAACTGTATATTTTACTGACACTGTAATGATTGATGGTAATGGATATAGTTGGACTAATACAAAAGGAAGCTTAACTAGAATGTATGAGCCAAATGGTAGTAGTGCAAACGGACATAGTGGAAATGGCCACGCAAGAATCACTCAAATGTAAAAATAAAAATCGAAATAATTCGATTTTTTATTTATTGCAAAAATGCATTTATTATTAAACTAATTGTTCCTGCTGCCATAGCAAGCAATAATATAATAGTTACTATTTTTACTAATTTTTTATTCATAATACACCTCAATCATCAATAATTATATATTAAATAGTAGTAATTGTAAAATATTAAATAACATATAAATAGAGTAGAGTAGGTAAAATGTAAATTTACACTTGATTATTATAAATATAATACATATAATATTATTAGATATTATATAGGAGACAATTATGGAAGAGTTAAATAAAGTATTAAGTGAATTAGGAATAAGTAAAGTACGTTTAGCAAAATATTTAGGAGTATCTAGACAAATGTTATATAATTATTTAGCCTTTGAAGATATCTCTAAATGGCCTAAAGAAAAATCTACTAAATTATTAAATTTATTAGAAATAGATAAAATAGATAATATTAAAGATGTAAAAATAGATGCTGACTATATTATGTCTGTTGAAAATAGACTTAATGAAGGTGTTAAAAATACTAATATGAGAGAGAATATAGATGGTATCAAAGGATTTAATAAAAAAGAACAAGAATTATTAACTGACATAATTAACTTATTAAAATATAGAATCCAAGATAATCCAAAAAACATAACAGCATTTAATTATTTATATAATTTCTTAAAGAGTATGGATACTCATGAAGAGTTAAAATATTCATTAGGATATATAAACAAAGTATTAGGCTATATTCCTCCAAATGAATTTAACTTCAATAAAGAAAAACAATATATATTTGAGTCAATCATATATAGTGCTATGAAAATATATCAAAGTGGTAATGCGTCTAAAACTAAACTAACTAAGATCCACGAAGAATTTGAAAATGATATTATGAAACAAAAAGAAGAAAAATTATCTAGAACATTAGAATTAAATGCTGCGAAAATTCAAGCACTAAAAGAATTAGGCTACACAGAAATAAACGAAGATAATTATAAAGAACTAATGGATAAAATAGCTGAAATAGAATCTAGAAGAGTATAACTCTTCTATTTTTATTACATTTAACAACTTCCTATAATTGATATTATGTTAACTAATATAAATAATATAATATTACTACTACTACTATTATATTATTAAGCATTATATGTAATTCTCATTATATATATAATATAATTATTATTATATATGCAACTTTATATTATTATTTATATAGTATCTACAATATTCTATTTTAATTTTAAGTGTATTACTATATAACTTTTAATAGTTAAATGCGTCTAAATACGCCTAAAAAAGATACCTTAAGGTACCTTTATACTTCCTACTCTATTTTATATGTGATAGGGGGTCTATATTAATTTATCTAGTATACTTTCACCAAATGAATTATCGTTAACTTCAAAATTATCAGCTATAGTTGCTCCTATGACACTTAATGAATTAAATGAATCAAGTAACTTAGGTTCACGTAAATTACGGCCATAAATTATTACAGGTAAATTTTCACGAGTATGAGCATTTGTCGCAGCAGTAGGATCATTACCATGATCAGCAGTTATTATTAGTAAATCATCTAATTCTAATTTATTTTGAATAATAGGTATATTAACATCAAATTCTTCTATAGCTTTAGCAAAATTCTCTGTATCTTTTAAATGACCATAATTATCAAAGTCGGGTAGGTTAACAAAGCATAACCCACTCCACTCTTTTTCCATTATATTTAATAATTTATTAATAGACTCATTATTATCACTAGCCTTAATATTTTTATTTATTCTATTACTACCAAATATATCATTAACTTTACCAATGCCTATAACATCATACCCTTTATTCCTAATAGCTTCTAAAACACCAGGACTTGGAGGTTCTTTAGAATAATCTTTTCTTGCAGAAGATATAAATCTATATTTTTCTTTACCAGTAAAAGGTCTTGCAATAATACGAGCAATCTTCCAATTAAAATTATCAGATAAATCTCTTAATTTCTCACAATAAGTATAAAGAGATGCTATAGGTACTATATCTTCATGAGCCGCAATATGTAAATCAGAACCACCAGTAGTAAATACTATTAAAGCTCCATAATTCTTCGCAACAGCCCCTAATTCTTCCAATATATTACCATTTATAGAAGCCTTATTACCAAGTATTTTTCTACCAGATACATTTACTATACTCTGTAATATTTCACGAGGAAATCCATCATTAAATATAGCAAAAGAAGTATCAGACTTAACACCTACCATTTCATAATGACCATTTAATGAATCTTTACCAGGATTTTTAGGCTTAGCAATAGTATAATAAGCCTCAACATCCTTTAACTCAGTTAAATTAGTAGTATTCATAAACCCAATCTTTTTTAAATTAGGTATAAATAATGGGAAATTATCATCTATATGCTTTAATGTATTATTATTTTGATCATTAAAAGATAGGCAATCCGGAGCATCTCCTACTCCTACCCCATCTAAAACAATTAAAAATATTCTTTTGTATTTCATAATTACTCCTTATTATTTCTAGGGAAATATTCATTATATTCATTTGTCGCAGTTTCCATAGAAATCTTTGTATATATTTTTGTTGTTGAAATATCAGAATGTCCTAACATCTCTTGAATACTTCTTAAGTCAGCCCCACTATTAATTAAATGGGTTGCAAAAGAATGTCTTAAAGTATGAGGAGATACTTCTTTATCAATACCTTGTTCTAATAATAACTTCTTAAGTATCTTAAAAAATCCCTGTCTACTCATTCTATCCCCTCTACTACTCAAGAACAAATATTTACTATCTCTTTTATTTAATAATTTACTTCTTTCATTCAAATATAATTTTATATATTTTATAGAAAATTCCCCTAATGGTACAATTCTCTCTTTACTCCCCTTACCAAATATTTTCACAAATGAATTAGTAAAATCTAAGTCATTTAATGTAATATTTATAAGTTCAGATACTCTTAATCCTGTACCATACATTAATTCTAACATAGCTTTATTTCTATAGTCATATGGATCTTTTAATTGAATATTTAGTAATTTATCTACATCTTCTATACTTAATATATGTGGTAAACGTTTTTTCATTTTAGGTCTATCTATATAAATTGTCACATCTTTTTTAACAATTTTATATTTCAACATATATTTATGAAAATTTTTAATTACTGTTAAATTATGAGCAACAGTAGAAATATCATTATTAAATCTAGATTTTATAAAATCTTTTACTATATCTTCATCTATATCAGAAGGAGAGACAATAGAATTATCTTCTAAATATTTTCTATATATCTCCAAATCATTTCTATATGATTCTTTTGTCTTATTACTTAGTCCTTTTTCAAATACTAAGTAAGCAAGATAATCTTCTATAAAATCTTTCATATATATCTCCTATTCTGTATTTTTTATTATAAATAGTTCTATTTCCTGTAGTAAATCTACATTAGTAGTTTTAGATAATTTATCTATGTTAGCTAAATCAATTAATATATTATATAACTCTTCTTTAGTGTAATTTATAGTTAATTCTCTTATTTTTTTAGCTCTATAGTCTGAATTTTTAGAAGTTTTAAATAACTTATCACCTATCTCTTTATCTGATAAGTTATGTTTTTCTAATATTTTAACTTGTAGTATACTTCTAAAATTAGTCGCAATAAGACTTAATAATACATGAGGCACTAAATCATAATTTAATAATTCTCTATATTTTTTTAATGAGTTTTTTCTATTCTTTCTACTTAATATTTTAATAAAATCAAATGTTAATAAAGTATTATCTTTATATGTCTTTTTTACTAATAATTTTATATCTTCTTCTAAAATTATTTTATCTTCCTTGTATAATTTTAATTTATTTAATTCATTTTTTAATCTTGATATATCATTATTACAATATTCATTTAATAAATTAATAGTATTAATAGATGCGCTATATCCATCTAAATTATTTTTAATATATATAACTCCATCCATTTTTATTTCATAATAGTTCGTTAGTTTCTTTAAATTTTTATAAATTAATAGTTTTTTATCAATATTTTTAGTAGTTATGATTACTAAATTATTTTCAATTGGTTTTTTTAAATAATTTAGTAATTCATCAATTAATTTATTATCTTTTATAGCTTCAATATTTTCTAAAATAATAGTTTTTTTATCTGAAAATAATGAGATTTGATATAAAGATTCAAAAAGAGAAGAAATTAAAGAATCATCACTCATATCATATTTTGATATATAAGAATCAGTAAAACCTTCTTTATCTATAATCTTTTCAATTTCACCTTTTATTAACTCATAATCAGATGATTCTAAAAAATAATTATTCATTTTCTATCTCTTCTACTACTTTTTCACATATATTTACATCGGTTAGTGGTGTTCTTCCTTGTGCAAATGTAAAAGAACCTCCTCCCCTACCATTTAGTAGAGTAGTAACATTTTTTATTATATTTCCAGCATTAATCTTACCATTTGACTTACATATATAATTAATATTATTCTTATCTTTTCCTATCACAAATACTAAGTCATGATCTTTTATCAAATTATCAGCTAGTGCTTTTAATATATTAACTTCCTTATTATACTCTTCTATTATTAAAATATTATTACCTGAAATAGAATATGTTTCTCCAATATTAGAATCAAGATTTTTTAAAGTGTTTTTTTCTTTTAAATCATTATATTTTTTTTCTAAATCTTTATAATTCTTTGATACAAATGCAAGATATTTTTTTGCATCTATTATATCTTCATATGATTTATAATCATATTTCTTATTTAATATGTTAAATTCTAAATCTATTTTTTCTAATTTAGCCTTTTCTACTATATGTTTAGCTTTATTATTTATTTTATCTATTTCTTTTAATATTCCAGATAATCTTTCTTCTATTTCTTTATATGAATAATCTTTTGTCGCAGCTTCTATTCTATATGTATTATTACCGATAGATGAAATTAAATATATAGCAAAATGTTCTATGCTTCTAGTATTATCGGTATGAGTTCCACCGCATAACTCTATTGATTTACCTATTTTTATAACTCTAACATTATCCTTGTATTTTTCACTGAATAATGCCATAGCTCCTAATTTTTTAGCACTTTCTAAATCCATTATTTCAGTAGATACAACTAAATTTTTAGATATCATATCATTTATCAAGTCTTCTACTTTGTATATTTCATCTTCTGAAATTTTATCCTTATAAATAAAGTCGAATCTTAATTTATTTTCATCAACTAGTGAACCCGCTTGATAAATATCTTTTGATATTACTTGTTGTAGTGCATATTGTAAAAGATGGGTTGCTGAATGATTTGCTTCAATTCTTTTTCTTCTTTCTTCATCTACTTGTAAATCAACTTTATCTCCTATAGTAATTATTCCATCTAATAATTTAATCTTATGAATATTTTGTCCATTTGGCCCTTTAAATACATCAACTACACGAGCTTTAAAGTTATTACCTATTACCATACCAGTATCAGCAATTTGGCCTCCCATAGTGGCATAAAAACATGTTTTATCAAATACTACATATCCTTCTTTATGTATTTCTTTTACTTCTTCTTCACCAAGGAATAATCCTATTACTGTAGATTTTATTCTTCTAATATGATATTGGAACTCACTTGGCTTTTTAAATTCTAGTAATGCTTTATTTTGACTAGACATACTACCTTCTTGTTTTTGATTTTTTCTTGATAAATCTTTTTGATATTCCATATATTTATTAAATTCTTCAATACTTGTTGTATATCCTAAATCTTCCAAATATTCTTTAGTTAGTTCTATCGGAAATCCATAAGTATCATATAATTTAGCAGCATCTTCTCCACTAATTACTTTATTTGTTGACGAAGAAATCAATTCTTTTAATTTATTTTCACCATGTTCTAGTGTATTTAAGAAAAGTTCTTCTTCTTTTTTTATAGTATCAACTACCTTATCAATTTCATTTACTATGTATGGATATGCTTCTTTCATAATTTCTGATACATGAGGAGCTATTTTATACATAAATGGAGGCTTAATACCTATTTTTTTACCCATTATAATACTTCTTCTTAATAATCTTCTTAATACATATCCTCTTCCATAATTTTCAAATGAAGCATTATCTGCTAAAGCAAATGTTACTGCACGAATATGATCTGCTATTACTTTATATTCTTTTTGACCATTATATTTTATTGAAGCAATCTTTTCTGTATAATTAATTATTTCTTTAAATAAGTCTGTCTCAAAATTAGAGTCTACTCCTTGGAAAATACAACACCATCTTTCAAGACCAGCACCAGTATCTATATTTTTACTTGGTAATTCCTTATAATCTTCTCTTTTTACTCCTGGTTTTGCATTATATTGTGAAAAAACTATATTCCATATTTCAACATATCTTTCTTGATCTTCATCTTTTTTAAATAATTCTAAGGCATTATGATTTTCATTATCATATTTTTCCCCTCTATCAAAAAATATTTCAGAATCAGGTCCACAAGGCCCTTCTCCTATTTCCCAAAAGTTACCATCTAATGCTACTAAGTGGCTAGGATCTAATCCTTCTTCTATCCATTTATCTCTTGCTTCTAAATCATTTGTATAGTGTGTTACATAAATTAAACTCTTATCTATTCCAAAATATTTAGGAGAAGTTAGTAGTTCATAAGCAAAAGATATTGCTTCCTTTCTAAAATAATCTCCTACTGAAAAATTACCCATCATTTCAAAGAATGTCTGATGTCTTTTAGTTACTCCAACATTTTCTATATCATTAGTTCTTATACATTTTTGTACATTAGTAATTCTTCTATTTGCTGGTACTTCTCTTCCATCAAAATATTTTTTAAGTGGAGTTACCCCTGCATTTATCCATAGTAAACTATCATCATTTATCGGAACAAGAGGAGCAGATGGAGTTACCATATGCTTATGTTCCTCAAAAAATTTTAACCATGTATTTCTTATTTCATTATGTGTCATGTATCTCATATTATTTATCAATTCCTTCTATTATTTCTTTTAATCTTTTATTAAAGTTTTCAATACTACCATTATTGTTAACATAGTAATCAGCAATCGCAATAGTTCCACCTTTACCTAATTCTTCTATTTCTTCATAATCTCTTTTTAATATTTCTTCTCTAGTTAGTTTTCTATAAACTCTAGTAGATACTCTATCATATCTTATATCTTTATCACTAACTACCGCAATAAGTTTAAAATTATCTTTAAATTCTTCTTTCAAAAGTTTATATTCATCAAAAGAATAAACACCATCTAATACTGTATTTTTATGTTTATTGCTTTTTCTTATATCATCTAGTAAATATTTAGCTATTGCATTCATACCATATTTTTCTCTTAATTCTTCTCTTATTAATTCTTCATTTTGTGGCGTTAATTCCAAATTCTTCTTTTCTATTTCATCTAATATTACTTTTCCAAAATAAATCACATTATAACCAAGAGAAGCTAAATATGATGTAGCATTTGACTTACCAGAACCAGACATTCCAGTTATTCCTATTAATTTCATATATCCTCCTCAACTATTTCTTTAGCTTTTTGTTCTAAATTATCAATAAGATCATTTTCTATAATATAATCAAAATCATTATAATTATCAAAATCTATTTCTGTTATATGTTTTTTTTCTGTCTCAGTTAAATTAGATTGATAATTTAATCTTTCTATTTTTATTGTCTTTATATCATTAAAATTATCTTTAAAATAATTAATTTCATCTTTTAATCTCATATCAGTTATTATAAACGTATCAAAAAAATTTGAAAGTATTTCAATATCTTCTTTTGTCCTATCAAGTAAAAAGGTTTTTTTACCTAATTTATTTTTTATTAATTCAATACCTAATCTTTGTAACAATTCTCTAGGCTTTTCATTTTTTACTAAATCATATTTAAAATATTTTTCTATATACCTATATAGTGTATCTGTAATTTTAATTTGTGCAGTTTTTTTACCTTTTTTCTCTAGTTCTTTTTCTAAAATATTTGCAAAAGTATCTTTACCACTACGAGCTTTACCACCAATTATATATATCATAGTCCTCCTTATAAAAAAAGAATAGTACTCTAAGGAGTGCATATGCACGGTACCATCCTTTGTTTTTCTTAATTAGATAACGGCTTTAACCGATAGACTCCAAAAGTAGCTTCTTATATAATTTATTAGTATTTTCACCACCCATACTATCTCTGAAATAAATTAATATAATACTAATCTCTTATCAACGTCTTTATATGTATAATATTTTAACAAAATTATTATTAATTTACAATAATTCATTAACTTTATTTTTTTTATTTAATAGTTTATCTTCTAATTCATATTTTTCATCAATAAATTTAACTATTACTTTTATAGTCGCAATCATAGGAGTCGCAAATACCATACCAAATATACCAAATAAGTTACCAAATATTATTAATCCTACCATAATAGTAACTGGATGAAGTTCCATTGCTTTGCCCATTATTATAGGTTGGTAGAAATAATTTTCTAAAGATTGAACTATTACTATCGCAATAATAGTTGCAATACCAACTAAAGGATTCATAGAAAATCCCATTAATATAGCGGGAATTGCTCCTATATATGGTCCAAAATATGGAATGATGTCAGTAACTGCACAAAATAATGCAAATACTAATGGTGTTTTCAATCCAGCTATAGATAATCCTATTGCCTGAGTAATAAACACTAATACCATTACTAAGAATACTCCTTGAACATAACTTCTTAATGAAGTATTTATTCTTTTTATTAATTCTTCATAATTTTTTATCCAAGTATTTGGCATAATACTCTTAATTCCATTATTTACTTTAGAAAAATCAAGAGATAAATAAAATCCTATCATTATACCTAATACAAAATTAATTAATCCACCTAAAATATTTTTACTAAAATTAATTATTGAAGATGGTGCAGTTTTTGTAAGTGTATTAGTCATTTTATTAAGAACTTTATATAATTCTATCCTTAATCCTTCTAAATTAATTTTATCTGATTTTAATAAAACATTATTAATAAATGACTTTATATCTTCTATAATATTAGGTACATTTGATATAAAATCCTTTATTTGTACTATAAATGGTGGTATTACTAAGTATAATAATAAAATTATTAATCCTATAAATAATAAATAAATTATACCAGTCGCAAGAGAACTCTTTATACCTTTTGACTTTAAATATTTAACTATTGGTTCAAATAACCACGCTATTATAATACCTATTAATAGTGGCATTGTTAAATCAAATATCTTTTGTATTAAACTAACTAACTTTAGTTGTTTAGAAATAAATATTAATAATAATATTATTGATATTACTAATAATGGATATACTATTTTAACAATTTTTTTACATGTTTTAATTAAGACATTCAAACTATCTATATCTAACTTCTTTTCTTTCATAAATCCTCCATATTTATTATATCATGTATTATATTTTGTATAAAGATTTTGATATATTAAATATTAAAATATATAATAACATAAAAAATGATATAATATTTATATGAAAACAATTAAATGCATTAAAACCTATGAATATATTATAAATAAGTCGAGATTTATTTCTATAAGCTACAAAGTTGAAAATATTGAAGAAATAAAACAAATTCTTAAAGAAATTAGGAGTTTATATCCATTAGCTAAGCATTATACTTACGCATATAGATTAATAAATACTGCTAAAAAATATGATGATGGTGAACCAAGTGGTACAGCATCTAATCCCATATTTGAACAAATAATATTAAATGATCTTTATAACACTTTAATAGTTGTCATCAGATACTTTGGAGGAATATTACTTGGTGCAAGTGGTCTTAGTCGTGCATATAGGAGTTCAGCAAGTAATTGTTTAAAAGATAATATGATTGAAATTACATATGGATTTAAAATAGTTTTTTATTCTTCATATTCTAAACAATCTTATTATGACAAATTATTACATAATTATAAATATAATAAAGAATATTTAGATAATATAAAATATACCGCTTACATATTAAAAGAAGATATAGATAAATTTCCTATAATAACAAAAGAAGAAGAATTAATTGAGATTTAATTCTTCTTTATTTATCAATAAGTTAATTGCTTTAACTACTTCTAAATCATTTTCTAAAGGTATAATAAATCCTCTATTATTTATATCTACCTTTCTTATCAAATATTCACCATTATTTTCTGATTGAAAATATAAATATTCATCACCATCATTTGATTTAAGTCGTTCTAATAATAAATAATTACGTCCATTTATTCCGTATACCGCTAAATTCATTTTTGAACTCCTTTTTCTTCTTCTATATGATAACTTTCTTTTAGCATTGACTCTAAATCATCTTTTGCCTTTAATTCTTCTAAATTGTTTTTAGCATCTTTATATTCTGCTTCTTTTATTATTCTATTTTCAGTCTTATCTTCAAAATCTTCTATATTTTCAAAGCCTCTATCTTCTATATACTCATCTAAACTATTCCAATTCATATCAAGTGATGAAATAACTCTATCAGTTATATATGAATTATGATAATTTTCTATTACATAAATATTTACATCTAATTCATCATAATTTATTTTGTCTTCTTCAACTACGTTATTCATAATTCTACCAGCAATCAAAGGTTCATTATAACCATATGTTCCATTTGGATTATATATGGTCGTATTCTTCATAAGAAAATCTCCTATTGGTTCTGTATAACGACTAATCATATCTCTTCTGTGAAAAGATTCCTGTAGATGTTCTATTCCTGTCTTTGCTCCAAGTCCTGCCGCAAAAGATAAAGCGCAAGCAACTTTTAATAATTTATATTTACCCTTTGTTGTTTTTATTTTCTTAATAGGCTTATCTTCAATCGGTTTACTGTACTCATTTAAGCTATTACTAAAAGAAGGAACTTCTAATTCTTTCTCATTACTTTTAAAATTCATTACTTTTAAATTATCACTACTCATAAAATCATTCCTATCCTATACTAATTATATATGAAATATAAATTAATTCAAATTATTTTGTAAAGTAATTTTGTAAATCTTTTAAATATTTATATTTCATGGTAAAATATTTTAAGAATAGAGAGGTTTTTATGTATATAGATTTAATTGTTTTATTAGTTATATTATTACTTATAATAATGTTTTTTAGAAGATTTTCTTCTTTTGTATTTGGTTTTGCAATAATAGATATATTCCTAAGATTAATGAGACTAGTCGCTACGAATATTGGAGTAGCAGATGTTTCATTCATAATAAGAAAATACCTACCAGCTTCAATTCTAAACATTGCTTCTAATTATATCAAAGGTATTTTATATTTAATTTTCTTTTGGTTTTATATCATAATAATGTTTATTTTCTTATTTTATATTATTAAAATATTTATTAGTAAAAAGAAAATATAAAAGGCGTATTTTATACGCCTTTTTATTATGCAAAGATACTTCTAAAATTATTCATTAATTGATAAATATAACTATTAATTCTCTTCTACTTTAAAATTAGATAATGTACCATCTGGATTTACTAATTTAGTAATCTGTTCTTCAGCATTTTTTAATTTATCATCACATGCTTTAGCTAATTTCATAGCCTTAGTAAATTCTTCTACTGCTTTATCTAATGGAACTTCGCCTGATTCTAATTTTTTTACTATAGACTCTAATTCTTTTAAATTTTCTTCAAAACTCAATTCTTTATCTTTCATATATCCTCCTATAATACAGATGACTTAATTTTACCATCCTGAAATTCTATCTCCAAAATATCACCTTTTTTAAATTCTTTACTCTTTGTTTTTACAATACCATCAGATCTAACTATCGTATACCCTCTTTTTATTGTATCTAGTGGATTAAGAGTTTCTAGTTTTGATAGTAAGTTTAAATAATTATTAGCCTTCTTATCTAATAATTGATATGGATTTTGTAAAATATTTGTATTTTTTACCTTTAAATAATCTTTTTCTTTTAACATATATAAACTAGTTATACCATATTTTAAACGTTCTACTATCTTATCAAATATCATTCCTTTTGATTCATATAAAGCTATTGGATTTGTAAAAATATAACTGTTTTTTACTCTAGTTAATTTTTCTTTATTTAATGTTAAATTATTTATTAAAACTTTATTTAATCTAATTTTTAATTGTTCAATATAATTTAAAACATCCTTCTTTTGTGGTACTGCCATTTCAGCAGCTCCTGTTGGAGTCGGAGCTCTTAAATCAGCAACATAATCTGCTATCGTAAAGTCTATTTCGTGTCCTACTGCTGATATTGTTGGTATAGGACATGCAAATATAGCTCTAGCAACTATTTCTTCGTTAAATGGCCATAAATCTTCTATTGAACCACCACCGCGTCCTACTATTAGTGTATCTAAATTATAATCTTTTGCTCTATCAATTTGTTTTACTATATCAACTGCTGCATTAGGTCCTTGAACAAGAGATGGAAATAAATAAATTTCAGATATCGGAAATCTTCTTTGTATAGTTGAAACTATATCTCTTATTGCAGCCCCAGTAGAAGCAGTTATCACACCAATTCTTTCTGGCATTTTAGGAATAGCCTTCTTTTTATTTAAATCAAATAACCCTTCTTTAGCAAGTTTTGCTTTTAACTGTTCAAATGCTACATATAAATTACCAATACCATCCTCAAGCATATCACTAACATAGATTTGATATGCTCCATTAGCTTCAAATACGCTTATTTTACCTGTCACTAATACTTTCATACCATCTGCAGGAGTAAACTTGATTTTAGACGTATTAGAAGCATACATTATAGCAGATATTCTAGATGTTTCATCTTTTAATGTAAAGTAAAAATGTCCTCTTGTATGTGCTTTGAAGTTTGATATTTCTCCTTTTAAAAAAACTTCACTCAAATTAGAATCATTATCTATTACGTATTTAATATACTTATTTAACTGCGAAATTGTAAGATACTTATTATCCATTATTTTCCTCATCATGATATATAGAATCTAAACAAGCGTTTATCATTTTAACTACTTTATCATCACTATATTTCTTAGCTAATTCTATCGCTTCATTTATTACTACAATAGATGGTGTGTCTGTTTCTTTTAATTCATATATTGCTGATGCAATTATTGCCTGATCCGGAATAGATAACCTACTACACTCCCAATCTTTTAAATGCTTATCAGCAATAGCATATAATTTCTTTTTATTTTTTATAACACCATATACAATTTCTTTAACAAAGTCATTTTCTACTTCTAATTGTTCTTCTATTAATTCATCTACATTGTATTTTATATATGCTTCTTCCATCATAAAAACTTGATAAAGAACTTTCATAATTACTTCACGTAATTCACTTCTATTTTTCATTTATATCACCTACTTAATTTTATCATAATTATTTATTTAGTGTCACTTATTTTGTTTTAATTCTTTTTTAAGTTCAAATATTAAATTTAAAGCATCAATCGGTGTTAAATATAGTGGATCTATTTCTTTTAACTTTTCTTCAAGTTTATTATCTTCTTTATCTAATTCTTTTTCTTCAAATAAAGTTGTTTGTTCAAAATTAGAAACCTTTGTCTTTTTATTCTCATATTTATTTAGTATTTTAGTAGCATTATCAATTAATTCTTTTGGAAGATTAGCAAGAGATGCTACATGTATTCCATAACTTTTATCAACTGAACCATTTTTAATTTTATGTAAGAAAGTAATTTTACCGTCTTCTTCAACAGCACTTACATGAACATTTTTTAAATGTTTTAATTTTTTTTCTAAATTAGTTAATTCATGATAATGTGTTGAAAACATTGTCTTTGCTTTAATATTATTATGAATATACTCTAATATAGCTTCTGCTAATGACATACCATCATAAGTAGCTGTTCCTCTACCTAATTCATCAAATAATATTAATGATTTATCTGTAGCATTTGCAATTGCATAATTTGCTTCTTCCATCTCTATCATAAAAGTAGATGAACCACTAACTAAATCATCACTTGCTCCAATTCTCGTAAAAATTTTATCAAATATTGGTAATTGAGCTTCTTTAGCCGGAACAAAACATCCCATTTGAGCCATTATAACAGTTATTGCCATCTGTCTCATATAAGTTGATTTACCAGCCATATTAGGACCAGTTATTAATAGTATAGAAGTATTATTATCCATTACTATATCATTTGATACATAATTATTATTTAGTACTTTTTCTACGACCGGATGACGTGATTCTATTAATTTTACTTTATTTTCATCTGTTATTTGTGGTCTAGTATATTTATATTCATCAGACACAACAGAAAAAGCTTGTAACATATCAATTTCACATAATGTTTTAGAAGTTTTTTGTAAATCTTTTATATATCTTTTTACAACTTCTCTTATATCCATAAATAATTTATATTCTAAATTAATAATTTTATCTTCTGCACCTAGTATAATATTTTCTTTTTCCTTTAATAGTTTTGTAGTATATCTTTCACAATTAGCCAAAGTTTGTTTTCTATCATAACCAAACTCTTCTTTAATATCTTTTATAAAAGATTTAGAAACTTCTATATAATAACCAAATATTTTATTAAAACCAACTTTTAATGTCTTTATACCTGTACGTTCTCTTTCTTCTTGTTCTAATTTTAATATAAAATCTTTTGACCCAGAAGAAATTTCTTTCAATTCATCTAATTCTTTATTATATCCTTGTTTTATTAATCTACCTTCTTTTAAAGTAAAAGGAGCGTCTTCTCTAATTGCTTTCTCTAATAAACTAGTTAATTCATCATATGTATTTATTTCTTTATCATATTTCAATTCTTTTAATATTCTTTTTATATTAGGTAATTCTTCTAATGAAGTTTTTAATTGGAGTAAGTCTTTTGCATTTAAATTACCATAAGAAATTCTTCCCGTTAATCTCTCTAAATCATATACATTATCTAGTGCTTTAATAAGTTCATCTCTTAATATAAATTCAGTAGATAAACAAGACACTATATCATATCTTCTAATAATTTCTTTTTTACTTGTTAAGGGAGATGAAATAGTCTCTTTTAAAAAACGTGATCCCATTGCTGTTTTACATTTATCTAATAACCAAAATAAACTATATGTTCTTTCTTTTCTTCTCAAAGTTTCGGTTAATTCTAAATTTCTTTTAGTATTATTATCAAATTCTAAATAGTTAGATGACTTTAATAATATTGCTTTTTGTAAGTGATGCATATCACCTTTTTTATTTTCTATTATATAAAATAATAAATGTTTTAATGTAGTTACTAGTCTATCATCCTCAATATCTTCATATATATAATCATATGTTTTATCATCTAATAAATTATCAGTTATTGTTACAATAATATTATATTTAGTTCTTAAAATATTAACCAAATTTCTATCAGTTGATGATGATACTATAACTTCTAATACATTCTTTTTAGCTAAATATTTAGATATTATATCATTATCATTATCAAGAATTGTAATATAAACTTCACCAGTTGATACATCAATTAGAGATATTCCTACTGCATATTGATACATATAAATATTTCCTATAAAATTATTATCTGATGCTTCTAAAGAATCCATTTTAGTTCCCTTAGTAATAATTTGTACTACTCCTCTTTTCACGGTATCTTTAGTAGTCTTAGGATCTTCCAATTGTTCTACAATTGCGACTTTATAATCTTTATCAATTAATTTTTCTACGTATGAGGCATATGAATGATGAGGAACACCACACATTGGTACTCTTTCTTCTAATCCTGCTTGTTTGCCAGTTAATGTTAATTCTAATTCACGTGAGGCAATTATTGCATCTTCAAAAAACATTTCATAGAAGTCTCCTAATCGATAAAAAACAATACAATCTTCACATTCTTTTTTTATTTCTATATATTGCCTCATCATTGGGCTTAATTTATCTATATCTACTTCGCTTCTTCTCATATGCCCTCCTTCGTTTTATATTATAACAAAAAATAGTCTTGTTGTTTAAGACTATTTATTATTTTGATAATTTTTAAATAAATTAATTCTTCTTTTTATTTCTTCTATTCCCATTATCTTCATAATTTGAAATAAATCTGGTGAATTTCTTCTTCCTGTTACTACCACTCTCATAATTTCACATACATCTCCAACATGACCAAGATATTTTTCTGGGTCTTTTTTATACTCTTTAGGAGATGCTGCATAATTATTTTCTATAGAAAATTCTTTTACTTTATTAAACCATGTAGAGTTATCATCATTCAAATCTAATATATTAATATATTTTTCTAACAAATCTATATCATATATTTTATCAGTATCTAACTTTCTATAATTTTCTTTATCAAATAATTCATTAATAGCATAAGAAAATTCTTCTTTTACATCACTATATTTTGATATATCTTTTCTTGGTCTATCACTATCTTTTTCAATTGATAAATATTTTATCATTTTATCTTTATATTTTTCTAATAATATAGAATATTCTTCATCATGTTTTTTAGCCCAATTTAATGTTTCTTCATAAACATCTTTTCCTTTTTTAGTTGAAAAATATGTTTTACATATATTAGTTAATTTATCTTCATCAAATGATGTTCCACCAACTGCCATATGTTCAAAAGTAAATTCAAAATCTTCTATATTTTTACCAGGATTTTTTAAATACCATTCTTCAAAATTAGTATTAGTAATAGTTGCTAAATATAGATGTAGTGCATCTATTGGTATTCCATTTTCTTCATAGTATTTTACTCCAAACCATGGATCTTTTCTCTTACTAATTTTTCTAATATTACCAGTTTCCTTATCTTTAATAGTAATTGGTGCTATATGAGCATACTCAACTGGTTTGAAATCTAATATACTAAATAGTTGCATATGTAATGGAAGTGATGGTACCCATTCATCTCCTCTTATTACTACTGTTGTATGCATTAAATGATCATCTATTGCATGAGCAAAATGATATGTAGGTGTTAAATCTTTTTTTAATAAGATAGTATCCATATCATGTTCTGGAAATTTTAATTTACCTTTTATCTTATCAATTACTTCTACTGTATTCTTAGCATTCCCAGGTGATTTTAATCTAATAACAAATGATTTACCAGCAGCTAAATTAGCCTTAACTTCTTCAAGTGATAAATCTCTATCAGCAGCATATACACCATATATTCCAATTTTTTGTTTATTAATACTTTGTTCTTCCTTTATACGAGCCTCTTCATCTTCACTCATAAAACAAGGATAAGCATAACCCTTAGCTATTAAATCTTTTATATATGTTTGATATATTTCATTTCTTTCACTTTGAATATAAGGGCCATAAACACCATCAAATGAATATCCTTCATTAGGTAATATATCAAAATCATGTAATACTTGAGTAATATTTTCAATACCACCATCTATCATTCTTTTTTGGTCAGTATCTTCAATTCTTAAATAAAAGCTTCCCTTAGTTTGTTTAGCATACACCATATCACAAAACGCACTATAAAGATTTCCTAAATGAACAGAACCAGTTGGTGAAGGTGCATATCTTGATACTATCGCACCACTTTCTAATTTTCTTTCTGGATACATTTTTTCATAATAATCTCTATCATGCTTTAATTCAGGAAATAATAATTCCGCTAAACGTAATTTATCATCTTTCATATATTCTCCTTATTGGTTGCCCCAGTTAGATTCGAACTAACGCATCAAAGGGTCAGAGCCTTTTGCCTTACCGCTTGGCTATGGGGCAATAACGACAAAAATAATATACCACATATCAAAAAAAATAAAAAGTTTATTTCTTTTTATTTTTCATTTTATTTTTATTATTTACTATAATAGGTTTTAAATCTATAGACAACATTTTATATACATTATCTATTTTCAAAACTACATCATCAATTAATTTTAATATTAAATCATAGTCATATAATAAAAGGTCTTCTTCTATTGGAGTATAATTTTCTACATTTATAAAATCAATTGTATAATTAAGTGAGTCAACAGTAATTTCATCAACTGGTAAAACTTTTAATTTATTATTAAGATATGGAATATTAAAATCATTTTTTAATTTAAATCCAAGTATCTTAGCTTCTCTTTCTTCTATTTCAGACATCTTTTTATAAGTCGCAACTAAACAACCGCCATTTTTCATTTTAAGAGTAGGTAATTTATCTCTAACCCCATAAATAAACTCAGGTAAATTTTTTTCAAAATATCCATCTGTTAATAAATGTGTAAGATATCCTAATACAAATTCATCTGATAATTTTTTACTATATTTAATAATAAACTCAACTATACTATTTTTAGATGTTTTATTACCATCAAAAGCTTCAAGTGTATTAGAATTATGTTCCTTAAAAGTATGAAAATGAGTTTTTTCTCTTCTACTAATTCCTCTCCAAGCATCAGGTGCAATATTACCTAATAAAAAGTTATCCCCTAAATTATACTTTTCTTGAATTTTTTTAGCTACTGCTAAATGAATACTACTTTTTGACATATTATATTCCTACTCTTTCTTTTATTTCATCTTCTGATATTTTACCTTGTCTTAAAATATTAATTTTATTATCTTCTACTCTAACAATTGTAGATGGTATTGAATCAACTGATTTTCCTCCATCAATTATTATATCTACTGTATTTCTAAAATCATCTATTATATATTTTACTTCAGTACCACTTGGCTTATTTGATATATTAGCAGAAGGTACAGTTAAAGGAAAAGATATATTTTTTAATATTTTAAGAGCAATAGTATTATTAGGAATTCTAACCCCTATAGTATTATTAGATAATGTAAATCCTTCACCAAAATCATCAACCTTATCAAGTATTAAAGTAATACCACCTGGCATAAATTCTTCAATGATTTTTGCCTCAATCTCACTATTAATTTTAGCATATTTAGAAATATCTTTACTATCTCCTACCATTATATTAATAGCTTTATCTCTAGGTCTTTTTTTTGCAGCATACAACTTATCTACTGCCTTTAAAGAAGTAGCCTTAGATGCAATACCATATACAGTTTCAGTTGGAAATATTACTAATCCATCATTATCTAATACTTCAATAACCTCTTTTAACTCTTTTTCATCAATTTTATTAGTCCAATCAAAATATTTCATAAAACCTCGCCTATATTATATACCTAATTATTGATTTTTTAATAATTTATTTTCAATTTTTAATAATCTATTATATTTTGAAACTCTATCACTACGACATGGAGCTCCTGTTTTTATTTGCCCTGATGATAAGCCAGTAGCTAAATCAGCAATAAAATTATCTTCTGTTTCTCCTGATCTATGTGAAATTATATAAGTATATTTATTTTCTTTTGCTAAATTTATAGCTTTAATTGTCTCAGTTATTGTACCTATTTGATTTAATTTAATAAGTATTGAATTACATACACCAAGATCAATTCCCTTCTTAAGCCTTTCAATATTAGTAACAAATAAATCATCACCTACTAATTGTATTTTATTACCAATCTTTAAAGTATATTCCTTCCAGTTATCCCAATCTTCTTCTGCAAGTCCATCTTCTATACTAAATATAGGATATTTAGTAGTTAATTTTTCTTGCCATAATATCATTTCTTTTGGACTTAAAAATTTATTTGTTTTCCAAAATAAATAACCATTTTTGCCAATCTTCTTAGCCTCTTCCCACATTTCAGTTGAAGCTATATCTAAACATAATTTAAAGTCTTTTCCAGGTATATATCCAGCTTCTTTAATAGCTTCTACTAATAAATCTAAACATTCTTCTTCACTCTCTAAATTAGGAGCAAATCCACCTTCATCTCCTACTCCAGTAGATAAATTTTTATCTTTTAAAATCTTTTTTAATGTATGATAAACATCAACACACATTCTAAGACCTTCTTTAAAATTAGACATATTAATTGGCATAATCATAAATTCTTGAGATGAAATATTATTATCAGAATGCTTTCCACCATTTAATACATTCATCATAGGAATAGGTAACTTACTACCTCCAAAATATTCATAAACTTCTATATTCTTACTATTACAATACGCTCTAAGTACCGCAACACTAACACCAAGTATAGCATTAGCTCCAAGCATACTTTTATTATTTGTGCCATCTAATTCTATTAAGGTATTATCAATTAATTCTTGATTAGAAGCATCCATACCAATAAGCTTATTTTTAATAATAGTATTAACATTATTTACAGCATTTAATACACCTTTACCATCATATCTACTATTATCTTTATCTCTTAATTCACACGCCTCATAACTACCAGTAGAAGCTCCACTAGGTACCATAAAACTACCCTTTGATTTATCTTCCAATTCTACCTCAACTTCAATTGTAGGATTTCCCCTTGAATCTAGTATTTCTAATGCTTCTATATTTTTAATTCTTATCATATTATCACCAAATTTATTATAACAAATATTTATTTAATTATCTATTTCATCAATATAATCTAATACTTTATTAGTTAAATTAGTATTATTATATATTTTATATTCATTTATATTATCTTTTATATATACTCTTTCTCCAGATAATATAAATGGATCGATATTATCATAATATTCTCTTTTTATAAAATAATCTTCTATAAGTTTATTTAATAAATTCTTATCACTTTCATTTAAATGTTTTATTAAAATAGTTTTTTCATTATCTCTTATTTCTTTATAATATAAATCATAATTATTATCTATATAATAGTAAGTTTTTACTTCATCTATTCCAATACCTCTCCACTTACCTACTTCTAATATTATATTATCTTCTATTTTCCCTAATTCATTATCAATATTTATTATGTCTAATGTCTTCATATTAATCCTCTATATCTATTTCTATTGGACAATGATCACTTCCAAGTATATGATCATGAATAATAGAATCATTTACTTTATCTATAAAATTATTTGATACAACAAAGTAATCTATTCTCCAACCAGTATTATTCTCTCTAGCATGTCCCATATAACTCCACCATGAATATTTTATTTTTTCTGGATATAAATATCTAAATGTATCAATAAATCCTGCCTCTAATAATTTACTAAATTTATCTCTTTCCTCATCAGTAAATCCTGCACTACCTCTATTAGATTTAGCATTCTTGATATCAATTTCATTATGAGCAACATTTAAATCACCACATACTACAACAGGCTTAGTTAATTCTAACATTTTTAAATAAGATTTAAAGTCATCTTCCCATTTCATTCGATATTCTAATCTTGATAAATCATTTTTAGCATTTGGGGTATAAACAGTTACTAAATAAAATTTATCATATTCTAGTGTAATTATTCTTCCTTCTTTATCATGTTCTTCTATTCCCATACCATAACTTACATTAATGGGATCAATTCTAGTAAAAACCAAAGTACCAGAATAACCTTTTTTCTCTGCTGGATTTAAATACATCTTGTATCCTTCTGGTCTATAATCAAATTGTTCTTCTAAAACTTTTGATTCTTGAATACAAAATATATCAGCATCAATTTCTCTAAAAAAATCATCAAAACCTTTCTTTAAAACTGCTCTAAATCCAGCAACATTCCATGAAATTATTTTCATATTTCCTCCTATATAATAAAAAGTCGCTTATACGACTTGATTTTTATTTGGTAGTCTGTATGGGGCTCGAACCCACGCATATCGCCTTGAGAGGGCGACGTGTTAACCACTTCACCAACAGACCATTTCCTTGCAAAATAATTTTATCACATAAAACTATTCTAAACAAGAAAAACCTCTAATTGAGGTATTTATTTTTATATTCTTTAATAATCCTTAATGAATCATTATATTCTTTTTCAAGTAAATTAAAACTACTTAATACTCCATCATAATTATTTTCTTTAGATTTCAACTCATGATCATATGATATATCTGCTAATTTCGTTAAACCTAAATATTTAGCATCACTTTTTAGAGAATGAACTTCTACTGCATATGAAGGCATATCTTTATTTTCTAAATATAATTTTATTCTATTCCATTTATCTTCTACTTCATCTAAAAAATCATTAACAGTCTCATTATACATCTCTATATCTCCTAAAATAGCTAAAGCTTTTGTTATATCAACATTATTTGCTTCTAAAAACTTTTTAGATTCTTCATTTAACGAATTCAAAGATGAATCATTTGTTGCTTCATCATAACTATATACTTTTGATTTATTATTTAAAAATTTACTTAAGACTCTTATCAATTCTGTTTTATCTATTGGTTTGCTTAAATAATCATTAAAACCTTTTTCTAAATAATTTTCTTTCATACCACTAACAGCATTAGCAGTTAGAACTACAACTGGTATATTAAATTTATCAATTTCTCTTAGTCTATTTAATGTTTCTACTCCAGTTAATTTAGGCATCATATCATCTAGTAAAATCAAATCATATTTTTCTTTATTTTTAATTTTATTGATGACATCATAGCCATTATTACAGCTATCTACATTTTTTAAATTTAATTTTTCTAAAATTTTAATTAATACTTTAATATTAAGTTCATTATCATCTACTACTAATATTTTATATGGTGATAAGTCAATAATTTCATTAGTCTTTTCTACATTAATTATCTTTTCATTTGATATCTCTTGATCTAATATTACAGTAAATTTAGATCCTTCTCCATAGATTGTATGAACTATTATTTTACCATTCATTAACTCTACTAACTTCTTAGTTATTGCAAGACCTAACCCAGTTCCTTCTATAGTTGAATGCTTATCGACTTCTAATCTTTCAAATTTAGAAAATAACTTATCAATATCTTCATCTTTTATTCCAATTCCAGAATCTTCTATATCTATTATTAGTCTAGTTGTCTTTTCACTATTAATACATTTAACGATAAAATTAACATATCCTTTTTTTGTATACTTAGCAGCATTAGATAAAAAGTTTAATATTATTTTTTTAATATTAGCGTGATCTCCTATCAAAGTATTAGGTAAATCTTCTGCAAAATGATATGTAAATTCTAAATCATGTTCCTTCATCTTAGGTTCTATTAATTTAGCAAGTGCAAAAAAAGTTTCTCTAGGATTATATTTTGTATTAACTATTTCTAATTTACCTGCTTCAATCTTTGATATATCTAATACTCCATTTACTATTTCTAAAAGTGTTTGTGATGCATTTATTATATCTTTAGAATTAGCCTTTGCTTCTTCTAAACTATTTGCCTCTCCTATTATTTCAGAAAAACCAACTATAGCATTTAATGGTGTTCTTATTTCATGTGACATACTAGATAAAAAGTCAGTCTTAGCACGATTAGCTTGTTCAGCTTGTACTTTTGCAAGTGATAATTCTTCTACAATTTTTAAATCAGGATTTTCTATTGTAAAATACATTAAATAGCACAATAAGCATAATATTAAATCATATACATTAAACTCAGGGTGAAATACAACAAATATACCTAAACCAATTATTAATGGCAAAATAATATATACCGATAAATATCTCTTATCATATCTTTTTAAATTTAATAACGAAATAATTACAGACAAGAAAAGTGCAGTGAAAATTAATACAAATGTAAATATTACAGCTGACCCTTTACCACCAGTTATATTCCCTCTTTTTATAACAATAAAATCTAAATTAAATATTATTACTCCTATTATCATATAAAAGATATTGTTTACTATTTTTAATGTATTAAAATTTTTTCTATATTTTTCATAGGAAATGTATAAAATATAGGCAAGCATATTAAAACATATAATTACAATAAACCATGATCCAATTTTATTAATTATAGAAAAAATAGAAGCATACCAATTATCTACTCCATTAACTAAATATATACTTGCTCCATAATGCGATATAAGATTAAATAAGTTAACTAAAAATGTAAAAATTAATATATTACTAAAATAATAATTTTCTTCTAAATTAACTTTCTTCTTGAAATTAAAAATCAATAGAATTAGTGTAGTAAATATTAAACAAACAAAAGGTATTTCATACTCTATCATATACATATCTCCTTATAATAAATTATATCGCAAAAAAAAGAAATAATGTCAAAATTATTTCTTCTTTATTGAAACTTTACAAGTTTTTTCTTCTTCTAAATGCTTTCTCATTCTTAATGGAATATCTTTTCTCATCATATCAATTTCTTTTATAATCCAATCTTTACCAAGTAAATTAATTAATGAAGGCTTATTAATTGCTAGATTATTCATATCTACTATTACTTTTTCTAACTCTCTATCTTCATCTGTTTTTTTAACCAAATATTCTGCTTCAAAAATATCTTTATTCCATTTCATTTTTTCAAAAGCATCATTTATCTTTTTTAGTCTCATTTCTTCTTCTATATCATAAAAATCAGATCTTTTTATTTGCTTAAAATGTCTTGATGACATATAGTATACAGCAGTTGCCATCTTATCTCTTATATTTAAAGTTAATCTTTTTAAATTTTTTTTGTAAGAATCATTAGGATTAATTTCCATCTTTGAAACATCTATAGGATTACTAGCATCTATATATGCAATATTATTTTCATTATCTTTAAGCATAGTAAGAACTACTATTTTTCTATTTGTCTCAAGTGCTAATCTTACAGGACCATCGTATAATTTATTAACTAAATTATTAGGATTATAGTTATGAGATCCTTCTGGGAATATTAAAATACTATTTGTTTTCAATACTCTTACCATCTTTTTATATGCACTCTTTCTTTCAGATGAATTCAATATATCAAATGGAATCATACCATTTAAGAATGATAAATAAGCTTCTTTATTATATTTTAGTGTTTCTATAGAACCAAGTACTAAATAAGCATTTCTATCTATAATATTTAATACTGTTTCAATATCTTCAGGACACGTATGATTGCAAACAAAAATATATGGTTCATTTTCATTTAATTTAGGATATCTTTCAACTACTATATTATTTTTATTACTATCTATTTCATAATTTTCAGTAGGAATATAATCTAAATTTAAGCTATTAAAATATTCTTCATCACTCAAATTATTATTATTATTATAAATTATCTTAGCATTAGTAAATACATTACATAATTTTTTAAATGGTTTATCACTAATTTTTCTTAGCCATAATCCAAAATCAGATGTAAATTTCTCTTCACTTTTTTTATTTAAATTTCTAATAAATATATTTTCCATATTAACCCCTCTAGTTGTCACATATTATAACATATTTTACTATTTTTTACAAGAAAAAGATAGTTACCTATCTTATTTTAATATCTCCAAATAAACTTAAACCATTTATTTCTAACCTCTTCTTAGTTTTTTTAACATCAGCTCTTCTATCAGAAACATCAGAAAAAATTGATGTTACATTATTTATAGTTTCAAAGTCACTTGGTAAATATATTATTACACTTCCAAATATTAAACTTAAATCAAGCCTATTAACTTCATCCATATTAGTATTAGTTAAATCAACAATAGTTTCACCAAACATAGTAAATAAATCTAATTGATTAACATCAACAGGAGTAATTCTATTAGTACTAAAAAATGTAGTACTAGATTTACTTTTAATAACTTTTTTCTTTATATATGGATTAAATATTAACAAAGTACCAATACTCATTAATACTATAGGAAAAATCAATTTACCAACAATTTCCATACTTAGTACATCTTGAAATATTAATAATAATACAACTCCAAATATTAATCCCTTTAAACTAGAAGCCTTATCTTCATCTGTAAATAATCCTATAATAGATGGAATTATAATAAATAGTGTCCACCATCCATCAAAAAATATATCCTTATTTATAATATTAAAATTAACTAATCCTATTAATACACCAATTATTGCTAAAGAAAAACCTAAAAATATTTTTACCTTATTACTTTTCATTATTATACTCCTTTAAAACATCTATTATATTTGCTACATCAGCACAACTCATAACTACAAAACAAACATCTTTATACTCTTTTAAAACACTCATATCTTTTTCATCTAATAAAGAGCAATTTGAACATACATCTGTTATTATATTAGAATCATACCCAACGTAGTCTTCATACCTTTCTCTATTTGACTCTACTTTAGTTAAATAAGTATAGTCTGCCTCATTAAACGCTTCTATATATTGATCTTTAAAATTAACAAATCTAGAATATACGTTAGGTTTAAATATTGCTATTATTTTTTTATCTTTATATTTATTTCTAGCTGCTTTTAATGTAGCTTTTATTTCTGTTGGATGATGTGCATAATCATCTATTATTACATTCTTCTTTTCTTCTATTAATACAAATCTTCTCGCTGCATTAACAAATGTCTCTAAAGCCTCTTTTATATTATTAATATCAATCTTTAAATATATTGCCATTAATATAGCAGCAGTTGCATTCATTACATTATGCATTCCATAAAGTGGTATAAAAAACTCTCCTATTAATTTATCACCATCATATAACTTAAACATAGAACCTTTATCAGTAGTAATTGCATCTTTAATAACAATATCATTATTATCATCAAATCCATAATATAGAGTTTTATCTATTTTTAATGATCTTATATTTTCTAAATCACCATTAGCAATAACTAAATCTTTAGTTTGATTAGCAAACTTAGTAAATGATTCTTTAATATCATCTAAATCTTTGTAACACTCCATATGTTCTTCTTCTATATAAGTAATAATACTATATGTTGGTTTATAGTGTAAGAAATGTTTATTAAATTCATCTGACTCTACTACAAAATATTTATTATCTTTAGTCGCATGTCCATCACCTGCTCCTATAAAGTAATTACATCCAGCGCTATGTTCTAATATATGTCTAATAATTGAAGAAGTAGTTGTCTTACCATGAGTACCAGATACTCCAATCGATTCAAACATATCTATAACATCACCCATTATTTCACTATATGGCTTAACTGTTAATCCTAGTTCTCTAACTCTAATCATTTCAGGATGATCAGGCTTAAATGCTACACTATATGTAACAATAGTGTCTTTATCTATATCATGATCATGCCCATAATATATTTTTATATTTCTATCATCTATTCCTTTTTGAGTAAACTTATATCCTTTATGATCATCATATCCTGAAACACTATTACCCAAATCATAAAGTATTTGAGCAAGCGTTGACATTCCAGAACCCTTAATTCCTATACAATAATATTTCAATTAATCACCCCATTTCTCAATATTTATTATAAAATTATAATAATCAAAAAGCAAGCATAACGCTTGCTTTTTCACTATTTATTACCTTTATTAGCTTTTCTCTTATCTCTACATTCTTTGCATCTTTTTGGTTCATTTGTTAAACCCTTAGTAGCATAAAATTCTTGCTCTCCAGCAGTAAAAATAAATTCTTTACCACAATCTTGACATACTAATGTCTTATCTTTTTTATCCATGTATCCTCCTATATTGGTTTTAGTTATTTACTTTTTTCAATATATGAGAATCTCGAAAAGTTAAAATAATATAAAATCCAGTAACTAACTACATAATTAATTACAAGTTAATTATAACAAATAATGTTATTTATGTATATCTTTTTTATTTACTTCATTTACATATTTTGTATGAATAAACCTATCAAATAATAATTCTTTATTAGTTAATAATCTATAAATCATATCGATAAAATAAATAAAGTAAGATATTCCTATTAAAATAAGACAAATAAGAAATATAATATTTTCTTTAGGAGCTAAATAATTATTAATTTTAAACATAAAATTTGGTACTAACATTATAAAAACATACATTAATACTCCTCTTATAAGAGTATTAAATATCCTATTCTTTTCAAATTCTATTCTAAATTTCATATATTTAGTACCTATTGTTCTTCCTTTAAATATTGGTAATACACTAAAATAAAAAATAAACGCTATAGTAAAAGAATATCTAAATCTAAATATATTTTCTATTAATATAGTTAATATTATAATAAATATTAAATCTATCATATATGAAAATAATCGTCTTATTCCTGGTACTTTATCACCTATTTCATATGATTTTTCATCTATTTTTTCACGAGATGGTAAATATTTTATTGGAATAGTTGCAATAAAATATCCTATTATACCACCTGTTGTATTTTGAATTATATCATCTATATCACATAATCTATATGGATATTTATAAATAAAGTATAGACCTGTTAGTTGAGTTAATTCAAAAAAAGCACTTAACGCAGCAGAATAAAATATTATCTTTTTTAATGACAATTTATAATAATATCTTAAATACATCCCAAATGGTATAGTCATTAGAATATTAAATAATGGTACATATACTGTTTTATCTAATAATATTTTTTTAATATTAGTTGAACCATTAAATAAAGGATTTACTCTAATAAAATCTCTTATAAAATTAAATGGTATAATTTGAATAGAATCTAAAAAATCTTTCTCTAATACATTTTTAGGTAATGGTAATATTACTAATAAGTAACAATTTTCTAAATATAAAATAAAAGAAAAAACAATAAGTGTTCTTATTTTATTTATTGAACCATATTTTCTATAGTTATGTATCATATATGGTAATGTTAATAACATTGCGATTAGTGGAAAGATAAAAAATGATATTTTAATTGTTTCTGTATAATTCATATTACTCCTTATTATATTTTTAATTGTCTTAAATATTCTTTTTGTTCTTTAGTTATTCTATAACTTTCTATAGCTTTTTGAATTGTTTTATTATGAGTCCATTTATCTAATTTGTTTTCTTCTAGATATTTTATTGAATTGTCCCACTTTTTAGCTAATGCAGTAGCAAAATACCAAGCTATCATCATATTAACATAGTAATCACTACTTCTAATTTTAGAAACTAAATAATGATAACTTATATCAAAATTATCATCTAAATAATACATCATTAAAATCTCTATACCAAATCTTATTATATATTCATCTTTACTATTTAGCCATTTTTTTATTTCATCAATTAATTTTATATTATTATTTTTAAATACTCTTGGTGAAATAATATCACAAACTTCCCAATTATCAATGTATGGTAAAAATAAATTTAATCTAAATATACATTGATCATAATCTTTTAACTCAGATACCAATATAGCATGCAACAAATTTTCTTCTAAATAAACATGTGGCAAACTATCTAAAAACTTTATATAGCTTTCGTCTTTTATCATTTCTTTAGCTAATTTTCTTAATACTGGTATCTTTATCCCAATAATTACATTTTTATCAATATTAGGTATCAATCTTTCCTGAAATGATTTATATTTTATATCTTGTAATTTTAATAATTTATCTTTCATTTAACACCCTTATTTACCAAATAATTTTAACATAATGTTTTTACTAATACAAATCTAATAATAAAATTATATATGTTAAAATACGTAAAGTTTATACATATATTTTTATTTAAATATTTATAAATATTATTATATGATAATATATCATCAGAAGGTAGAGATTATGAAAAAGAAAATAATAATTATGTTAATAATATTTATATTACTAATAATATCTATAATAAGTATATTTAGTAAAAAGAATATAAAAAAGTCTAGTAAAGAAAAAAACAATATCACTATAAATGATAACAATAAATTAAATACAAAAGAAAAAGATAATAATAATGAAATAAATGATAAAAAAGAAGTAGAACAAATTGATGAAGTAAAAGTAGAAAAAAAGAAAGATACTTCATATAAATTAGATGATAAGTTAAGTAAAAACAACACAAAAGAAGAAGTAAAACCATCTACTAATCCAAAGTCAACACCAAAGCCAAGTCCAAAGCCAACGTATAAACCACAACCTACTCCAACACAAGCACCAACTCCATCACCAACACCATCTCCTATTCCTGTTAAAACAGAAAAAGAATTAAATGATGAAAAAATAGCATCAATGACATATAGGTATGGAGTTAAATTCATGGTTAGAGATCAAAGTAGAACAAGAGTTGGTTGGAGTACAGGTACTGCTATATACGATGAAGTAAAACTTAAAAAAGTACTAAATGAAATAGATTATATTCTATCAAGATATCCTGCAGGGTTCTTTAAAGAATTTAATTCTAATGGCATGTCACTAACATTAAATCTTTTAGATCAAATACATAATGGACTATATGGTCTAAGTGATAGTGAATTTTTAAGTAATGTTGTTATAAGTGTCGCAACTAGTAGTTATTTATTTGAAGAAACACTACATCATGAAATACTGCATTATATCGATAATTATATTTCAACTAAAATGTATCCAGCATCTCCAGAAGATGAATATGTAAAATGTAACCCAGCTGGATATACATATGGAAACCATGATTCATCACTAAATTTTAAATATAATAATGCTCAAACAGCATACTTTGTAGCTGACTATGGACAAACCAATTATAAAGAAGATAGAGCAACATTATTCCCTAGACTTATGAGACCATATATTAGTGGAGGCAATGAATTTTTAAAATATCCTGATAGCCCATTATCTTGTAAAGCAAGAGTCCTAATTAAACAAATTGATAATGCTTTTGATACAGTTAATAGTTCTAAAGCAATATCATGGAATAAATTTGTAAACTAAAAAGAAATCATTAATGATTTCTTTTTATTACTTATATTTATATACTTTATTATCTGTTTTAACTTCACCTGCAAAAGCTCTAGCTAAAGCTTCTACTTTTTCTTCACTATCTGTAGATATTAACGTAGTATTTACATATGAAGCCAAAATACCACTATCTTCTTTAAATTTTAATTTAACCTGTTCCCCGTCAGTATAATCAAACCAAGATGATATCTCAAATATCTGACTATTTTGACCATTGTTAGAAATAGCATAATTAAATTTCCAACTAAAATCTAAAAAATCTAAATTAAATGCAGAAGGATTTGGTTCACCAAAAACACTAGTTAAATCTGTAATAACTCCATTTTCCCCTCTAAATAACTCTGCGATTTTCTTTATATCACTAACATTATTAACTAATATCGTATCATATGCCGTAGTAAGTATTTTAGTATTATCTGGTAATTTTAATTGTATTTGTTCGCAATTATTAGTTCTATTATTATCTTTCTTATCATCACTATTATTTTCATTATCATAATCTTTCCATTTATTTATAGGAATAATAGTAACATTACCAGACTCTACCTTAAGTGCATACTTATACTTATATACCAAATCAAAGAATTCATAATTTATTAATTCAGTTTGTTTTGGATCTTTTATAGTATTTGTAACTTCATTAGTAGAATAATTATTTATCAAAGTTGAAGTATTCATTTTATCATTTCCATCATTAAACAAATCAGCAAACATGGAAGAAGTTAAAATAACATCTCCAGATGGTAATGTAAGTTGTATCTGTTCGCCATTATAAGTTTTCCATTTTTCTATATCAAATCCTGATGCCATATTTTTATTAGATATAACAGCATGAGCAAAGCCATATTTAAAATCTACAAAATCATAATTATGTAGTGCAAACATATTATAATCAGCATTGGTGTAATCAACTACCTTATCACTTAACATTTCAGCTATTTCTTTAATATCATGTTCGCTAGCCAAATCATTTACTAAAAATGTATCATATGTAGAAGTAAGTAGTAATGGGCCATCCTTAATTCTAAGTTGTATTTGTTCACCCTCATAATCATTCCAAAATTCCACATTTACAATAGTTGCGACTTTATCTTTTAAAATTATTGCTTTATTAAATCCATAATTAATATCTAATATATTATAATTGTATAAACTACTATCTGTATCTTTTCCATATATAGATACAACTCCATCACTTCCAACATACATAGCTGCGACTTGTTCTGCCTTTATTTTGCAATTAATATCATAAAATAACTTAGTATTATAACTAGACAACAGCATTGTTATACCATCCTCTGTTTTTACTTGTATTTGTTCTCCCTCATAAGTTTTCCAATTAGTAATGTTAATAACAGTTGCTCTATTACCATTAAATACAACAGCTTTATTAAAAGAATAATCAGTATCAATTATATTTTTATTAAAATTACTTTCATTATCAGAAAAATCACCAATATAATTAATTTCTCCATTTAAAGAAACTGCATTTTTAGCATATTCTTCTGCTAAAGATTTATTATTTTTACCATAGAATAAATCAGTATCAAATGACGATGTTAACATAACTAAACCATCTTTAGTAACTATTTTATATTGTTCTCCTTGATAATCTTTCCAACTTTCAACATTAAACAATATAGATGTATTATCACCTACTATAACACCTGATTCTAGTCCATATTCTAAATCTATTATTTCTCTGTTACATCCTGATAAAAGAAGTACACAACTTGTACTAGCCAGTATCTTTAATATTTTATTATTAAATTTAAAATTTTTAATCACTATATTTCACCTCAATAGTTGCCATATTATATCATATTTTTTTATAAATTACAATCAAAAGACTATAGCTAACTATAGTCTTACTCATTATAATTCCAATTTATAGTTCCTGTCGTATTACCCCATGGAGCACCAGAAATTGAATTATTTGGTTTCTTTATATTAACTTTTAAAGGACCAATAACTTGTTGGAATGCACTAGAACCAATTGTTTCTAATGATTTTGGTAAAATTATATTCTTCATTCTAGCATTTCTAAAGGCATGAGAATCTATCTTCTTTAAACCTTCTTTAATTGTTATATTATCAATTCTACATGCTCTAAATGTTGATTTACCTATAGTTTCTACTCCATCAAGTATTAAGTTCTTAAATGAGTTACCTGCAAAAGAAGTATCACCTAAATATTTAGATCTTATTGTAGCATTAAGTTTATTTGTACCATCAGTAATATTAGCAAATGCATAAGTACCAATTTCTTCTACACTAGATGGTATTTCTAATTTATCTGTTTCATTAAATGGATTTTGATAAAATGCATTATTACCAATCTTTTTAATTCCATCATGTAATTCTAAACTCTTTATACCTTTATTAAAGAAAGCTTCATCTCCTATTTCAGTAATTGTTATACCATTAAATTTTTTAGGTATTACTAATTTCCTATCACAACTATCTAAATAATCTGTAATTACTCCATTACTTGTTACTGTAAAACATCCAACTAATGTTTCTTTAGTATCAGTTACATATTCAACTTCATTTAAAAGATTATCGATTAATTTAACACCTATTTTATATGATGTAGAACTATTCACATCTTTAAATGTATATTTTGATTTAGTTGTTAATTCAGTATAATCTTTTACTATAGTAGAATCTGCTAACATTAATTTATACTGATATCCTTTTATTCCAGAAGCAGTAGGATTTCCTTTATCTATTGCATTTAATTCAACACTAATTTCATGTGATTTTACTGATAATTTAGACTCTGTTACTTCAGGAGCCTTATTATCTATTTTATCTACAATAACTTTAGTAATTTTTTCATTATATCCATCACTTACTTTTAATTTAATTTCTTTATCTTTTCTTAATATAATATCAGTTTCTAAAGTATTAATTTTAATATAATCAGTATCAAGTAAATATGAATAAATATTTCCATCAGTTAAACTATCAATCTTAATAGTTACTCTCTTTTCTTTAGCATATTCTTCTTTATCTACTATTCCAACTATTTTACCTAATTGTTTAGTTTTAATAGTATTTTTATATGTATTGATATTACCTGCTTTATCTTTAACTTCAACTTTTATATTATATTCTTTATTACTAATTAAATTATCAAATAAATATGTTTGATTAGTTCCTGTATATTTTAATTCATCATCTATATAATAACTATATGTATCAATTCCTGATAAATTATCCAAAGCATTAATAGTTGCTTTTATACTTCTAGTTGTTTCAACTAAAGATAGATTATTAATAACTGGCTTTTCTTTATCTATATTTGTAACACTAATACTAGTAACCTTTTCATTATATCCATCACTAAACTTAACTTTTAAAGTAGTATTTTCATCTAATTTAATAGGATCTTTATATTCTTTATCTTTTATTTGCTCATATGAATATGTGCATTTAATTTCAGAAAGCATATTTCCTACTGTTACAAAAACACTATCTTTTGTAAATGTGCTATTAGATAAACTTAGTACAGGTTCTGATAATTTTTTTGTTTGAATTGTTTTTTTATTATTAGAAACATTACCAACTTTATCTATAGCTTGTATTTCAACTTCATATAAAGTATTATCCTTCAAATTATCAAAAATATTTGAATTTTGATAATTACCATCATTTAACTTATATTGATATGTTACTTCACCAGAATTATCAGTTGCAGAAGCATCGATACTAATCATCTTAGTGGATGTTTCTATATCAAATTTAGTAATATTAGGCTTTTCTTTATCTATATTTTCTATTTTAATTACATCTAAAACAGTATTCACACCATCCGTTTTTTTAACATATAAAACTTTATTTTCTGAAATATTTAAATTACCTTCAACTTTTAGATAATTTATACCATCATTTGAATAATAAATATTATTATTATCTTTTTCAAAATCAACTACAACACTATCATTAGTTAACTCTTTAGTAGATAATTTGTAATTAATCTTTAATTCATTAGTTTTTATTTCTTTTTCTATAATTTTTGTATTACCGTATTTATCATATATTTTTATAACTACTTTATATTTTTTATTATGAATTAACTGATTAAATGAATTGCTACTTTGATAATTACCATTATCTATTTTATATTCATAATAAACTTCACCAGAATTATCTCTTGCTTCTACATTAATTTTGATACTATTTGTAGTTTTTAAAATATCTATATTTTTTATAATTGGAGATTCTTTATCTCCTTTATTTTTTATCTTATCAGAACTTTTTTTCTTATTTTGAAAAACTTTTTTAACTGTATTATTAACTAAAACTTCTTTTTTCTTATAATAACCCTTTAAATTTACATCTTCTTCGATCTTAGTATTAAAATCAAATAGTTTTCCATCTAAATACCAACCAACAAATTCATAACCTTCTTTATCTACCATATCAGGCTTTTTAATATAATCTTTTGTTGTTTCAGATTTAATTAAATCTCCATCTATCAAAAATCTAACAGTATAAATTTTTTCCTGAAAATCTACCTTTTCCCATCTTGCTTCTAATGTAATATTTTTATTAATTTTCTTTTTAAAATCAAATAATTTATTATTATCGTACCAACCAATAAACTTATAACCTTCTTTTACTGGAATATTTGGCTTAACAACTTTATTATCTTTAATAGTATTTTTAGAAACTATTTTACCGTCCACAATAAAACTTACTTCTCGCTTGCTAGAACAAGATTTATAAAAGAATAAAATAAATACTATAACTAAAATAAATATACCTATAAATAGTTTTTTCTTCATTTATTATCACCAATTATATTCTATCATGTTTATTTATTTCCAACAATAAATATAAAAATTAAATGTCTAGTATACAATATAATTAAATTGATAATAATAATTAACTACTTATAGATATAATTTAATTAGCATTTTTCTTCTTCATCTACTTCTTATTTATATTTTTAACATATTTATTTCTTCATCATGTTCTTTAGGTACTGTATTAATATTTTTTATAAAATCATCTACTTCAAATATATTTTTGCCATTAATATTATTAATAAGATATTCTATAAAATCATCATTAAAATTATGTCTATCGCCTAAAATATCAAATTCATTTTCATCGCTATTTAAAGTTAATAATTCTGTTACAAAGGGCATAACAATTCCTCTATTCCCAAAATCATATAATAAATTTAATAATTCTAACATTTTATCAACGTTTAAATTATTTTCATAGATAACTCTAAATAAATTACTAAAATACTTTATATTTGAGAAATCTGCTGTTTTAAAATTTGACTTAGTAACTATATTTTGCATTAAACTAATACTATATTTATTTAATATATCTTCATCTATATTTTTTAATAATTCTTTATTACTAAATATTATTCTTATTCTTTCAGATAATGGCTCTAACATTGTATAATTAGGATTTTCTATTGCTTTTAAAAGAATATTTTTTAACTCACTTTTTAATTCTGCAGTTAAATTATATGCTCCTCCATTAATAAAAATATTATTATTTTCAATTTTCTCATACCAAGTATTATATATATTAATTTTATATATATTGTTTTCAAGTCCAGATGAAGTTTTTAATTTGTTTAATATATGAGGATTATCAATTACTATCTTCTTAGTTAACAAATCTAATAAATTATCTTTAATTTCTTTATAATTAAACATATTATATACTAAAGTAGAAATCCCATGTCTATCTCTATCACTATATCTACTACTATTTATATTTTTAATTAAATCATAACTCATTAATTCATTAAGTAAACCAGAATCATCTATAACATTAACATTAGCAGTCATAATACCTTCATATTTGTATAAAAATAATAAATTATTTTTATATAATATTTTATATATTTTCTTCATATCAATATTATTATATTTTTTCAAATTAATCTTATTCGTTATAGATAATTTTTCATCTAACTTAATTTTATCTGACTGATTAATTTCATTAATAAATTGAAGAAATTCATTTAAATCTGTTTTAAATAAATTAGGATCATTATAATAGAATCTTAGAATTTTATTTTTATTAATTATATCAAGAGTTTTATAAATTTGTTCTTTATTTATCTCTAAAATATAACCAATTTGTTGATAGAATAATTCTTTTTGATTATTATTTTTAAAAATTTTTCGTAATTCATTTATTTTATTTATATCCTCTAAATATATCTTAGAAAGAAAATCAAAATGAAATTTATCTATATAATAGCCAGAAGAATATAGATTAAATAAATATTTGATATACAAATTTATTTTATCTAAATCATTAATTTTTATCATAGACATTAATATTTTTCCAGATAAAATAGAATTAGTTAAATCTTTTCCTAATCCACACTTATTAAATTGTTCAACTAAACTTATGTATTTATCAATATTTTCTCTAGTTTGAGAAATACCTGACTCTTGTAACTTTATTGAAATATTGTATTTGAATTGATCTAATATATAATAATTATCTTTCTTCTCCACTAGATAATCTATCGCAATAGGTATTCTTTCATCAGGATAATTTAATATAAAATATTTTATTTTATTGATTATATTTTTATCTGTTTCCAATAATATTTTTTTAGGAACTGCATAATCAAAATTATTATCAATACATGATTTTAAAAACATTAAATAATCAATATTAATATTTTTTATTTCTTCCGCAGTAAATGAATTTATTTCCATAAAATGATATCCAAATTTTTCCATTAAAATTTTTTTATTTGTCATTATGGTATTAACTTCAGTACGATTTCCCAAAAGTAAATCATTAATAATTTTAATTCTTTGTGCAAAGTTATAAACTTCATCATATTTATCATAAAATTCAGTAGTTGCATATCTACTTTTCTTAAATGCATCATCTAAATCAGCATAAATATCACGCAATCTATCTCCTACATCAAACTCTTCACCTGATAGTAAGCTATCAAAAGTCCAATAAAAATTTATATTTTTATTATCAACTATATATCTATAAGTGTAATCTTCTTTTGTAATTAAAAACTTACAAGCATCTTCTAATCTTTTATGCAGTTCACTTAATTCATGAGATCTACAATTTCTTCCATTACTAAATTTTTTAAATATAAGTTCTGAAAACAATGCATAGTCTGATGTCTTCATATTTTTTATAATATATCTTTCTTCACCATCAAAATTATTATCTATGTCATATATATTAGCTTTTTCAAATATTTTAGCAGTATGTTTTTCAAGAATATTATTTTTATCAAACACAGTATAATCGAAATTATCACTTAAAGTATCAATTATTTCTAAGTTATAAGTATCTTCATTTTCCAATTCTAATAAAGCATTTGCAAAATGACATAAAAATTTGTAATTTGGAATACCAGTATTTTGTTCATATAAATATCTTTTTTCATAAGCCAGTGATGTATTTTCATTGCTTAATACATCAATTATATTATAATTTTTCTCTAACATTTTATTTTCTAATAAAGTTTTATCTTCTTGTTTTAATTTGTCGTAGCATGTCTTTAAATTATGACTTTCCCATGGCTTATATGAACTATCATTTCCATATCTCGACAATTTACTTTTAATCAACAATTCACACGCAAATGCTAAATCAGAAGCTGCAGTTTTTAATAATACGAATTTATCTATATCAGTTTCTGCTTTAGAATTCTTTAATAAAATTTCTAAACGTTCCAATAATTTAGAAGCATACTTAATAGTTAAATTTTCTTTATTGTTAATAATTTCATTTTCTATATTCATGTTAACTCTCCGCTTTGTTTCATTATAACATATTAAACAAAAAAAATTGTATCAATTAAGATACAATTTAATTAATTATTTTTGCTTTTTAAAACATAAGAACCAGTCTAAGCAATACATATCATCTTCATTTGCTTCTACTCTATCCTTTGCCACTCCGCATGATCCTGGTGGAGGTAATACTACATCTTCTCCTTCTCTCCAGTTAGCAGGTGTTGCGATACCTTCAGCAGCTGATTTTTGTAATGACTTAATTACTCTAATTATTTCATCTATATTTCTACCAGTTGATGATGGATAATACATAATAGTTTTAATTATTCCTTCTGGATTAATTATAAATACTGCTCTTACTGCATTAGTATCAGAATCTTTTTCATGTAACATTCCATATAGTTTAGCAACTTCCATCTTAATATCTTCTATTAATGGAAATTTAACTTCTATATTTTCTAAATTATTCCATTTTAATTCTCTTATCTTTCTTAACCAAGCAATATGAGAAGCTATACCATCAATTGATAGTCCAACTAATTCAGTATTAATCTTCTTAAATTCATCACTCATACTAGCAAAAGTCATAAATTCAGTTGTACAAACTGGTGTAAAATCTGCAGGATGTGAGAATAATACTACCCACTTACCAGCAAAATCTTCTGGGAAATTAATTTCTCCTTGTGTTGTTTTAGCCTTAAAACTTGGCGCTTTTTCACCTATTCTAGGTAAACTATATATTTTTTCTTCGTTATTCATTTTTTCTCCTTTTCTTCTGAAAGACACATATTACAAAATCCATAGAATTTAACTTCTTTTGTCTCTATATCAAAATTATCTAATCCCATATAACTAGTCTCTACATCAAAATCATATATCTTAGCACACTTCTTACAAATAAAATGGCCATGATCTTTTTTCTTATATTCATAGTGACACTTATCATCTAAACATAACTTATTAACTAATCCCATATCATAAAATAGATTTAAAGTATTATATACAGTTGCTCTATTAATAATAGGATACTTTTTAGATAATTTACTATATATCTCATCACAAGATGAATGATTATAATCACTTATTAAAAAATCTAATATAATAATTCTCTGATATGTAGGATTAATATTTTTATCTTTTAATATCTTAGTTAATTCTTCTTTCTTCATATGTCCTCCATATTTAGAATAAATCTAAATCTAGAATAAGTCAAGTATTATTTTTTATTTTTTGCATAAAAAAAGACTATAGATTTTATCGTCTTATTTCATTAATATTAAACTTTATTCAGATTACACTAAATGATAATTTGACTAGTGATACTAATTTAAATGGTTTACCATTTTTACATTAGTTTTTCTAAATACAACAGCTGCTTATGTAAATCTTCTGCTTATTATATATTTTGAAATTACTAAGTTCAATAAACTAAAGCTTATTTTCTCATTTAGCATTCTTGTGTTTCTTTTCTGGCAGTTCCGAATACATACCTTTCAGTAGTTCTGTAATCAAATCCGTATCCTCAAATCTATCGAAAACATGCATCAATGTTTTTGACTCTTCATAAGGATAACGCAATTCGAAATTTCCAAGTAACTTGTCTGATGTTAGCGTTCTTTTCAGAAATAATTCATTATCACAAATATCACCTATCAGTTTACCGTTAAGATATACAAGATATCCGCCCATCATGGGTTTTATTACAATATCACCAACTACTGAAAAAACCTCACGAACAAATTCATTAAATTCATTCACTACGATTACCTCCTTCAAATTTATATTTTTATTTCCAAAACAGTTTTACAAAAATGAAAGTCACTTATTTATGACTCTTCTCTATTTTCTCTCAATATTTTTAGAAGTTTCCTAACATTTTCATCTGGGATAATTTATATCCTGCATCACCCAAGAGCAACTAACATTTACTACTAAATCGCTTCAATGTAATAAAAGTACACTATAAAATATAGAAAATATCAATTAGCATAACATTATTAGCATATGCTCATTATAACTCATTATTCATAATTAAACTATATGCGTCATATGGCAACATCATATTTTCTCCCATTAAAGACATCAACTGAATTAACAATAGAATTTTTTCTTTTTTAGAATTATTGTTATTCATTTTTTCTTTTATTCTACCTATTTTTTGAATATCTATAAAATCGATATTTTCTTTGATAATTGTATTAGATTTAATTGTTGTTATACAATATTCTATTTGTTCATCATGACTAATTTCTTTACCATCTATTTTAAAAAAATTATTTTGATATATTTTTAATTCATCAATATTGTTAATATTCTCATCAGTAATAATCTCAATTAGTTCATTAATAATTCTATAATTATTATTGTTCATTTTTTTTATCAATTCATCACCCATGATATCACCTCAACATTCTATTTTTCTTGTTTCTATAGTATTCATATAATTTTTCATATGTTAAATCATTTTCATTTTCATAACATATTATATTCCCTAATCCACTATCTAAAATTTTAACTAATGTAGAGGAAAATAAAATATTCATGCCTAATTCTAATTCAATATGAACCATTATTTTTTTTAAAATTTCATAATCAGTAGTCATACCATCAACATTAGATGATAATTTATCAATTATTTTTCTAAATGCATTATACTTAATAAAATCCATATTTTCTTTATTAAGATGAGTAAAATATAAAATAATCCTATTTTTTTCATAAATCAATTTTGCTTCATCATTAAGTTCTTCCCCATTAATAATAAAATTGGTTGTCTCTTCTTGTTGGGGGTTATCAATTAACATCGACATTTCTTCACTTAAATTATCATAAAAACTAGTCATCTTTTCATTTTCCCTTCTACAATTTTCTCTTCAAGTGGTGGTATTATTTTGTAATATTTACTAACTTTACTAGCAATATAATCTTCAACTTTAAGTGATGTGTCATACAATCCATGTCCATCTGTTGATATTACTATTGGAATATCATTCTTTAAATAATAATCATATGGAAGAGTATTATATTCATCAATATTACCTAATGCAAAATTACTTGACGCATTAATTTCTATAATTGCACCTAATTCTTGTAACATTCTTACATAATTTACGTTATTTTTATCAAAATATATTCCATGTCCAATTCTTATTTCTGGTGGTGGCAATATTTTTACATTTGAATTTTTATCTTTATATTCTGTTTTTATTTCCAATAATGTATTTAATATCCATTCAGTATTTCCAAATGATATTTTAGATTCACCCGAGTGTATTCTTAAAGTATTAAGTCCATTCCTTGTATCTTTCAACGTTTCAACAAGTAATTCCAGTTTTCTTTTTAAACTATATGATTTTTTGCTATAACTATAGTTTTTTTCATCATCACGAAGAGCTAATTCTTGACCCATAATATCAAATCCAACAATCATTCCTTTTCTTAATCCTTCTTTTAGTGCAACAATACTATCCTCCATTTGCTTTACTCTCCTATCCCTTCCAGTTGATAAGAGAAATTTACATTTAATTTTATTAGCAATATCTGGATTTAGTTCTATTAATGATACTATATTTTCGTATGAATAACTCACTTCTAGATATTTACATCCCATACTGACAAGTTCTTGTAATGACCTATTTAAATAATCACTATATATTAGCTTAGAAATGAATTCATTTTTTTCTTTATTAAATCTTTTATCAATCTTAACATAATTTAAAGCTGCCATAAGAAATGATAAATTTTTATTACTGTATGAATCATCATAGTAATCAATTACTTTACTTTTTATATCATTATTCATAATTAAATCATAATATTTACAGTTTTTCTTTCCATTGGATAAATATAGAATAGATATTAAATAATTTATTATTGATGTTCTCGTTTGATAATAAATATCTAATTCATCATATGTTACTTTTTCACCATGTTTTATTTGTAACTGCTTAAGTGCAGATTCATTATTAAGCAACTCATTAATATTAACTAATTTGCTATCTTCATTAACCCACTTATTTAATGGCCAATATATAAAATCAACATATTCAGATATCATTTTAAGCAATTCTTTTGCTGAAAGCATTCCTAACAAATGCGTATGTAGTTCTGACTTTGTCTGTTCCATATTTTCACCTTCTATAAACATTATAACATAAAAAGATTAATGATGAATATCACTAATCCCATATAAATACAATTCCATCATAAATAAATAATGATTAATTTTTTCTCGCTTTAATTGTAGCTTGTACTGCGTAAATAATTAGAATTGTAAATGACATTGACTAAAGAGAATTTGATTTATTTAATTCTTGTTGTTTCCTAAACAAATAATCATTATTCATTATTAAATGATATAATAGCTCTATTATATTTGCCAACATAATCTACTTCTAAATTATTATTTGTATATTCTTTCACGATATTAACCCAAAAAGATTCAGCTTGTTTTGATAATGGTAAAGATTTAATCTTCCAATTACCTTTATGATTATCAAATAATTCTATTACAGCTTTAGAGCCTATTCCCTTTCTTTTGAAATTATTTAATACAAACATTTCTTGAACAATATTTTCCTTTTCAGTAAAATCTACTAAAATAAATCCAGCAATACTATTATCATTTTTGATAATATAAGCTAATTTATCATTTCTGCCGCTTAAGTAGCTATCTAAATCATCATAAATATATAAACCTGTTTTTTGATCCATATCCACAGGAAAATATAAACTAATATTATGCAAATATAATTGCATTAATCTTTCAATAACTATATTTTTTTTATCAACTTTTTCTAATATCATTTACTACCTACTTTTTCTTATTTAATACTTTTAATTTATTTGGAATAAAAATACCATTTTCTTGAATTAATTCATCATCTATTATAATTTTACTACCATTATATTCATCTGTCATCATTTTTACCATATCCCAATGAATTGTTTAATTTGTATCTATGTAATAACTATCTATAGCCTTTTCACATCATAAATTTTATTATTATAATTTTCGATTTCTTCTTATAAATCTGTTTTAAACTGTTCATCATCAACTAATGATTCATTATATACTCTAAAATTATTTAATAGTTCCTAATATATTATAAACCTTAATATTATCAGGATATGTTAATGAATAAATACGAATTTGATTATCTACAATTTCGATTGCATATTATAAGCTATATAATTTAAAAATAACTCTATTAACCTTAGTTAATATATTTTAAATTCTTTCAATATTCATATTATCACTACTCTTATCTAACAATATATAACAAAAAAACAATGTTAAGAAAATCATTGTTTTTTATAAATATAATTCCATCATCAACAAATAATAATTAATTTTTTCTCTATCAGGAACAATGCCTAATTCATTATAAAATTGTTTAATATAATCTTCCCCATAATTACGTCTAATTGATTTTTCACATATTGCTAAATCAAACCACTTGTCTGCAATACCACATTCACCAACATCTATAAAGCCAACAAATTCATTCCCTGACGCAAAAATATTTGGCAAGCTAGTATCTCCATGAGAAAAGCAATGTTCATCATCAAATTTATTGTCTTTTAAAAATTGAATAATATTTTCTAAACTACCAAATCGTTTTAAAGTTGCTTCCTTTATATCCTCTAAATGAATTAGATTGTTTTTTACATTATTTTCAACTAACAATAACTTATAATCGATTGATGCATTAAAAGGACAATTTTCAATGTCTACTTTATTTATTTGCTTAAATGCCTTAGCAATTACTTTAATACCTATTTTGGGATTATTTAAATAGTATTCTGAACATACCATTTCACCTCCAATAGACTCTGTAATCAAATATTCTGTATCATTTGTATAGTCATATAGAACAATTCTAGGCACATTTAGCTTACCATCAAGCCATTTAAGTTTTTCATATTCTGATGTAAGGTTTCCTTTTGTTGAGATTTTAATAAAATATATTTTATCAACCTTTTCAATTTTAAAAACTTGCGAATCAGAACAGCCAATACTAATTTCTTCCAATTTAGCATTTTCAATAAACAATTTAACTTTATCACTTAATTTATAATTAAAATTCATTTTAGATCACCTATTTTCTTTTTCTTCTCATAATATTCCATTCATCCATAAATTTTTGATAAGCAGATATATCTTCATTTTTTATATTAGGAGTTATTAATAAATTGTTCGTTTTATCATCAATATTAAATACTGGTTCAATTTTATCAAACGGCTTTATCATATCACTCCACTTCTAAAGTAATTATAACATATTTGGCACTATAAATGGCACCATAAAATCATTCATAAAAAAGAGCTTTTCAGCTCTTTGATTTTACGCTATTTCGTATGTCTACGCCTACTATTTATTGCGTTCCTTAATCGCAGCTTGTAACTATGCAAGGTTTGGAACGAAATTAACTAAAATGACTTATAGTAACTAGTCACTAACTCTTACATTAACCCCATCTATATTTTTATATACTCTTTTATCATTTTTTTCTACTTTTTTAAGAATTTCTGTTTCTAAATCAAAGCCAAGCATTTCAGCTAATCCCATCAAGTAAATTGCTATATCAGCAAGTTCTTCATTTAAATCATCTTTCTTTTTTCTATATGCATCATATGCTTCCGCTACCTCTCCATATAATAAACAAAATTCTTTATTAACATCTGTTGTATTAAATCCTTTATTAAGTTTATTTTGCCATATTTCCTTTTGAATTTCTTTCATATTCATAATTTTTTCCCTCCTTGAATTCTTCATAATATTTCAATATTTCACTAACATTATACATTAAAAATTCAGATAGTTTAATTGATGATAGCATTCTATTATTATTAATCGTATATACAGGATAATTTACTCCTGACAAATTAACAACACCTTTACTATCTCCAACATGCTCGTATTGGAAAATATCATCCTTATAGACATTATCCATAGTGTCTTCAGACACGAAATGACCGCCTTGTTCAAATCTAATTTTATTTCTTTCTTTTCTCATTTTTAAATCTGAAACCAAATTTATTATAATAGTACTTGTTTTATTGTCTAGTTCTTGAAGAATAATTTCCAAACTTCTTTTATAAACATCTCTTCCATATTTTTTTTCATATTTTTCATCTCGTCCTCGAGAAAATTGAATTATGTTATTTTCATTTTTTAATACTCCTACTGATCTTTCTAAAATTATATCCCAAAGATCAGGATTTATAATATCATGCCCTTCACCATTTTTTGCAATAACAGAATAGTGTTCTATATTAGAAAAATTCTTTAAATAATGCTCATAAATATCTTCCATAAATACTAATTTATTTTTAAGTTTAATAAAATCATCAAGATTTTTGCCATTAGAAACGTCATCTATCATAAACATTTCCAACAATGGAGCCAAATCATCAATATCTGTATATATATTATAAAATGATTTAAAAAAATCAATAAAAGTTGTTTTACCTGCACACGAATTACCTACAACTATTATATTTTTAGGTAAAATACCATTTTTAAATATACCATTATTTTTACTTAAAATATCAATAGGCCCCAATTTAGTTACAGAATAACTTGCATTAGCAATGCCAGTATTTATCGCACTATTAAGATTTTGATTTTTTAAATATTCTGCTAGGAAACCTCCTATAAAGGAATCTCCTGCCCCTGTGGAAGATACTTTAGAAATATTTTGTGGAACATTAAAATATAAATTTTCTTTATTGTTTACAGCTATGACTGGTTTGTTTTGATTTGTGATAATAGTAAGTGGCAAAGAAAGAAAATGTTTTTTTAACACTTGGTACTCTTCATTGTTACAGAAAATCATATCAATCTTGTCAATATACTTTCTTATCATATCTATAAAACTATCTATACTATGTATCATAACATCTATAGATAAATGATTATATCTTATCTTTGGATTATTTAAAATATTATCTATATTTACACCCTTTCTAAATGAAACATGTAAATAATTTACTTCAATATCTTCATTAATTAAAATATTATTATTAACTTGTTTTATAAAATTACAAGTTCCTAAAGATTCATCTATCTCAAAAACATTTATCTCATCAACAACCTCGCCAAATAAATATATTTGTTTTGAATCTAACAATTTTTTTAAATTATTATCAACATTACTTATTATTGCTATACTTTTATCAGAAACACTTCGGCATGACAGTGAACTATATATGGCACTACCACCAAATGTTTCCTTATTCCAGTTTCCATTTTTTATTAAATCTATTGAACTATTTCCTGCAAAACATAAATCTATCATTTAACAATCAACCCCTTAGTATTATTCTGAATTTCTTCTTTAGTCATAACAGAACTGTCATACATTAAAACATTTATGAAATTACGACTATAATCAATAATTTCATCATATCGGATATTTAATGCTTCATAATATTTATCAATCATTTCATAATCCTTTAAATCATTGACTCTTCTTTCTAATAAAATTTCTTTTGGTGCTTTTAAATAAATTATTGTAGTTCCTGTTTCGTTATACAATTTTAACAATTCAGTATATTGTTGAATTGTTAATTTGCAATTATTACGCAATACAGGGCCATACACCATTTCGCTTATGAAGGATCTATCTAAAACTAAAATATCAGTTTTTTCATTTAATACACGCGTATATTTTGTAAATAAATCTAGATTTTGAGCATCATAATCAAAATGATATTTTTTCATTCCCACATTCACAAAATAATCAACTAAAGTTGTTTTGCCAACACCATCTAATCCCTCAATTATTATCATATCAAATCCCCCTTAAATTTGTCATTTTTTACATTTATAACCAACGCACACTTTATTTGCTAATGGGCATTCATCATGTTTGTGTTTATTACAATAATGCCTTTTAAAATAAATCAATACTAAATGAGCCCACCAAGTAGCATTACAATAATTTGGTATACTTAATTGATCATATCCGTATCTGGTAATAATATCTTCCATGTTGTTACCTTTAATTAATTCTTGTAATTGCTTTCTAAGTATATCATGTCCAATTGCATTTCCATATTTCTCAAAACCAATACATGGAAGTTCAACATCCTTCATACCGCTATCAACCGGCATAATTCCGCAATAATATCCACGCATATATAGTACACAACATTGAGCAACTTTATACGAAGCCCCCCTAACATTTTTTGCAATTAACTCAATCAATTCATCATTATCTTTTTCTAATATTGTATCATTATATTTTTCAATAAAATCAATCATTGATGATAGATATGAATAACGAGTGTTAGAAAGCCCTAATCCTTTAATTATTTCAATAATTTCTTCTTTTGTCATACTTTTTATTTGTTCATAACTATATTCATTCAATTGATTTATAACTTTTCTATAACTATTAATCATATTATAAGAAATTCTTGTAGACAATCCTGCAATAAGTAATCTTTTTTTATAATCTCTAATTTCTAGAGGCCACCACATATTATTGTCATGATTTTTAAAAACATCTTCTTTTACATCTGGCATACTTGCGCAAATATTGATTATCTTTTTACATTCTTCTTTTGTCATCATATTAACCTACCACTTCTTTTTTGATTTTATTAAATAAACACGAATTACTTGATATCACATTATTGTTAAATAAAGATTCCAATTCATTAATTATTAATAGTGTTGGAAGATTAGTACAAGAAATTATTATATTTTCATATTCTTCTTTATAATTATCTATAATAAACTGTTTAAGTTTATTAATTCCAAAATCAAAATAATCTGCTGTATTTAATAAATTTAAATTAATGTTTTTACAAACAAAAACCCCATTTTTTTCTAATTCAATTTTAATATTTGTTCCAACAATATCATCATATGGAGTAATCAATAAACACTTTTTTATATTTTTCTCTGTGGCTTCTTCTAGCAGTGCAGTAAAAGGATTTTTATTAATAGTAATTTCAGAATTTAGCACAGATGATGATGTACAGAAAAAAGTAATGTAATCAATCCCAATATATTCTAAATCATTAATTTTTTTATTACTATCCTTTGCAAGATCATTCAAAAATTTTGTTTTATCTTCTTTATAACTTGTTTTATAGTCTAATTTTGAAATGTAAAACGCTATATCATAGATATTAAAAAAGTTATTATTATATAAATATTGTAGTTCATATTCAACTGTTAAATTCGTTTTTGGAACAAGTAATCCTACTTTTTTCATATAACTTCTCCTAAAAGAGTCCTATTTCCTACATATCCAATAATTTTAACAGAATAAAATTCATCTAATTTTAATTCTATATTTTTTACAACAACTCTAACAGGACAAGTTGCCATTTGCCTTAAAACAGAATCACCATCTTTATACATTTCCATTCTTAAATCTTTAATAATTAAACCAACTGGAAATACTTGTTTTAACATTGGAATAGTAAAATTATTTTCAATTGTAGAACTCCAATTTTTAAATTCATCTAGTTTATCTTTTGTATATTTATCAAATTGCTCACCATAAGGAGATGTTAATTTTCTAACAAAAACTCTTCTAACCCAATTACCTGAATCTAATATTCTTTTAAAATTATTTAAATTATAATCTAATGTTTTTTCAGATTGCCCATCTAAACCGTAAATAATATTTATACCCGGCAATAATTTTGGCAATCCATTATCGCCACGTTCTTTACCAAATTTATTAATGATATTTATTGATTCATGAATATCATTTAAACTACCATTAAGGTTACATAATTCTCTAATTTTCGGGTCAAAAGACTCTATCCCAAAAGGCGTAATATTTCCTGCAGTAGTATATTTTGCAACTATTTCAGTTATTTTTACTCCTTCAGGTGTATTAACATTGTGAGGACTAACATTATCAATATGGAGTGTCTTAATATTTGGACATACTTCCCATATTCTTTTAAATAATTTTTCAATTTCAGATGGATTACAATCTTTATATGCATAAAAATTAGGTTGTCTTCCTAATCTAAAATACAAAGCCCCATTATCATATAAGCTTTTAATTTCAGAAACAATATCTTCTATTTCTCTAAATTGTAACGGTAAACCTCTCATACCTTCAATACAAAATGTACATCCTGGTTTTCTATTACAACCAGTTGCAGTTTCTATTTCCATTACTAAAGGTCGTTCTAATTGATTAAGTACTATTGCAGAACATATAGCAATATTTTTTAATCTATCATAATTAGGTTTGAACTTATTACTTGTTTCTCCAATAAAATAATTATATGTATTTCCAAATATTATTTCATTGAACAAACCATGTGGAACAGTTTTTCTAACGTTTTCTCTCGTTAATTCATTTCCGCCTAAAGAATAAAACAATAATTTATTAGCACTATATTTTCTTAATAGATTTTCCACTTCTAAGAATGTTGGAGGTTCAGCTGATACATACTCATATTTCACAAAACAGCCCATTACAACATAAATATTATCAGCATTATTTAATATATTGAAAACATTATCTTTGTTTTTTGTGGTATTAATAATTCTTTTATTATATGAATCTTTATTGTGTTTTTCACCATTACTATATCTCAAGTCATCTATAGTTAAGTAATAATATTTTCTTTTTTGTTCTTCTAATGCACCAGCAATATATCTTGAATGAACACTCAAAAATGGAGGCACACCCAACCCAGATGGTTCATCAGTATAGCAATCTATTATAACATCATATTTCATAATTACCACTCCTAATCAAATAAAGTAATTACATGATATGGAATTACTTTATCACCCAATTCTTTTATTGCTAAAAATAATATATCATGTGTATCATCTATCATTATAGCTTTAACATATTTATTATTAATAATTTCTTTAATCTTATTGATCTTTAACATTTTTCTATCTTCAAATGTGTTTGAAACCACAAACAATTGATGCTTTTTATCTATAAATGGCATATTTTTTTCAAGCCACTTACTTTTTTCAATGGCTTGTTCATCATATCTACATGAACTCAAAATATACATATCAAAATCAAAAGTATTATTAACTTCTTTTAAAATATTAATTGCTGTTGAAATGGACCTTTTATTCAAATAAGTACCAGGAACATTATTTTCAATATTTTTTCCTTCACCAAATCTATAATCAGCAACTACGCCATCCATATCAACAAAAATTGCAATTTTGTTTGAATAATTTTCTTTAATTTTCTCTATTTCTTCTAAGAAAAACATTTTATACACCTTTCTTCCAATCAAAAAATATTATATCACAAAAAAGATTAAGTTTATCACTTAACCTTTTAAATATTAATTTTGCTTTCCTGCTTTTATTGCAGCTTGTGCAGCAGCAAGTCTTGCTACTGGTACACGGAATGGTGAACATGAAACATAATCAAGTCCTACATTATGGTAGAATTCTATTGATTTTGGATCTCCACCAGTTTCTCCACATACTCCTAAATGAATATCATTTCTTACACCCTTACCTAATTTAACTGTCATCTCAATTAGTTTACCTACTCCTTTTTGATCTAGAGTCTTAAATGGATCTTCTTCATATATCTTATTTTGATAATATGATGGTAAGAATTTAGCAGCATCATCTCTTGAGAATCCAAATGTCATTTGTGTTAAATCATTTGTACCAAATGAGAAGAATTCTGCTTCCTTAGCAAGTTCATCTGCAGTTAAGCAAGCACGAGGAATTTCTATCATAGTTCCTACCTTGTAAGTTAATTTACTTCCAGATTCGCTAATTAATTTATCTGCTGTTTCTACTACTATATCTTTAACATATTTTAATTCTTTTACTTCTCCAGTTAATGGTATCATTATTTCTGGTACTAAGTTCCAATCTTTATGTTTATTAGAAACGTTTATTGCAGCTTTAATTACAGCTTTAGTTTGCATTACAGCAATCTCTTTATAAGTAACTGCTAAACGGCATCCGCGATGTCCCATCATTGGATTAAATTCATGAAGTGAAGATATTATTTCTTTTATACGTTCAACGCTCTTATTTTGTGCTTTAGCTAACTTTTTGATTTCTTCTTCTGTTTGAGGTAAGAATTCATGAAGTGGTGGATCTAAATATCTAATTACTACAGGATCACCTTCCAAAGCTTCATATAATTCTTCAAAGTCTTTTTGTTGGAATGGAAGAATCTTATCTAATGCTTTTTCTCTTTCTTCTAAAGTATCTGCAACTATCATTTCACGGAAAGCAGCAATTCTTGATTCTTCAAAGAACATATGCTCAGTACGACATAATCCAATACCTTGAGCACCTAACTCTCTTGCTTTTCTAGCATCTTGTGGTGTATCTGCATTAGTTCTAACTTCTAAACGACGATATTTATCAGCCCAATTCATTACTGTTTCAAATTCACCTTCTACAGTAGCATCAACTGTTTTAATTTGTCCTTCATAAATATTACCAGTTGTACCATCTATTGAAATAAAGTCTCCTTCTTTAATAGTCTTACCAGCTAAAGTAAACTTCTTATTAGCCTCATCCATTGCAATATCACCGCATCCAGATACACAGCATTTACCCATACCACGAGCAACAACTGCTGCATGTGATGTCATTCCACCACGTACTGTTAAAATACCTTGTGATGCTTTCATACCTGTTATATCTTCAGGAGAAGTTTCAAGTCTAACTAAGATTACTTTATCTCCTTTACCACCATTTCCTTCTCTTTCAGCATCTTCCGCAGTAAATACTACTCTACCATATGCTGCTCCAGGAGATGCACCTAATCCTTTTCCAAGAGGTACATTTTTCTTTAATTCATTTTCATCAAATTGTGGATGAAGTAATGTATCTAAGTTTCTAGGATCAATCATTGCAACTGCCTCTTCTTCAGTTCTCATTCCTTCTTTTACTAAATCAACAGCAATTTTTAATGCAGCCTTAGCAGTTCTTTTTCCATTTCTTGTTTGTAACATGAAAAGTTTTCCATGCTCTACAGTAAACTCCATATCTTGCATATCACGATAATGTTCTTCTAATTTTTTACAAACTTCTACAAACTCTTTAAATGCTTCTGGGAATTTTTGCTCCATTTCATTTATATGCATTGGTGTTCTAACTCCAGCAACAACGTCTTCTCCTTGAGCATTAGTTAAAAACTCTCCAAATAATCCTTTTTCTCCAGTAGCAGGATCTCTAGTAAATGCAACTCCTGTTCCACAATCTTCTCCCATATTACCAAATGCCATAGATTGTACATTTACAGCAGTTCCCCATGAATATGGAATATCATTATCTCTTCTATATACATTTGCACGAGGATTATCCCAAGATCTAAATACTGCCTTTACTGCTCCCATTAATTGTTCTTTTGGATCAGTTGGGAAATCTTTTCCTATCTTTTCTTTATATTCATTCTTAAATTGACTAGCTAATTCCATTAAATCTTCAGCAGTTAATTCTACATCTAATTTAACTCCTCTTTTAGCTTTCATTTCATCAATTAATTCTTCAAAGTATTTTTTACCTACTTCCATAACTACATCTGAATACATTTGAATAAATCTTCTGTAGCAGTCCCATGCCCATCTATAATTACCTGATTTTTCAGCCAATGTATTAACTACTTCATCATTTAATCCTAAATTAAGTATAGTATCCATCATACCTGGCATAGATGCTCTAGCACCAGATCTTACTGATACTAATAATGGATTTTCTTTATCTCCAAACTTTTTACCAGTTATTTCTTCCAACTTAGTAATATACTCATTAATTTGTCCTTTAATTTCATCATTAATTTCTTTACCATCATCATAATACTTTGTACAAGCCTCTGTTGTTATAGTAAATCCTTGTGGTACTGGTAGACCAATATGAGTCATTTCAGCAAGATTTGCTCCCTTACCTCCTAGAAGTTCACGCATTGATGCATTACCCTCTGTAAATAAATATACGTACTTCATAATATCCTCCTTACATTACTCTTTTAGTATATTAAAAAAAGCATGTAATTTCAATCTATTTACATGCTTTATACTTAATATTTCTTTAATACTTTATCTAAATTTTTAATTTCATCTAATTTATCCAATACTATTAATTGTTCTATAGTCTTTTTGCTTACAACTTTATGTTTTAGCATTAAATCAACTATCTTTAAATTAGCTTCATTTATAGTAATCTTTTTCTTATCAACCTTAATAACTAAATTATATATTTCATCAGTAGATTTAACCGCTTTATTAGTATACCTAGATATTATAGGAGTATTTTTTAATATTTTATTTCTTAAATATGACTTATTCAATAAAGGATTATCTAACATAATTACACTAAGTACTAATAATACTATAAAAACTATTAAATACCCTTCAAATAGCTGAACTACTCCACCTAATAACTTAGATGGTAATTTTAATATAATAGTAGAATTAAGTAATTTTTGCAGTAAAGAAGATAATTTTACTACTATAGTATATATTATATATAAAAAACTAAATATTATTAAAAATCCTATTGTTTGATATAGCAGTATATTTATTGTAGTTATACCAGTCAATTTACCACCAAAATGAATAAATGGAAGATATTTACATAAATTATTTCCGATATTATCTTTAAATACAAATGAAAGTACAAGTATAATCACAAGTCCAATAAAAGATATACTACTTTTAATTACACCTTTTCCCATCCCTACTATAAAACTTATTATAAGTACTAGTATTATTAACACATCTATTATATTCATAAATCCTCCTATAATAATTATAAACTAATATCCAACTTTATGCTATAATAAAATAGAGGTATTTATGAATAAAGTAATTAAAGTAAATGATAAAACTAAAGAAGAGATGATTAAATATTACAAAGGTAAGATTCGCGATAAAAAAATTCCATATGTTGTATTTCAAGCAGTAGACGAAGACACTGTTATAACTATGTACGAATCTGGAAAAGTAATGTTTCAAGGTAAAAGTGCTGATGTTGACGCTAGTCACTGGGCTATGTTAGAAGAAACTACAGAACAAAAGCCTAATATTAACGATAAAAAATACTACTATGTTGATGCTGTTGGTAGTGATGAAGTAGGAACAGGAGACTATTTTGGTCCTATTGTAGTTACTAGTTCATATGTTAGTAAAGAAGATATTCCATACTTAGAAGAACTAGGAGTTGGAGATTCTAAAAAAATAGATGATGAAAAGATTAAAAAGATTGCTCCTCTTATTGCTAAAAAAATTAAATATAAAAGTTTAATCTTGAGAAATGAAGAATATAATGAAAAATATGGTATTGGAACTAACATGAACCAAATAAAAGCAATTATGCATAATAAAGTCCTATATCAAATGATGCAAGAAGAAAATCCTAAAATAGACTATATTATAGTAGATGAATTTGCTAAAGAAATAAGATACTATAATTATCTAAAAGGAATAAATAATATTCAAAGAGGAATTACATTTATGACTAAAGCAGAAGATAAAAATATGGCTGTTGCTTGTAGTTCTATTATTTCTAGATATATATTTTTAAAAGAATTTGATAAGATGAGCGATTTTTATCATATACCATTTTTAAAAGGAGCATCACGTGATGTAGATAAAATTGGTGAAGAATTCGTTGAACGATATGGTGAAGAAAAATTAAAAGAAGTAGCTAAACTTAATTTTAAAAATACTGAAAGAGTATTACATACTCTAATATACTAAAAAATGAGGAAACTCCTCATTTTTTTAATATATAATCTAGTCTTTTTATTTTATCATCTGTATTAGTAGATAATTTACTATCAAATAATATTCCTACTCCACCAGCTTCTCTCCATTTTTTAATATTATACTCTGAATCATCTATTAATATATTACCAGTCGCATCTACTATTTCATTCTTATCAAATGGACCTGGCACAAATACAATAGGTGAAGTTATATTACATAAATATCTTAACTTTTTTACTTTTAAATCCATCTCTTTTAAACTATGAATTTTAGTTAATATAGTTATATTTTTATAATCTTCAACACTTCTTATTATTTCAACTGATTTATTTAAAGACTCTGCTTTTATTATTACTTCTTCCCATAATGAAGGATTTTTATCAGCTATTTCAAAAAATTTATAAAATTCATCTGGATCAATATGATTATATAATCCAAGTCTTTCTTTTTGTAAACATAAATTAGTTATTGAATCAAGTATTACTCCATCACAATCTATATATATTTTCCTCATTTTATCACCTGGTCTATATAATAACACAATTTTACTTTTTCTTATAAGTTTTAAATTTAAATGATGGATTTCCTTCTTTTAATTCTTCCTCTATTACTTCATACTTTGTTTTATCAAACTCAGGAAAATATACATCAGCATCTAAACATAAATCATCTATCTCAGTTAAATATAATTTATCGCAATATTCTAACATATCTTTATAAGTTTTAGCCCCACCTATTACTAATACTTCTCCATCATACTCCTCTATAAATCTTAATACTTCTTCTAAATTATTATATGTAATTACATCAGGATTATCTATTTTAGTCCTAGATATAACAACATGTAGTCTTCCAGGTAAAAGTTTTGGCAAAGACTTATAAGTTCTATATCCCATTACTATAGGATGATTCATAGTTTTATTTCTAAAATGTTGCATATCTTCTTTAATTTTCCATATTAAATCATTATTTTTACCTAACTCTCTGTTTTTGCCTATTGCTGCTATCAACGATAAATTCTTCATTTAAATACCTAAATCCAATTTTATTTGAGGATTCTTTTCCTTTACTTTTTCTTTTTCATAACCATCTAATTTTATATCATCTAATTTCATATCAAAGAAATCATCTGTATTAGTTTCCAATATATATTTAGGATTGCAGTTAACTGGTTCTCTTTTTAATAATTTAATTGCACTTCTTATATGTCTAGAATATATTTGTACATTTAAAACATTCCAACTAAATCTTCCAACTTCATACCCACAAGACTTCGCAACATAATATAATAGTGCTAAATACTGCATTTGATTAATACATCCAGCTGCCATAAAATCAGATGATCTTTGTATAAGTTCCATATCAAGATATGATGCACCATCTCTACCATGTCTAACATTCCATATAGTCATAAATGCACAAGGCTTTAATGCATGTTTCTCCTTAAATACATCTTCTTGCCATAAACTCATTATATGTCTTCTTCCATCAGGATTATTTTTAATATCTTCTATTAATTTCTTAGTTATATCGTATCTTCTTACTGTTTCACCATAAACAGATCCTATAGTTCTATCTCCTATATCCCAGCTATCCCACCATCTAACATTATATTTATCTTTTAATAAATCTAAATTATTTGACTGATCTTGATATATCCATAATACTTCTCCAATCGCAGATTTAACCGCAATAGGTCTTAATGTAATTAAAGGAAATTCTCCTTTATTAATATCATAAGTATAAAGCATATGATTTATTGATATAGTATGAGCAGGACTACCATCTATATATTTAGGTCTTGGATTCTTATCAACAGTACCCTCTTCTAATATCTTCTTAAGAGTTAATTTATGATACATATCTCCTTTAGTTCCTATCTTATTACCAAACTTATCTACTAAATAATTATCTTTTATTAATATATCACAATCATTATATAACTCATCAATACTTAACTTGCAACAGTTGGCATCACTCAATATATTATTTAAATATTTTAACTCTTCTTTTGTCATACACCCTCCATTACCTATATAATAACATAATAAAAAGACAAATATTAATATTTGTCTTTATTTTACAACTCTTCTATTAAATATATATTTATTACTCTTATCATCATAATTAAATATATAAGAAACTATTTCTTTTTCTACTCCTCCAGTAGGATCAACTCCTACTACCTCTTCGTCTATAGTTAAAACATTATTTTCTTCTTTAGATGAAATCATCTTCTTTGTAACTTTATAATTATTTTCATATCCACCAGCCTTTATTGCTGAAACATATGAATCAGTTGTTCCACTATATATAAATAATATATTACTAGCTCTATCTGCTACCATATCAATATTTAAAGAAAATGTATCAAGACTTCCAAATATCTCTTTATATTTATTCTTTACTATATCTTTACTAATATATTTAGCTATCTTATTAATTCCTTCAGAATTAAAATATCCATACTCATATGTATATCCATCCCTAGTTACAACATCTAAATTAGTTTTACGAGTAGTAAAATCTTTTTCATCTAATTTTTGAAATACTAAAGACATTCTACTACTTTCTTTCATATTTTTTATAAATAAATCCTTATCTTGTCCATATACCCAAGAAGTAAAATTTCCACCTCTCTCATCAGATACTAATTTATACAAATAATTAATTTCTTCTTCACTTAACTTAATATTAGTCTTATTATCTTTATTAATACTCTTATCTACTTCTTTTGGTTTATTTATCTTACAATCTTTTGGTTTACTGTATTTGGCAGAAAAATATATTCCACCACCAGCAAGCCCTAAAAATAAACCTAATATTACACCAAATAATATAAGTAAAATAGATTTAAATAAATTCTTCTTACTACTTGGTTCTTTAATTACATCTCCTATATCTTTTATTTCTTCTGACAAATCTTTAGTTAATTTATTATCTTTCATATTATCACCTAATATAATTATATAAGAAAATAGCTAGATATTCAATCTAGTTATTTTTAGTAAATTTATTAAATTCTTTTATTTCTTTATTTTCTAAATTAGTTTCATTTAACTCTTCTAATAACTTCTTTTGTTCTTTAGTAAGTTTTGTAGGTGTATAAACTTTATATACAACATACATATCTCCCTTATGAGATCTATATTTGTTGTTTACTCCCTTTCCTCTTATTACTTCTTTGTCATTAGTTGCGACTCCTGGATCTACTGTTAAGAATACATTTCCATATATTGTAGGTATTTCTTTCTTACATCCAAGTGCAGCCTCAGTTATAGTAAGTGGAACTTCTAAATAAATATCATCTTGTTCTCTATGGAAATATGGTGATTCTTTAACTATAAATTCTAAATATAAGTCACCATTAGCCCCTCCATTAACTCCAGCATTTCCTTTACCACTTAATCTTAGTCTATCACCAGTTGCAATACCAGCAGGAACACTAACTGTAATATTTTTATTCTTTTCTACTTTACCAGAGCCATGACATTTATTACAAACTTTATCATAAGTCTTACCACGACCTCCACACTTACTACAAACACTTTGTTGTCTCACTTGACCAAGTATTGTATTTTGTACAACTGTCTCATATCCACTTCCATGGCATACATCACAAGTTTTTTCTCCAAATCCTCCATGTCCCAAGCATTCATCACACTCTTCTAAAACATCTAAATTGATTTTTTTCTCACATCCTTCTATGGATTCTTCAAAATCAATTTTAATTCTCATTAAAGCATCAGATCCTTTTCTTGGGCCATTATGATTACTTCTTCCAGAAAACCCAGAGAATCCTCCACCAAATCCTCCTCCAAATATTGAATCAAATATATCTTCAAATCCAGAAAAGCCTGTCGTATTAAACCCAGAGAATCCTCCGCTACTTCCGCCTTGGAAACCAGCAGAACCATACTGATCATACATTTTTCTTTTTTCTTTATCACCTAGAACTTCATAAGCCTCAGATGCCTCTTTAAACTTTTCTGCAGCATCCTTATCATCTTTATTTAAATCAGGATGATACTTCTTTGCTAACTTTCTATATGCACTCTTTATATCAGCTTCTGAAGCATCTTTGCTTACTCCTAGGACTTCATAATAATCTTTTTTATTCATTTTCATCAATCCTTCTATATTCATCAATTAAACTTGAAAACATCAAAATTGCATCTTTGTATAAATTCTTATCTAAAACGTCAACTCCAGCGACCATCAATTCATCTACAGGATCTTGACTTCCACCTAGTGTTAAAAACTTTCTATATTTTTCTCTAGCACCATCTTTTCCACTTAATATATCATTAACTATCTTACATGCACTAGAAAGTCCTATAGCATACTTATATACATAAAAATTATAATAAAAATGTGGAATTCTTAAATATTCATATTTAATTAAATCATCAACTACTACATCACTACCAAAATACTTTTTATTTAAATCTAAATACATATTTGATAACAATTCATTAGTAATAGGTATACCATCTTCTTTTAATTTATGAGTATTATATTCAAACTCAGCAAACATAGTTTGACGATATATTGTAGATTTAAATAAATCTAATAACTCATTTAATATATATTTCTTTTCTTTCTTATTAGTACTATTTTTAATCATATATTTAGCAAGGAGCAACTCATTTACAGTAGATGCAACCTCTGCGACAAAGATCTTATATGATGAATTATTATAATCATTATATTTATGAGAATAATATGAATGCATTGAATGTCCTAATTCATGAGCAAGAGTAGAAACATCTCTTAATCTATTTTCATAGTTTAATAAAATATATGGATAAGTGTCATACATACCACTAGAGTATGCTCCACCTCTCTTAGAATCATTATGATATACATCTATCCATCGACAAGTAAACGCTTGTTTTAAATCTTCTACATAATCATCGCCTAAAACACTCATTGCCTTAACAACTAATTCTTTTGCCTTATCATAATCATATTCTATTTCTAAATCTTTTTCCATCTTAGCATAAGTATCATAAATATGCATTTCATCTAATTTTAGTACTTCTTTTTCTAACTTATAATATTTATGTAATACATCTAAATTATTATTAACTTCATCTATTAAATTTAAATATACTTCTTCCTTTACATTATCAGAAGCAAGTGATGCACAAAGCGCTGATTTATAATTAGTAATTTCAGCAAGAGTTACCATATATTCCATATATTTATTGTAAGTAGAAGTAAGTGTATTCTTATAACTACCATATACCTCATGTAATCTAGTCCATGCATTTCTTCTAGTATCTCTGTTATTACTAGAAACATAAATAGAATAATTGCTCTCATTTAATTCTACTTCTTTAGAATCTACTTTTATGACACCAAACTTCATATCAGTATCAGTTAAAGTCTCAAATAATGAAGCTCCACTATCTAATACCCCACTAAAACGAGATAATAAATAAGAAGTAGCCTCATCTAATTGATGACCTTTTTCTCTATAAATTACCTCTAAATTATAAGCATACTTTTCAAGTAACTTATTTTCTTTTATATATCCCTCTACTAAAGAATATTCTTCCTTTAACATCTCAGGTACAATAAAAGAAGTCAAAGATAAATAATTTTTATATACATCTTCAACCTTCTGCATCATTTCTTGATACTTACTATTAGATGTTTCACTATCTATATTTAAATGAGCATATGTATATAGTTTTTCTATTTTTCTATCCAAATTATTACTTGTCTCAATAAATTCTAATAAATTACTACTACTTTTTAAAATGTTATTTTTATACTTAGTAATACTATTCATTTCGTTAGTAAAATCTTCTAATTCTTTATAAAAAACCAT